>JBGOVA010000024.1:0-30176 GCA_041477875.1 Micropepsaceae bacterium | reverse complement strand
GGCCGCGATCGCGCCGCTCGCGCCCAAGGCCGGCAGCATCGATTGCGGATCGCCGGCGACTTGCGCGGCCATCGCAGCCCCGGCACCGAGCACATAGAAGATGAGGAAGCGCGCGGAGCCCATCGCCTCTTCCATCGGCGGCGCGAAGGCCCAGAAGAAGACCATATTGCCGATGATGTGCAGCCAGCCGCCGTGCAGGAACGCCGAGGTGACCAGCGTCTCGAGCGTGCGGCCGGCCATGATCTTGGCCGGGACCACCGACCAGCGCAGCACGAACGGATCGCCGCGCGTGAGCTCGAGATAGAAGCCGCCCACGCACGCCGCGATGATCAAGACCGTGATGAAGGGAAAGCCCGAGATCCGGCGCGATACGTCGCCTAAAGGAAACATTGCGTTCTCCTTGGCCGTCGGGCCGGCGCGATCATGAACGCGCCGGCCGGGTTCGAGTTCCAAGGATGAACCATGATCCCCCGTGTGTCATGGGGGTGCCGGACCTTCCTTATTTGCATGCCTTGAGTTTGGCCGCGGATTTGCCGGCGGCTACGGCCTCATATTCGGCGCGGGCGCAGGCGAGATCGTGGCGGAAGGCGGGGACGGCCTGCTCGCGTTCGACAACGGCGGTCGCGAGCAGGCGCCCGGCTTCGACGTCGCTCGGAAAGTGGACGCTGCAGACGATGCGGCTTTCGCTGTATTCGAGCCCGCGCGCGAGCAGCTTGTCGGCTTTCGCCGGCGCGACTTCGGCCATCACCAGCACCGCCGCCCACGACAAGGTCGCATGGCCGGACGGATAGGACGTGCCCTTCGTCGGGTTCGCTTCCGGTTTCGGCGGCTCCGTCTTGCCGCAGACGCGCGTGAAGGCGAAGCGCTGGAACGGACGGGGCCTCGCAAACGTGTCCTTCGCGCCGCCGAGGGGATCGGAGAGATCCTGCTCGACGCGGTTGAGGAGCGCGATCAGGTGCGGCACGTGCTTTCTGTCGATCGTGACGCCCAACTCCTTCTCGAAGCGATCGTAGACCGAGGCCTCGTCGGCGACGGCGCTCGCCCAGCGCGCGTCGTCCGTTTTGGCGACGACCTGGCGAAGCGCCGCGACATCGGCCTGATCGCGCAGCGAGTCGACGGCGGGCGCCGGCGCGAGCACGCCACGGAAATCGAACTTTTTCGCGGGGAGATAGCCTTTGACGGGCGCCTCGATCTCCGCCTTCGACAGCTGGGACGCGGCGGCGCCCTCGAGCAGCTTCACGCGCTCCTCCGGCGGCGGCGGCGCAGCCGCGGCCGCAAACGACAGAAGCAGCGACGCCGAAAGCGCCGCGCCAAAGCAAACGTCGTGTCTCATGGAGGCCTCATCTTAGTAGCGGCGCGCACTCTTTCAGTGCGCGGGACGGTTGCCAAGGTCGAGGAGCGGCGCGGCTTCGGCCACCATGCGGCCGGTTGGTGTGGGGCCCTACCCCCCCACCCCGGCCGGCAGATTTCATCCAACTGACAGAGTCCAGACAGGTTGGCGGCCTACGCCCCTTGCCTCGCGGAGGTTTGATCCGCGTCATTTCCAAGGGGGAAGTTCATGAAACGCATTCTCGCAGGGGCTGCTGTGGCGGTCGTTCTTTTCGGGTCGGCCGCGGCTTATGCGGCAAGCTCGACGCCAGCCACGCCCGCGCCCGCAGCGCCCACGACGACGCCGGCGCCGACGCCTCCGGACTCGCTCAAGTGCAAGGCGCCAGAGGTTCCGACGCAAGTGAAAGACAAAGACGGCAAGATGGTTTGGAAGTGCGCCAAGCCGAAGACGCCGTAGGATAGATCGAGCGCATGCACGCGGGGCTTCGCGAGACGCGGGGGCCCGCGTTCCTGTTCAGTGCGGGGTGCGCGGCCGGGTGGATGCGGCTGCGCTTGCGAACGGCGCGGCGAGAACGAAAGTCGTGAGGCGGATGTCGTCGCCAACGCCGGAGCGGCCGCACATCGAGCAGCGGAAGCGGCGCTTGAAATCCAGGATGCGCGTTTCGGGGTGCGCCATCGTCGCGAGCTGCGCCGGCAGGAGCGACGTGCGGTGCCCGCATTTGCACAGAAGATTGATCCCGCGATCGCCGCGCGCGAGCGAGCCGATCGTGATGGGCGGGCGCGAGTGGGTTGCGCGGGGCATGGGCGGAGTCTGACTCATTTGCCGGCGCCGCCGCAAGGCATCCCGCGCGCCGGCATTAACTCATGATCACCACCGCCCTTGCTGTGAGCGACGATCAAGCGCCCCTCGCCCTTCCACCTTCTGGAAGGGAGAGGGGCGAAAAAGGCGGGGCTATTTCGCCTGATTGATCTGGCCTCGGCCCTCGCGTATCGAGGCGCGCATGGTTGCGGAAATTGGGCATTTTGCGTTGGTGGTGGCGCTGGGGATCGCGCTGGCGCAGGGCGTGCTGCCGCTCTATGGGGCCGCGCGGCGAGATGCCGGGCTGATGGCGTTTGCGGGGCGCGCGGCGGTGGGGCAGCTCATCTTTATCGCCGTCGCGTTTGCGGCGCTCACTGCGTCGTTCGTCATGTCGGATTTTTCGGTGACGCTCGTTGCAGAGCATTCGCATTCGGACAAGCCGCTCATCTACAAGATCGCCGGCGTGTGGGGGAACCACGAAGGGTCGATGCTGCTGTGGGTGTTGATCCTGGCCGTGTTCGGCGCGGCGGTCGCAGTGTTCGGGCGCAATCTGCCGGCAACGCTTTCCGCGCGCGTGCTTTCCGTGCAGGCGATGATCGGCGCGGGGTTCCTCGCGTTCATTCTCTTCACGTCGAATCCGTTTGCGCGGCTCGATCCGGCGCCGGTCGACGGCAACGGTTTGAATCCGCTGTTGCAGGATCCGGGGCTCGCCAGCCATCCGCCGTTTCTCTATCTGGGGTATGTCGGATTCTCGATGGCGTTTTCGTTCGCGGTCGCCGCGCTCATCGAGGGCAAGGTCGATCCGGCGTGGGCGCGCTGGGTCAGACCGTGGACGCTTGCGGCCTGGTGCTTTCTCACCATCGGCATCATGCTGGGCAGCGTGTGGGCCTACTACGTGCTCGGCTGGGGCGGTTGGTGGTCGTGGGATCCGGTCGAGAATGCCTCACTGATGCCGTGGTTGGCGGGTACGGCGCTCGTCCATTCCGCGATCGTGGTCGAGAAGCGCGATGCGTTGAAGCGCTGGACGATACTGCTTGCGATCCTCACCTTCTCACTCAGTTTGATCGGAACGTTCCTGGTGCGCTCGGGCGTCATTTCGAGCGTGCATGCGTTCGCCACCGATCCGATGCGAGGCGTTTTCATCTTGGCGCTTTTGGTGGCAACGACGGGCGGAGCGTTGACGCTTTATGCGCTGCGCGCGCCGGCGCTCAAGCTCGGCAATTTGTTTTCGGAGGTGAGCCGCGAGAGCGGGCTCATCCTCAACAACGTGATCCTGGTGTCGATTACGGGCGTCGTGTTCCTGGGCACGTTCTATCCCCTGTTCGTGTCGACGACGAGCGCCGATCAGATTTCCGTGGGCGCGCCCTACTACAATCTGTTCTTCGTGCCGGTGATGCTGTTCCTGATGATCGCGATGGCGGTCGGGCCGCTGTTGAGCTGGAAGCGCGGCAATCTCGGCGAGGCGCTGTTGCGGTTGAAGGCGGCGGCGGTCGCGGCGGTCGCGGTCGCGGCGGCGGCGTTGTGGCTTGGGCCTTATAAGGGGGCTTATGCGATCACGGGGCTCGGCGTGGCGGCGTGGTTGCTTGTGGGCTCGCTCGGCGTAATCGTGCGGCGGCTCGATCTTCGGCGCGGGGCGGCGTGGCAGCGCGCGATGGGTCTGCCGCGCGCGACATACGGCATGGTCTTGGCCCACGCGGGGATCGCGATCACCGCCGTCGGCATGATCTGCATGACGACGTGGCAGAGCGAGAACGTGACGGTGCTCAAGCCCGGGCAATCGGCTTCGATCGGCGGCTACAGCGCGCAGCTGGCGTCGGTCGTCGACGGGCGAGGTCCGAACTACACGACCAAGATCGCGACGTTCCACATCGGCATCGGCGGAGCCCACGCCGATGATTTGATCGCGGAGCGCCGCAACTATCCCTATCCGGGCGCCGAGACGACGATCGCGGGCCTGCGCGTGCGACCGCTCGACGTGCTCTACGTGACGTTCGGGCAGCGCTCGCCCGATGGCGCGTGGACAGTCAGGCTCTATCATCTCCCGCTCGTCGTGTGGATCTGGATCGGCGCGGTCGTCATGGCGGTCGGTGGGGCATTGTCTTTGAGCGACCGGCGCCTGCGCATCGGCGCGCCGCGGCGCGCGGCCGTCGTCGCCGTGCCGGGGGAGTGAACGATGGCATCGCGCTGGCTTTCGACGGTGCCGTTGTTCTTGCTGCTGGGGCTTGCGGTTTATTTTGCGTTCGGGCTTACGCTCGATACGCGCACGGTGCAGTCGGTGCTGATTGACAAGCCTTTGCCTGCGTTCGATCTGCCGTCGTTCGGGCGCGAGGGCGAGCGGATCACCAACGGTGATTTGAAGGGCCATGTGAGTTTGCTCAATGTGTTCGCGTCGTGGTGCATCACGTGCCGGGTCGAGCATCCGACGCTGATCAAGCTCACGGGCGAAAAGCGCGTGGCGATCTACGGACTCGCGTGGAAGGACAAGGGCGATGCGTTGACGGAGTGGCTTCAGGAACTCGGTAATCCCTATGCGCGCATCGCCGACGACGCGGCGGGGCGCACGGCGATCGACCTCGGCGTCACGGGGGCACCGGAGACCTACGTGATCGACAAACGCGGGCGGATACGGTTCAAGCAGGTGGGGCCGATCGACGAGGCCGTGTGGCGGGAGAAGATCGAACCGCTGGTCGCGACGCTTGAGGCGGAGAAGTGAGGCGCGGCTTGCTCTCAAAGTCGTCATGGCCGGGCTTGATGATTCTTATTGCGTTGATGCTCTCGCTCGGCGTCGCTCATGCGGTCGAACCCGATGAGATGTTGAAGGACCCTCTGCTCGAAGCGCGGGCGCGGGCGGTGACGCAGGAATTGCGCTGCGTCGTTTGTCAGAACCAGTCGGTCGACGATTCCGATGCGCCGCTCGCGCGCGATATCCGCATTCTGGTGCGCGAGCGGATCACGAAAGGCGACACGGACGCGCAGGCGCGCGACTACATCGTCGCGCGGTATGGGAACTACGTGCTGCTGCGCCCGCCGTTGCAAGGCGACACGCTGGTGCTGTGGCTCGGGCCGTTGGCGTTGCTTGTGGTCGGGCTTGCAGCCGCTTGGATTTATGTCGCGCGGCGGAAGCGCGACGACGCGCCGCCGTTGAGCGCGGAGGAAGAGGACGCGGTGCGGCGGCTGGTCGAGGACGAGGCGCGGCGGCTATGATTTGGCTTGCGTTCGGCGTGCTGATCGCAGTTGCGCTTGTCGTCCTGCTGCCGCCGTTGCTGCGCAAGGTGGGTAAGGCGGCGGCTGAGACGTCGGACCTTGTCGTCTATCGCGATCAGTTGCGCGAGGTCGACGGTGATCTCGAACGCGGGTTGATCTCGCCGGCGGAGGCGGAGGCGGCGCGGGTTGAAATCAAACGCCGCATGCTGGCCGCGGCAAAGCGCGAGAGCGTTTCGGCGGGTGCGCCGCATAAGCGTGTCGCGATTGCGGTCGCGGCCGGGCTCGTTGCCTTTTCCGGCGCGCTTTACTTGAGCCTCGGGCGGCCGATGCTGCCGGGGCGCACGTTCGATCCGGCGGCGGCACACGCGGCGGAGGAAGAGGAAGCCGCGAAGGCGATGCTCGTCCAAGTCGATGCCATGGTGGCCAAGCTGGTGGCGCGGCTGAAGGCGAACCCCAACGATGCGCGGGGCTGGCGCATGCTGGGTGCGGTGTATGTGCAGCTTGGCCGCGCGGGCGAAGGCGTCGAGGCGCTCGCGCACGCCGTCGCGCTCGAGCCGAAGGACGCGGCGTTACGCGCGCAATACGGCGAGGCGCTCGTGTTTGCGGCCCAAGGCAAGATCACGCCCGAGGCGGCGAAGGCCTTCGATGCGGCGTTGGCGCTCGACGGGCGCGAGCCGCGCGCGCGTTTCTATCGCTGCGTCGCGCTGGTGCAGGCGGGCAAGGAGCGCGAGGCGTTGGCACTGTGGGTCGACATCATCCGCGACGGCCCCGCCGACGCCGAATGGATGGCGGGCTTGCGCGAACAGGCGCGCGTGCTGGCGCTGAAGCTGAAGCTTGATCCGGGGAGCGTGCTGCCGGCGGTGAAGTGAGGGGGCGGCGGGGGTATGAAATCCTACTCCCCGACCGGGCGTGACGCGTACAAACGACGAAAAGCGCCGATCTCAGACCCTGGCGAAAGTACGCTAGCGCACACAGCGGCGATGCCTTATGTTCGCCCACGATCATTGCAGCCGGGCGAAGGGTCCGGCCTGATCCAGCTCTCACAATCGGCGCATGAGGCGCGAGCGCGGCGATAGCCGCCGCGCGACGAGCCTTTGCCGCTGCCCGTGCATCACCGTCTGCCGCGCTTGCGCCCTGGCTTTACAGCCCGGTGGTGCGATGCGCGGCCGCGGCGATCGAGTGTTGAGGCCCGAGGCACTTGCTGCGCGGGCCTCGCCTCGGTCGCCGCTTCTGTCACGCTTGCCCCAAGGAGACTCAAGACGAATGTCCGACATCACCGAACGCGCGCGGCGGTTCAAAATCGGGGACACCGTGAACCTGAAGGCCGACATCTATCACCGCGGAACGCCGACCGGCGTCTACAAGGTCGTGCGCCTGATGCCGGCGGAGGGGCAGGACTATCAGTACCGCGTCAAGGACAATCGCGACGGGCGCGAGCATGTCGTGCGCGAAAGCCAACTCACATGAGCGCAAGCGATCAGGGCGCGCCCTTGCGCACGGCTGCGGCGAAGTTCCGCACGCCGACGGTCGCCATGAGCGTGGCGCAACTCGCGAGCGGTTTCGTGCCGCTGATCGGCATCTATGCTCTGATGTACGCCGCGCTCGCCTACGGTGTCAGCTACTGGGCGGTCGCCGCGCTTTCGCTGCCGGCGGCGGGCTTCATCGCGCGCATTTTCATCTTCCAGCATGATTGCGGGCATGGGTCTTTCTTCCGCTCGGCGCGCGCCAATCGCTGGGTCGGGCTCGTGTGCAGTGTGATCACATTGACGCCGTACGAGAACTGGCGGCGACAGCATGCCGGACACCATATGCATTGGAACGACTTGGACAACCGCAACAGCGGCAGCGACATCTATTCGACGTGCCTGACGGTTGCCGAGTATCGCGCACTGCCGCCGAGGCGGCAGCTGTTTTATCGTTTCGTGTGGCACCCCATCGTCGCGCTGATCCTGTTGCCGCCGCTCGTCTTCCTGCTGCTTTACCGCTTCGCGTTCGATACGCCGGCGGCGTGGGCGCGCGAAAGGCGCTCGGTGTACATCACGAACGCCGCCTTGTTCGTCGTGTTCGGGGCCTTGGCGTTTGCGTTCGGCTGGCAGAATGTTCTTCTCGTTCATCTGCCGCCGGCGATCTTGGCGTCGATCCTGGGCGTTTGGATGTTCTCGCTGCAGCATCGTTTCGAGGGCGCGGTGTGGGCGCGCGAAGGCGCATGGAATTCCGAGAACGCCTCCATTGCCGGAAGCTCGCATCTCGTGCTGCCGAAAATTCTGCAATGGTTCACTGGCAATATCGGCTTCCATCACATCCATCACCTCGACCCGCGCGTGCCGAACTATCGGCTCGAGGCGTGCCACCGCTCGGATACGCGCTTCGAGCAAGCGCCGACGGTGACGTTGTGGCAGGGGCTTAGCGCCATGGGCTATTGCTTGTGGGATGAAGAGCGCCAACAACTGATCCGCCTGCCGCGATCGACCGCGTGATGCGCACCAAGCTGGTCCGCCTCTACGCGCAGCTTGCGGCGCACACGGAGCCCGAGTGTTCGGGGCGCTGCGAGCGGCCGCGCACGTGCTGCGACGAGCGATACTGTTCGATCGCGATCGAGTTCGCCAAGGCGCAGTGGCAGGTCGACCTTCAGTCGACGTGGCACCCTGCCCTGCCCCTGATGGGCGACGACGGCTGTACGGCGGCGCCGCATTTGCGCCCGATCTGTTCGGCGCACACGTGCGAGATGTGCGCGCACGGCACCAAGCGCGGCGACCCGGTGTGGACCGCGCGCTATTACGAGATCATGCAGCAGATTGCCGAGGTCGAGACGGTCGTGTTCGAAGACGCGGCGCGCTGACCGCCGGGCGCTATTTGCCCTTGGTGCGCTGATCGGTCTTGGTCGGAAACGGCATGCTGGTCAACGGGGCCGTCGATGCCTTCTTGTCCTTCTTGGTGCTCGTCTTCGGTTTCTTCTTTTCGCGATTGCTGCGCATTTGACCTTTGGCCATGGGGATCCCTCTCTTTGCGACTCGTCCGGGGCGAACGAGCGGCGGCGAGCTTACGTCGTTCGGCCCCGCGCGTCTGCACCGGAAACGCAAACGGCCGCCCCGAAGCGGCCGTTGTGCTGTTCGACGGGCGCGGCTCACGCGGTCAGGTCAATTGCCGACGTGAATACCGCCCAAGCCGGTGAGCACGCCAAAGACCTGCAGCAGCCACAATACCACCGCGATGACGACGACGACGTTCAGGATTTGCTTAATCTTGCCGTCCATCGGGATGTAGGTGTTGACGGCCCACAGCAGTACGCCGACGACCACCAGCACGACGACCAATTGAATAAGAGGCATGGCGCGCTCCTATTTGCCGTCGAGGGCGTTGTCGATTTTTTCGCCTGCCCGCTCCATCGGCCCGTCGTTCTGCGGCTCGATGTAGTGGTTGTAGTAGTAGACGCCTCCGGCCACCGCCGCGGCGGCGATGAGGAGAAGCATGAGTATGTTGGTTAGCGATCTGTCTGCCATTCGTTTTGCTCCCTGTGCCCAGGCAACAGCTGCCTCGATGGCAGTGGTCACAGGCGGACACCTATGCAACCAACGCGGCGGGAACCCAAAGGGTTCCACCGCATCGCGGGGCATGTTGACCGCGCCGAAACGCAAAACGGCCGCTTTAGCAAAGCGGCCGTTGTTCCGTTCGACGAGCGCGGTTTGCTAGTTGCGGCACGCCCTGTTGGCGACGTCCTCACCGCGGACCTGGCGGCATTCGCGCCAACTCGACCACGTCACCCCGTTGCGGCTGTTGCAGCAGACGCGGCGGTCGGGGTTGCCGTAAGGGTCCTGCAGCTCGTACCCGCCGTTGCCATAGCCATCGTTGTCGTACTGGTTGAGGCTGTAGACGCGGTTGTCGCGATCGTTGCGGCACTCTCTGTTGGCCGTCGGCTCACCGTCGTTGCGACGGCATTGACGCCATGTCGACCACCAGTCGTGACGGCCGCGCTGGCAGCAGACGCGCTGATCGGCGCGATAGTCCGCGCGGTTGTCGTTGCACGCCCTGTTGGCCGTCGCATCGCCGCCCGCGCGCCTGCATTCGCGCCAGTTCGACCACCAATCCCTGTTGCCGCGCTGGCAGCAGACGCGATCATTGTCGCCGAAGTTCAGCTGCACGGTCACGCCGGCCACTTTCGAATAGAGCGCCTCCGCCGAGGCGGGCGCGGACACTACAATTGCTGCGATGGCCCACAGCGCCACCGCGCCGGCGAAAAGCCAGACTCTTGAAGACAACAACGTCATACGCATGCGCTTCTCCTGTCGGGCGCGCCGACGAAAATAATGCAGAGATGACCGGGCCACGGGGCGTGGCGTTTTTCCGCCGCCGCTCAGCTTGGAACTATGCGACCGTGACCCGGAACTCGTGTCTTAGCGCGCGGCGCGCTTGTCTTTGCCGCGATCGATGCGTGAGATCTTCGTGCCTTCGATGCTGACGCCGGCCATCAGACCCTGCTGATTGAAGATGAACGCGTAGGCGTCGTCTTTCAGCGTGCTGGTCGAGAGGTTCTTCGCCGCACCTTCGTCGACGATCACGACCGTCGGTCCGACGCCGATTTCCCAGCCCGAACTCTTGTCGACATAATCGACGGCCTTCTTGTTCATCAGGAAGACGACGTAGCCGTAGGACTGCGCGCCGGCCTGGAGGCCCCAGGAGCCGGTGACCGAGTTGTAATAGTCGGTGACGCGGCCGTCTTTCATCATCGTGCCTTCGCCGTAGGCGCCGCCGAACACGAGGCCCGCCTTGACGATATTGGGGAAGACGAGGACGGCGCGCGCGTTATGCGCGATATCGGCGGCCGTCTTGTTCGTTTGCGTGAGGTTTTGAAGCGCCTGGGCGCTGTCGCGGTTCAGATCTTCGGCAGTGGCCGCTTGCGCGCCGGAGGCGCCGGCAAGCGAGAGCGCGGCCGCGGTCGCGAAGACGCTCGCCATCAATGTGCGTCGGGTAGCAATCATCATGAATTTTCCTTTTGCAGGTTGTCGCGCCCGTCCACACGCGGGTTCGCATTTGCGCAGATGGTGGCGATCGAGAGTCCGAGCCGAATGGCTCGCACAGTGGACAACGCGGGCGGTTCAAAAGGGTTGCGCTATTCGCGCCGAATGCCGGCCGATGACTGTTATGTCGCGCGCAGAGCGAGAGGCCCGAAGCCGCCACGGCGTGACCGGGAGCGAACGTTCCGCGAGCAGACAGCGCGTAGAGTTCGTGTGCGATGCTTTGGTACGCGCTCGCGGCGCTTTCGCTCCACTTGGGAAGGCGACCGGGTTCACCCCGCGGCCCGGACAATGGCGACTTTGTGCCAATTGTTTCCAATGAAACGCACGAAACACCGGAACCCTTTGCGCCGTCCGACCGTTCCCCTCAACGAAGCCGCCTTGATGCGTGACCAAGCCGTCGCCGGACCACGCCCCTGAATCCGACTCCTTTTCATCACCCCAATTCCTTTTTCGGCGATGTTTCGCGGCGGTCGAACACGCCAGGAGACCAACATGTCGGGCGAATTCATATTGATTTGGCTGATCGTGGGCGCCGTTGCCGGGTGGCTTGCGGGATTGATCGTCAAAGGCGGCGGCTTCGGCCTCGTCGGCGACATCGTCATTGGAATCATCGGCGCGTTCGTCGGCGGTTGGCTGCTCACCGTGTTGGGCGTCACGGTCGGTGCGGGCCTTATCAGCGTCGTCGCGACGGCCACGCTTGGCGCGGTCGCCTTGTTGGCCGTCTTGAGAATGGCACGCGCCTGAGATTCGAGCGTATCCCTCATTCATTCGACGAGGATAAAATGCAGATTCTTGTTTGGGCGGGCACGTTCTTGCTGCTTGCCGTTGTGGGTTCGATGGTCTCGATCGCCGGAATGATCGGCATGCCGATCGCCGACGGCGTTCAGGCCGGCGTGATGGTGATGGCGGTGCTGGTCCTCGGATCGGGCCTTGCCCTCGTGACCGCCGCGCGGCGGGCCGCGCCATTGCGGGCCATTGCCGTGAAGCGCGATCCTGTAGCGCTCATCTAGACATTTCCCGGCGCACGGCTTCTTCAGGGAGGATATGATATGCTGACAAGCTGCTTCGTAGGGCTGTCGAGAGGGGCAATGTCGATGAGTAGCCGTGACCGGCTCCGCGAGTCTGCGGAAGCGAAGTTCAAGAAGGCGGAAGTCCAACTCCAGGACCGGCAGAAAGCGACGACAGAATATGAGGCCAGTCGTCGCGCCGTGGACGCGAACATGGCGCGGCTGAGGGAGCTTAGGCTCGCGCGAGACGCCGCCGGCGGCGCGGCGCCTGCCGCAAAACTGACGAAGGTCCTCGCCGCCAAGAAGCGAAAGCCGCGGAAGGCGGTGGTTCGGCCGCGCGACGACGATTAGCGCGGCACCGTCGCCGCGTCCTGCTCCAATGCGCGCCTGAGATCCAGCGGATGAATGGACATCATTTCCACCGACAATTGGTCCCGTCCCACGGCTGAGGGCCGTCCGGCGTGCGTCGGCAGAGAGATCAACGTCGAGACACGACGATAAGCCAGGAAGGACAGGCCTTCGATCGCCTCCTCTTCCGTGGTTACGCGATACTCTCCGGGCGCCAACATCCGATCGACGCCCTTCAGCGAGAAGGGGTGACGGAAACAAACGACCGTATCGCTCGTGCGTGTCGTCATATCCGCTGGAACTTACTTTGCTCCGGCTTCCGCGTCCGTGCCGGAAAGGCGGCGCAAATCTTCAAGCACGTTGGCGATCAGCTTCTTGCGGCGCGGGTCGCGCGCAGCCGGCGTCGTGGCAAGCAGACCGATCAGATAGCGCGCCTTCTCGGCCGCCTCGGGCCACGTCGTCGCGGTCGCCGCGATGAGCTGTGTCTCGAGCTCTTCCTGGCGCGCTTTGAGCGCCGACTGATCGGCTTCGACGCCGACAAGCAGGCGGCGGATCTCGGTCGCCTTCTGCGCGGCCATGCCGCGGTGCTTGTCGAGTTCTATGGTTTGCGTGGTCATCTTCCTCTTTCCTTTCGCGCCGGCACAACGAGGGCCAAGGCCACATCAACAACGGCCTTGGCCCTGCTGCGTCCCGGCGTTTATGCCGTTATCAGATCGCGCGGCCCTTCAGCAGCGTATCGACTTCGCGCTGAACCAGGCTCTTTTCCTGGCCGTATTTGGAAACGACTTGCGTCACGAGATCGTCCTTACCCTTGAGCGCGGCCAGATCGGTGTCGGAGAACTTGCCCCACTTGGCGTGGATGTCCTTGAGAACCGCCTGCTTGTTCGCGTCGGCGATGGGCTTCGAGGGGGTCATATTTGTCATAATCGTGTGCTCCGTAAATTTCTCAAAAATAATCTGAATGAGAATCATCCAAACTAGACGTCCAACCTAGTCTACATTTCGGCGATTACCAGTGATCAAGCGCGAAACATTTCGGAATACCGCATGTTATCAAGATATTTCGATGGACAAGCGAGTATATGTGGCGCAAGTATTATCCAGTCTCTGACATAACGATTCTTCTATTTGATCGTTCTCGCGAAAATCGTCGAGAAGGAGCCTAACTGTGCGCGTGATCGAGATTCTAGCTTTGGGGGCCCAGTTGCGCGGCGAAGCCGAGCGCCAGTCCGACAGCATCAACGAATCGCACTTTCTGGTGCACGAGGTTCTGTTGCAGGCGTTTACGGATCATCCCGGCCTGACGTCGAGCGACGCGCTTGGCTGCGAGCTGTCGTCGCGGCTGCGGCTAAAGTTGACCGAAAGCGCGATCGGTCACCGCATGAGTCTTTAAGAAACGGCGCGGGCGCACTTTCAAATGAACGGACGCATCCAGCCCGGGGAGTTCACTTCGATCGGCTCGGCGTCGATCGATTGGCCCGCGATGAGCGGCGGCCACGTCTCGACGAGATAACGCTCGATCCCGTGGATGCGGGCGGGTGAAACCTCGGCCCAGGTGACGAGCAGGTCGCCTTGGGCTTTGTAAGAGAGAACCTTCTTGTCGGCTTTGAGCGCCTTCAACTGCGTCGCGATATCGCCCTGGCCAAGGCAGACGACACGGCCTGGATCGCCCGCGTACCAAATCATGAAGACGCCGACCGTGCGCAGGCTCAATAGATTGACCGCATCGAGCGCGCACCAGCTCCCGCGCCCGCAACTCACCCACGTCACTATCACCACGGTCTTCGACCTTTGCCCCAGCGGCGGACAGTGTCGCATGTTTCGGGGGCGAGAAGGGGATAACGATTGGGGCGAAGGAAGACGCAGAAACTAGTCGTTTTCTGGTTCCTCGGGTCAAGCCCGAGGACACTTCAATTCGCATCGCGAACTGAAGTGGTTGGGGGACTAGGATTCGAACCTAGACAGGCAGAGTCAGAGTCTGCAGTCCTACCGTTAGACGATCCCCCAACGGCGGGCCTTATTAACCCCAAGCTCAGTGGCGGGCAAGCGCCACGCTCGCGGGCGCGGGTCCCTTCGATGTAGACTTTGCGCAGACAGCGGGGACCTCAAGATTCGCCATGCCGGTACGCGCGGAAAGCTTCGACTTCATTTCCAATTTCGACACGCTGTGGGCGGTGGCCGCGGGCGCGATCCTGGCGACGGCCGGCGGGTTCGTGGCGACGCAGATCGAACATCGCGTGGATTCACGGCGGCGTCAGAAGCAGGCGGCGCTGTTCTTCGGCGAGATCATGGCCCTCCTCGGTGTCACCGTCGGAGCGGCGGGGCGCGCGCGGGGGATCGGCGATCCTTTTGGGCCAGTGACGATGCGGCTTTTGCGCATGATCCGGCGCGAACTCGACGTCTATGACCGCAATCGCGAGCGGCTCTTCGAACTCAGCGATCCCGCCTTGCGGGCGCGCATCCATATGACGCTGCTGCGCACGATGATGGGGGTCGAGGGTGCGCTCGAATCGGCGGCGGAGGTTTCGCAGATCGAGGCGGAACTGAAGATCAATCCGACGATGCCCGAGCCGCAGCGCGAGCATCTGCAGGCGCGGCTCTCCGACCAGAGTGCGCGGCGCGACGGCGGGTTCGATTTCCTGGTGCAGGCGTCCGAGCAGGCCGCGAAGCTCGTCAAGGAGCTCGAGCCGATCGCGCGGGTCGATTTCGAGACGCTGGTGAAGGCGACGCGCAACGCGTGACGCGCTACCGCCGCGCCCACTCCAAGTGCCACGTCTTCAGGCCGGAGGTTGGGTTCATGCCGGCGGCACGGCGGTGGAAGGTTTGCTTTTCGTAGAAGCGGATGGCGCGCGGGTTGTCTTGGTTGACTTCGAGGCGCAGGACGGGTGCGCGGCTCTTGGCGTCGGCGATGAGTTCGGCGGCGACGCCTTTGCCCCAAGCACCGGGAGCGGCGGCCAACTGATCGATGTGGCCCGTTTTCGGATCGAGCGTGATGAAGGCGGCCATGGCGCCATTCGTTTCATCGAAAGCGCAGGTGATGCGCACGCCGTGCGCTTGCAGTTCGCTCATTTGGTCGACGAACCAGGCGCGGCGGGCTTCGAAATCGATTGCGGGCATCGCCTTCGTCCAGGCGGCGATCCACAGGTCCGTCAGTTCGGGCAGATGCGCGGCGACGAAGGCGACGAGGCGGTAGGTCAAGCGAGGATCACTGCGCCGCCTGTCTTCGCTTGCCGATCACGATGTGGTCGCCCTCGTATTCGCCGCGGCGCGGGCTGTCGGCGAACTCTTCGCGGCGGATGAGACCGGGTTCGTCGGCGGGCGCGGGCGCGGAGGCCTCGTTCGCTGCCTGGTCTTCAGCTGTGCGCTGGGCGGTTGCGATCTCTTCGCGGTGCTGGCGCAGGAAGGGTGCGTTGTCCTTCAAGTCGTCGTAGAGGCCGAAGGTCAGACGTTTTGCGCGCGCGATCAGATGCGGGTAGTCGAACGAGGTGATGCGCACGTTGCGATAGCGGCCTTCGACGCGCGGGTTGCCGTCGAGTTCGTCGACGGCGCCGCCGACGACATAGACGTCGACCGGATCGCGCTCGCGGATCGCGCCGCCGCGGATGAGTTCGCGCACGTTGTTCCACGCCTGCAGTTGCTGATCGGCGCCGACGGTGACGCGGGCGCTCTTCAGTTCGACGACGAGCGTTTGCTCGCCCTCTTTGCTCTGCTGGGCTTGGTAGAGTCCGGTGGCGGTCGTGGGTTTCGCCACTGCGCCAAAGCGCGGATCGACGGCGAAGCGCCCCTCGCCCACCACGAATTCCGGCTCGAAGACCCACATCGAGCGTTCGAGCATCATCGACGCGTCGCGCTCGACATGCGCATGCGGGTCGGCCCAAACCATTTCCATCTCGGCGACGGAGGCGAGGCGTTCCCTCAACTGGCCGAGCGCGGCGACGACGCCATGCGCGCCCCAGTCCGTAAGCGCCTGCTGAAGGTGCACCGCCTCCTGCGCGCGCGCACCCAGGAGTTGTGCGGCGGCTTCGGCTGGGGATTTCGTGCCGAGCCTCAGCCATTCCAAGAGGATGCCGTTCTGGGCAAGTTGAGCGGCGAGCGCGCTCACTTCGCGCCGCTCGGCGTCGGTCGTGGCGGGCAGCGGCCCAGTGCTGCCGGTGCGCGAGCCGAGCGCGAGATTCAAGCCCCGGTTGTCTTGGGCGAGGCGGTCAAACCGCATCTTGATGTAGGAGCGGCGGCGCTCGTCTATCCAGAGTACCGCGAGGGCGGCGGCAAGCGGGGCCGCGACGCCCAATACGAACAGAATCAGCGATCCCATGACTGGGCCCCCCGGCCGACGCTTACTGACTGTCCCCCAACGCGGACACTCTATAGCAGGTTAACCACCTGCGACAGCAACCTGTAATTGATTATCCTTACGGGGCGCGGCACGGCCTCATCACCCCTCTCCCTTCCAACTTCTGGAAGGGGAGAGGGGCCGGGGGCGAGGGACGGCCTGTTGAGTTTCCGTCTTTGCGCGGCCGCAAAATGCGGGAAGAAAAGTGAATCACGCGAAGGCGCAAAGACGCGAAGGAGGAAGAGCAATAACGCTTCGCGGGGCTAGTCTTGCGATGTTCAGCGCGCCGTAGCGGCCTCCCCTCACCCCCGCCCCTCTCCCTTCCGGAAGGTGGAAGGGCGAGGAGTGAAGAGACGCCGCCACGCTCTCACCCGTTCGTGAAACCTCTCTCCGAGAATTAACGGGCCTCGTGTCCGGGGCTCGTGCTTGTCTGTGTACGGAGGGTCGCGGGGGGCAATGCGTACTCGGGGGACTGGACTATTCGCGTCGACGCGCGCGTCGATGCTCGCGATCTGCTTTGCGCTCTCCCCATTGAGCGCACAGGCGGCGTCCGAGGCGGCCCCGGCGGATGCAGCCTCGCGGCCCTCGCGCGATTTCTCGACCTATCAGCCTTCCGCCAAAGCCACGCGCATCGACGCGAAGGACGCGCCGAAGCTCGATGGCGATATCTCGGACGCCGTTTGGGCGCAAGCGCCCACGATCGACGAGTTCTACCAGCTCGAGCCCAAGGAAGGGCAGCCTGCGAGCGAGCGCACGGTCGTTCGTGTGCTCTACGACGAGAATAGCATCTATTTCGCGATCCACGCCTACGACCGCGAACCGGACCAGATCAGAGCCTCGATCAAAGCGCGCGACGGGGACTTGTCGAAGGACGATTTCTTCCGCATCTATATCGACCCCTATATGACGCGGCGCGACGGTTATGTGTTCGAGGTCAACGCATTGGGCGCGCGCGCGGATTCGCTCGTCGAGAACAACTCGAACTTCCTCATCGAATGGAACACGATCTGGCATGCGCACGGCCGTCGGGTCGCCGACGGGTGGATCGCCGAGGTCGCCATTCCCTTTCGCAGCATCTCCTACGACCGGGCGCGTGCGGATTGGGGCTTCGATCTCTTCCGCCTGATCCGGCGGAAGGGCGAGCGCATTCGCTGGTCGCAGATCCGCAACCAATTGCCGTCCGTCGACATCTCACATTCGGGCACGCTTCAAGGGATTCATGACACGGCCGAGGGCTTGGGGCTCGACCTCAAGCTCTACGGCAGTTTGCGCTACAAGCACGCGTGGGAACGCCCGCGCGAAGACGATTTGCGCTTCGAGCCCTCCGGCAACGCCTATTACAAGATCACGCCGGCGTTGACGGGGACGCTGACCTTCAACACCGATTTCTCCGACACGCCGCTCGACGAGCGCAAGGTCAACACGTCGCGCTTCGGGTTGTTCTTTCCGGAGACGCGCGATTTCTTCCTGCAAGACGCCTCAGTGTTCGAGTTCGGCGGCAACAACCTCAACGACAACGTCAACGGGCGGCCGTTCTTCTCGCGCAATATCGGGCTCGTCGACGGATTCCCGGTCGACATCGTCGCGGGCGGCAAGCTTTCAGGGCAGATCGGCGAGACGGGGATCGGCGGGCTCATCGTTTCGACGGAAGGGACGGAGGCGACCGACGGGCAGATCCTCTCCGCCGCGCGTATCACGCAGCCCGTGTTCGGCGAGTCCGAACTCGGGCTCGTCTTCACCAACGGCGATCCGACGGGGGCGACCGAGAACACTGTCGCGGGCGGCGACTTCCAGTACCGCAACTCGACGTGGTTCGACGGCGACACGGTGAAAGCGGATGTTTTCTACGAGCGCAGTTTCTCGGACGTCTACGGCGACGACGATGCGTTCGGCGTGCATGTCTCGTATCCGAACCAGCCGTTCAGCGCGCGGTTTCAGTTCAAGGAGATCGGCGAGAATTTCACTCCGGCGCTGGGCTTCGTGAACCGTCCGGGCATCCGCTTCTACGACGGCAATTTCTATTACAATTATCGCACGCACGACGATCCCGACATCCGCTGGTACGAGACCGGCACCTGGTACAATTTCGTCACCGACCTCAACGACAGACTGGAGTCGCGCGAGAACGGGTACTGGGCCGGCTTCATGGCGCAGTCTACGGACCTCGCGTTCATCAATCTGTGGAACGACTATGAGAACGTGACCGAGCCGTTCTACCTGCCGCGCAACGTTCTGGTGCCGGCGGGCGAGTACATATGGTCGGCGGGAAATGTGCGCTTCGAGTCGGCGATCGGACGGCCGATCTCAACCGTCATCGAAGTCGAGTGCTGCAGCTTCTTCAACGGCGACATCCTGCGGACCTATGTCTATGTGAATTGGCGGCCGGATTCGACGTGGGACATCGGCGCAACGCACCAGTTCTACAACATCAGCTTGCCGACGGGGGACGTCGAGATCCAGATCTACGCGCTCAACGTCACCTTGAATTTCACGCCGGACATGCAGCTGCAGACGCAGACGCAATACGACAATATCTCGCATGCGTTCGGTCTGTCGGCACGCTACCGGTGGGAGTTCATGCCGGGGTCGGAGTTCTTCGTGGCCCTGGGCGAGAACGGCGACCTGCTCGACGGCGCGCATTATCGTTCCGACACGACACAGGCGTCGGTGCGCATCGGGCATCTGATGCGGTTTTGAAGATCCTCCCCCGGGGCGGGGGAGGATGATCACCAAACGATGCGGAAACCCGCCGATACGGTGTGGGTCGTGATGTCGGTGTTCAGGCCGGCATCGTAGTCGACGAAGAGCGTCGACGATGCAGAGATCGGCGCCGTGAGGCCGGCGCCGAGGACGACCGTGTCGCGCGAGAATGTCTCGCCCAAGATTGGCTGCGGCGGATTGGGCGGCCCCTGGATGGTCGCGAGGAAGGACGATTGGTCGTCCATGAACTCGTGGGCCCACATGACGCGCGCCTCCGGAACCATTTTGCGGCCGGAGTCCATCTGGATCGGATAGGCGAAGCGCGCGCCGAGCATACCCTTCAGCGAATCGAAGTCGGAACTGAACACATTGAGCAGCGTGTTCGCGGTTCCCGTTTCGCTGTAGGCGTCGGTGTCGAGATGTGAATAGCTCAACGCGACCATGGGCTGGATGCGCAGACCTTCCCCGGTTTCGAAGATCTTACCGACCTCGGCATAGCCCGAGATCGTCGTGCCGTCGTAGTCGCCGAAAGCTTGGCCCCCGGGCGCGAAACGGTCGACTTCGATGCTGTGCCAGATGACGCTCGCGTTGGCGTTCAAATAGAGCCGCGTGTCGCCGTACGACATGTAGGCGCCGGCTTCAAAGCTGTCGACATTGGCGTTGTCCGGCCTTCCGTCGAAGTCGATGTCGGCCGTCGTGTATTGCGCTGCGACACCCGCCATCAAGAGCGGGGTGAAGACGTGGTCGATGCCAACGATTCCGCCCGCCGTGTTGAAGTCGCTGCCGGGGACGCCGCCGCCGCCGTCGGTGTTGCCCCAGACGCCGACTGCGCGACCCCAAACCGAGGTTTCGCCGACGCGGCGTACGCCCGTGCGCAACCAATCGAACGGATCATCGGCCGAGTCGTTCATGACAGACGTCGCGCCTGGTTCGTTCGCGGCGAAGCGGTTGAAGCACCAACCGGCACCCGCCATGCCGCACGATCCCGAACCGATGCCGTTCGAGCGATCGCTGACCGACGCGTCGAAGGTTCCGCCTGTGTTCACGATGATGCCCCCGATGTCGCCGATGTCGGAGATTGAGGTGCGCGTGAGGCGCAAGTCGACGGTATCGCCGTCGATGATATCATCCAGTTCGAAGAGCGAGGAATTGCTGATGAGCGCCACAGTAGTGAAGTCACCGGTTATGCCGCCGTCAGCCACGATGACGTCATTGTAGTCCACCTCTTCAAGCCCCGGGTTCGCGGAAGCGAAAGCAGGATCGAGGAAACCGACGATCGTGCCGTCAAGCGTCACCGGACCGCCAACGATAATCTGACCGAAGTCCTGGCCGGCGACGGCCTCCTGGATGCCCGTCAAGCTGGAGAAACCTTCGCCGCCAGGCGCGCCCAAATAGAATTCGAGCGTGCCACCGGCTTGCTGGGTGTAGCTGTTGTCCACGTTCAGCGTTGTCGACTTGTCGATGTAGAGCGTACCGCCGTTGTTGACGTTCAGCGCGTCGACATTGCTGAAAGCGTAGCCGCTGCCAGTGGGGTCGCCCTCGTAGTGGGCACCCATGATGGCAAAACCGCCGTCGTCGACGTTGAAGGCCATGAGGTTGCTGGCGGTTCCGCCTTTGCCTGCAAAGTAGTGCGCGCCGTTCCGGACGATCACGGTGTCGTCGTTGGAGCACCCGCAGGGCTCGCCACGGATATCGCCTTCGATACCGCTGGGGCCGGATTCGCCGCCCTCGCCGATGAAGGTCGCCTTCCCGCCGAAGATGCTGTCGCCGAGGGCGCCGAGGACGACGTCGCCGATGATCGTACCGCCGCCGGTATTCACGAACGTGTTGGGGCCGTCGATCTCAAGCCGCACGGCGGTGGCGCCAGGGGACTCGATGAGGCCCGTGTTCGTTATTGTGCCATTCAGCGCGCCGAGCTCGACATGAAGCGCGTTCGACGCCGCCGAGAGTTCGCCGTTGTTGACGATGTCGCCGTTGTAAGTGCCCGCAATGACATGCAGGCCGGTGCTAAGTCCCGCGCCGGTAATCACGCCATCGTTGACGATATCGCCGGTGAACGAGCCAACATCAATCAACGCACCCGTCTCGCCGCCGGTGATCGAACCGGTCGAAGTGTTGATGATGTCGCCGTCGTTGAAGGTGTTCGCCGTAACGTACAGACCGACGACGTCACCGTCGATCGAACCCGTATTCGTGATCGTACCGCTGAAGGTGTCGGTGATCCGGTCAACCGACGAGAGAGAGAAACCGTCGGTGAAGTCGCCGCCGACGAGCATGGCGACCGTGCCGCCTTGGATCACGCCGTCGTTGGTGACACTGCCGTTCCAGTTGTTCGCCGCCAGAACCAAGGCGGCGCCGGTTGTGGCTGATATCTCCGGTGTCGGGGGGAACGCGACACTCGCGAAGGTATTCTTGAAATCCATATCGACTTGATCGCCGAGAATGCGCACGCCGTATTCGGTGCCGCCGATAGAACCGGTGTTGGTGAACTGAGCGTTGCTGTCGCTGCCGGTGATGTCGGTATTGCCATTCCCGAATACAACGCCGCTTTTGCCGCCGAAGATGGTGTCGGAGTTGGAGAAGTTGCCGGTGTACGACGCGCCTTCGAAGTCGAAGCCGTCTCCTTGAGTGCTTTGGATCAGACCTTGATTGTCGAAGTCCCCCGTCCAATTCGTGTTCGCATGGATGGCATCGCCCAAGAATTTC
The DNA here is from genome assembly GCA_041477875.1 of Micropepsaceae bacterium. Taxonomy (GTDB): domain Bacteria; phylum Pseudomonadota; class Alphaproteobacteria; order Micropepsales; family Micropepsaceae; genus SZUA-430. Next base: position 8,738 of record JBGOVA010000024.1, on the reverse strand, counting down.
GATGCGGTGATATTGCCACGGTTGATGATACCGCCGTCGAAATTCGTGCTTTCGATCAGTATCCCGGCGTCGACACCGCTGATGTTGCCGTTGTTGATGATGCCGTTGTTGAAGTCGGTGGTCTCGCTGGTGACCCAAATCGCGGGGCCGCCCAGACCATTGATCTGACCGCCGTAGTCGTTCGTGATGCCTTGGTTGAAGGTCTCGGCAGTCACCACGATGCCCACGCCGGCATATTGGCCCTCGCCGCCCGCCGCCGCCAGGTTGCGCTGCGTGATCACGCCCGCGTTGTAAATGCCACCGCTGAAACTACTGCCGCCGGCCACGATGCCCGGACCGTTCAGACCACTGATCGTGCCCCCGAAGTAGTTTGCGATGCCGCCGGAGAAGACGACGCTGTTTTTACCGCTGAAGAAACCTCCGACCTGAATGCCGGCGTTGTCGCCAGCGATGTTGCCGGAGTTGAAAATTCCACCGGTCCAACTCGTGAAGCCGTCGTTGATATAGACGGCAACATCGCCGCCGGTGATGTCATGGCCGGCATCGTTCGTGAGATTTCCGGACATCGTGCCATACATGGCGGCAATGCCGTCCACAGCGCCGTGAATGCCGGCAGAGTTGGTGATGTTGCCGGTCAGCGCCGCCGAACTGTGCACATCGGACGTGCCGTAGCCCAAATTGATGCCGTTGCCGGTCGAGGAACTGATTTGCGAGGTGTTGCGGATGCCGCCCTGGACATTCGCGCCCTCACCCAACGTCAGCGCGCCGTAGCCGAGCGTGCCGCCTGCGATCGTGTCGTTGTTCAGTAGCTCGCCGGTAATCAGTCCGCCCTTACCAATGAAGAAGCCCGCTACGCCGTCACCGGGACCCACGTTGGCATTGTTCGTCACATTGCCGGTGATGGTCGAATCGACCACCGCGCAAGGGACGTCGGTGCTGATCGTTGTCGGCGCGTCGATATCGAGCTGACCGGTGCACGTGGCCGCTTGTGCTTGCTGCACTGAACCGAGGCCGCCCGCTGCCGCGAGGAGGGCGAGCGTCGAGACGCGTGAGAGCAGTCCCGTTCTGATCCGCATCTGACTCTTCATAAGACTATTCCTTCAATCTCGATTGGGCGGGGTCGAGCGTTCGTTACGGGGCGCGCTGCTATTGACAGCCTTCGATCGTTCCGTCGGTGATGCCTTCGAAGACACCGCCGAGGTCGAAACCGATCTTCTGGCCAGAGTGAAGCGTGACCTTCTTGCCGGTTTTCTTCGACGTGATGAACACGTCGAATTCCTCGCCGTTCGGGCCGAAGTCGACGGACACGAAACCGGCGCCGTCCTCAAGCTGCGCCAGGCGGAAGATCGTGCCGCGGATGCCGATGGTGACGGTCGGCGTTTCGATTTTCACCTGATCCTTCGGGATCGAGCCAGACAGAAAACGGAAGAGACCTTTGGTGTAGCGAATGGTCTGTTTTCCTGCGCCGCCAGGACCCGTGTAGACGTACTCATCGACGGTGAGCCGCGAGTTCTGACCCATCGTCAGCTTCGAGCCGTCGAGGAACGTCACCTCGAGCGCGCCGTGATCCGCAGTCGCAAGTTCGGCGTTGCGGATGATGGGATCGCGCAGTTTGAGATCGCTGCGCGTGCCTTGCGGTTCTTGCTGGGATGCGGCGGGAATGATCGACGATGCGTTGCCGACGGGTTCGGCGATCGCCGATAAGCAGCACACAAAAGTCGCGGCGGCCGCAAGCGCGGCCCGAGCAAATACTTTCATCAAAGGTCTCCCCCACGGGATAAGTGCAAAACACCTGGCGAATTCGGCGTGACCCGCTTCGCCAACTCAAGGAGTCGGAAGCGAAACTATCGTCCGTTTCGGATTATTTCTACCCGGTGTGGCAGATATTCTTTGACTCCATTTACTCTGTTCGCGACTTCATTTTCTAGTTGCAGGTTGCAATTCGATTCTCGCGCGCACCGCACGATTCGGCCTTTAGGAGTACTTCTTTCGGGGTAGAGGCCAACTGGCCCGGTCACGCTATTGTAAGTTGCCTAGTAGCGTGAGGTCCGCTAAAGAGCGGCCTGGGACAGGACCGTTGGTGGCAGTACGTGAGCGTTTTGCGGCGGAAATTGCCGATTTTGACCCAGATCAAATCGGGAACACTCATTCCAAAAAAGCACCGTCGCGACCTTTCCGCAACTTCATCACGTCATTCTGTCCGACCACGTAACAGCGGTGCCGGCGAGGCGACTGGGGCGCAGGCACCGACGGGCACTCTCATCGAGTAGTTTTTTCATGAGTCAGGATAACGACAACACTTCGCGCTCGCCGATCCGGCGCTCTTACGTCATCGCAGCCATGATTTTTCTGTTGCTGGGTGCGTGGGTCGCATCGGGAAGTTTCAACCGGCTCGATGAGCTGACCAGCTTCGTGATGGGCGACGCCAAGGGCCAGAACCAAAAGACCGCGGCCAAGCCACCGGCCGGGGCGAAGCCGCCGGCGCCGGCAACGGAGGCTGCGCAGATTCCGACGGTCCGTGTGCGGACGATCACGGCGCAAATGCGCCAGCAGGATTTGCTCATTCGCGGGCAGACGCAGGCGCTGCGCAAGGTTCTGGTTCGCGCCGAGACCGCCGGTACGGTTGCCGCGATCCGCGCCGACAAGGGCGCCGTCGTGAAGACGGGAGACACGCTCTGCGAACTGAACGTCGATGCGCGGGCTGCGATGCTCAAACAAGCGCGGGCGGCGGCGAAGCAGAAAGAGCTCGAGTACGAAGCCTCGAAAACGCTTGCGGAAAAAGGCTTCCGTTCGGGGACCGCGGTCGCCGGCGATCTGGCCGCTTACGAGGCGGCGAAGGCGCAAGTCGAGCTCATGGAAAAACAATTCGAGTTCACAAAAATTCGGGCGCCGTTCGATGGTGTAGTCGACGATCGGATGGTCAATGTCGGCGACTATCTCTCGCTGGGTCAACCTTGCGCGCTGGTCGTCGACCAGGATCCGTTCCTTGTCGTGGGACAAGTGTCGGAAAAGGACGTTCCGCAGATCCATATCGGCGATGCGGGTTGGGCGAAACTCATTAGTGGCGAGCGCGCGGACGGGCACGTGAAGTTCGTCGCGAAAAGCTCAGATGCCGCCACCCGGACGTTCCGCTTGGAACTTGAGGTGCCGAACCCCGACGGCATGATCCGCGACGGCATCACCGCCGACATCCACATCACCGCAAGCAGCATTGAAGCGCACCGGGTTTCGCCGGCGATCTTGGGCCTTGACGATCGGGGCGTGATCGGCGTGCGCATAATCGACGCGAATAGCCGCGTTCAGTTCGTGCCGGTGAAGATCGTGGGCGACGGCGCGGATGGCGTATGGGTCACCGGGCTGCCCAGGATCGCCACGATCATAACTGTCGGTCAGGAATATGTCGTCAACGGACAAGTGGTGAAGGCGGTTCCGGACGACAGTCCGGCCCAAACGTAGTGGGGGCGGTGGCATGACCGGTCTTGTCGATTGGGCGATCGAGCGTTCGAGACTTACGCTGAGCCTCCTTCTGGCCGTCATAGTCATGGGGACCGTCGCCTATCTTTCGATCCCCAAAGAGGCCGACCCCGACATACCCTTGCCGTACTTCCAAGTGCAGGTCGCTCTCGCGGGTGTCAGCCCGGAAGACTCCGAGCGGCTGATCGTGCGACCTCTGGAAGTCCAACTCAAAACGATCGAGGGCTTGAAAGAGTTGCGCGGCATCGCGGCGCAAAACTACGGCGCGCTGACGCTCGAATTCGACGTCAATTTCAACAAGGATCGGGCCTTACAAAAAATTCGCGACGCGGTCGACGCTGCCAAGCCGAAATTGCCGCGCGACGCGGAAGAGCCGACGATCTACGAAGCAAATACCTCGGACGAGCCCGTCATCTCGATTATTCTGTCGGGCAACCTTCCTGAACGGGCGTTGCTTCACGCTGCAAAGCGTCTAAAGCGCGATCTCGACTCGATCGAAGGCGTGCTCAGCGCCGACTTGTCGGGGCAGCGCGAGGAGCTTCTCGAAGTCGTCATCGATCCGTCGAGACTCGACAGCTACGGCATTTCGAGCGAGGACCTGTTCCGCCTTGTCGTCGCCAACAACCAATTGATCGCCGCAGGATCGCTCGATACCGGCAAGGGCCGATTTGCGGTCAAAGTGCCGGGCCTGTTCGAAACGGCCGAAGACGTTCTGCGCCTGCCGATCAAGGTCAAAGGCGACGGCGTGGTGCGTCTGGGCGACATCGCGCAGGTCAACCGCACATTCTACGACGCGACGACTTTTGCGCGTTACAACGGCCAGCCCGCGATCAGTGTCGACGTGAAGAAACGCGCCGGCTCGAACATCGTCGGCACGATCAAGAAGGTGCGCGATTACGTCGAGTCGGTACGGTCGAGCCTGCCTGCGGGCGTGCGGATCGATTATTCGGGCGACCAGTCCTATTGGATCGGCTCGCAGCTGACTCAGCTGACCAACGCCATCCTACTGGCCGTGGCGCTCGTGATGATCATCGTGGTGGCGTCGTTGGGGCTTCGTTCTGGGCTCATCGTCGGTGTATCGATTCCGGCCTCGTTCCTGATCGGGTTCCTGTGCCTTTGGTTCGGCGGCTTTACGCTGAACATGATGATCCTGTTCGGCATGGTGGTCACCGTCGGTCTGTTGGTCGACAATGCCATCATCGTCGTCGAATACGCCGACCGGAAAATGATGGAGGGGTTCTCAAAGCGAGAAGCCTTCGCCGAAGGCGCGCGGCGCATGTTCTGGCCGGTCGTTTCGTCGACCGCCGTGACACTCGCGGCGTTCGCACCCATGCTGTTCTGGCCCGGCGTTCCCGGCAAATTCATGAGTTTTCTTCCGTTCACGGCGATCTTCGTCATGACGGCGTCGATGTTCGTGGCGCTTTTGTTTTTGCCCACGATCGGCGCGATTTTCGGCAAGCCCGAAAAAGTGCATCCGCAAACAGCGCGTGCGATCATGCTTTCGGAATCCGGCAATCTCTACGAGATTCCGGGGCTCACGGGATTGTATGCCCGGATCGTCACAATCGCCGTGCGCCATCCGCTGTTCGTCTTGCTGATCGCCATCGGAACGCTTGTCGGCGTCATCCTCGCCTTCGGGATGTTCAACAAAGGCGTCGAGTTTTTCGTCGAAACAGACGCCGACTTCGGCACAGTCATGGTGCGCGCGCGCGGAAATCTTTCCGCTCTTGAGAAGCGCGACCTGGTGATCGAAGCCGAACGCCGCCTCTTGGGGACGCGGGGCGTCATGGGCGTGTACACGGTCGCCGGGGCCGGCGGCGGCGGACGCGGCGGCGGGCCGGTCGATACGATCGGGAATATCTATGTCGAGCTTCTGCCTTATCACGAGCGCGGTCCGTCGAAACCGATCATGGCCGATATCCGAAAGCGGCTTGAGAACATGCCGGGAATCCATGCCGAGCTTCAGGAGCAGCAGAGCGGCCCCGGCGGCGGCAAAGACATCCAAATCGAGATGGGCTCGGAGAACTACGCGGCGCTCGATCGCGTCGTCGCGGCGGTGCGTACGCGCGCCAACGGGACGCCGGGATTGGTCGACGTCGAAGATTCCCGCCCCCTGCCCGGCATCGAATGGAACATCAAGCTCGACCGCGAGCAGGCAGGGCGCTTCGGCGCGGACGTCGGCACGGTCGGCGCCGCCGTCCAGCTGGTGACCAACGGCATCAAAATCGGCGAGTACCGTCCGGACGATTCCGACGACGAGATCGACATTCGCGTACGTTTCCCGCGGGAAGATCGCGGCATCGCGGCGCTCGATCGTCTGCGCATCAACACACGCGAAGGTTCGGTGCCGATCACGAATTTCGTGACGCGAACGGCCGTGCAACAGACGACTCGCTTCGAGCGCATTCAGGGCGTGCGCGTCTGGCGTGTGCGCGCGAACGTCGTGAAGGACAGTCCGGTATACAACACGAACGAACGCATCGGCGAATTGAAAAAATGGATCGATGCTCAGCACTTCGACCCCTCCGTCAGCGTGAAGTTCCGCGGATCGAATGAAGAGCAAGACAAATCCATGCAGTTTTTGGGCTTTGCGTTCGGTGCCGCGATGCTGGCCATCGCCGGCATTCTGATCATTCAATTCAACAATTTCTGGCACGTGGTCGTCATCCTGACGGCGGTCGTGTTTTCGTCGATCGGCGTGATGCTGGGTATCTTGATCCAAGGGCAGATGTTCTCGGTGATCATGAGCGGCACGGGCATCGTGGCGTTGATGGGCGTGATGGTGAACCACAACATTGTCCTCGTAGACACGTTCCATCATTTGCTCGCGGAGGGATTCCCGCCGACGGACGCGATCATTCGCACGGGCGTTCAGCGCTTGCGGCCCGTCATCTTGACCACGGTCACGGCGATGCTGGGACTGTTGCCGTTGATGCTCAAATTCGACGTCGACTTCTTCTCGCGCGTCGTGCACTTCGGCGGCCCAAGCTCCGACTGGTGGGTGCCGTTGGCGACCGCGATCATCTACGGCATGGGCTTTTCGACGCTGCTCACATTGTTCGTGACGCCGGCCATGCTTGCGATCGAGCACAAATATTGGGCGCACGATCGCAGGCGTTGGGGCGAGATCGCGATCGACGGCCTACCGGATGCGAGCCCTGCGGAGTGACGCTGAAGGGCGCCGCGCGTTGACACGTGCCGGAGCCTGAGCTATACCCCCCCAGGGTATCATGATGATCCTTCGCGCCCTGCTTGTCGCCTGGCTGACCGTTGCATTCGTCGCGACGGCGTGGGCGCAGTGCGGCGTGGGCGCCTCGTTCGAGCACGCGGTGTCTCCCGCCCGGCACGATCACATGTCGATGGGCCATCACGCCAAGCATGCGCCGCGGGCGTGCGATGCCATGGTGCAGGCAACGGCGCCGCAGGCCCCGGCGGTTGCGCCTTCGCTGACTTCGGTTGCGGTTCCGATGAGCGTCGTCGCGGCGGTTTTGCAGGATCCGCTTCTCGTCGCCGTCCGGCGCGCCGAACGCCCGCCCGATCGAAGTCGGCGGTTCAAAGATACATACGCAAGGACCGGACGCCTCTTGGTTTAGGCGGCGATGGTGCGCGCCCGCGCACAGTCGCTTTGCTTCAGCAACCAAGAGCATCGTCCCATGCGTTCGCGGATTTTCGGATTCCATCTTTTGCTCGCCTTCCTGGCATCGGCGCACATCGCGCTTGCCGGCGAGTATCGGCTCACCATCGACCGGCAAAATGTGAACGTGACGGGCAGGTCCGTGCCTTCCTTGACGATTAACGGTCAACTGCCCGGCCCGACGCTGCGCTTCAAGGAAGGCGAGGACGTCGTCATCCACGTCACGAACCGCCTCAAGGAAGATGCGTCGGTGCATTGGCACGGCATCCTGCTGCCGGGCGAGATGGACGGGGTTCCGGGCCTCAACGGCTATCCGGGCATCAAGCCGGGCGAGACCTACACTTATCGGTTCAAGATCCGGCAGTCGGGCACGTATTGGTACCATTCGCATTCGGGGACACAGGAGCAGGCCGGGCTCTATGGCGCGCTCGTCATCGATCCGATCGCTCCGGAGGTCGTGCGGGCGCCGCGCGACTACGTCGTCGTGCTGTCGGATTTCACCGAGGAAAACAGCGACGAGATTCTGCGCAACCTGAAGAACGACTCCGGCTACTACAATCGCGGACGGCGGACGATCGGAGACTTCTTCCGCGACGTCGGGCGCGACGGGCTCGGGGTCACGCTGCGCGACCGGCTCGATTGGGGCCAGATGCGCATGGATCCGACCGACATGGCGGACGTGTCGGGCTATACGTTCCTCGTCAACGGAAAGTCTGCAGCCCAGAACTGGACGGGGTTGTTCAAACCGGGCGAGCGGGTGCGCCTGCGTTTCATCAACGCGTCGGCGATGAGTTATTTCGACGTGCGCATCCCGGGTTTGAAGATGATCGTCGTGCAGGCCGACGGGCAGAACGTCGAGCCAGTGCCGGTCGACGAGTTCCGCATCGCTAACGCGGAAACCTACGACGTGATCGTCACGCCCAAGGAAGACAAAGCCTACGCGATCTTTGCCGAACCGATCGACCGGTCCGGTTATGTGCGCGCCACGCTGGCGCCGCGCGAAGGCATGAGCGGCGAAATTCCCGCCACGCGCCCGCGCGCCGTGCTTACGATGTCGGACATGGGGATGGCGCACGACGGCATGAGTCACGACGCGATGGCGGGTATGGGTCACGGCGAAGGCGCCGACATGCAAGGCATGGGTCATGACATGAAGAGCATGGGCCATAGCGCGATGGGCCACGACGGAGCGCCGGCCGTCGTGGGGGACCGACCTCGCGGCTGGGCGAATGCCTCGACGCCGCAAGATATGCGTGCGCTGAGTTATGCCGATCTGAAATCGTTCGAACCGCAGCAGGACGTCAGGCCGGCGCAGCGCGAAATCATCGTGCGGCTCGGCGGCAATATGGAGCGCTATATCTGGACGTTGAACGGCGCCAAGGCGGAGGACGCCGAGCCGATCAATCTCCACTACGGCGAGCGGGTGAAACTCACCTTCATCAACGAAACGATGATGGCGCATCCGATGCATCTGCACGGCAATTTCGTGCAGCTGTTGAACGGCCAACCCGCGGATCGCTTGCCGAACAAGCATGTCGTCAGCGTCGCGCCGGGCTCATCCTACTCGGTCATGCTGACGGCGAACGAACCCGGCGAGTGGGCGTTCCATTGCCACCTGCTCTACCACATG
>JBGOVA010000265.1:0-5078 GCA_041477875.1 Micropepsaceae bacterium | reverse complement strand
GTCGCTATCGCGCTCCCAGTCAACAACGCTGCGGCTCAAATGCCCGGCATCATTCGTATCGAGATAATCAAGGTGAATTGCCTCGGCTTCCCGGTGAGCAACGACGCGCCGTACCAAACGCCGGACTGCAGCCAATCGATCGCCATCCATCGCCCTCCACCGCAACGCGTTTCACGCGTCGTGCGGCGCAAACGTGCCGACTAGCGGGTGCATGGATTGCCCGACGAATGCGCAAGTGCCCCAATCCAAGGAGAGAGCCTGGATACCGGCGTCGTCGCGTCGCGGACCGCGGAGCAAAAGCCCACGTTCGCGTGCGACGCGGCCGTCAGGCCGGCAGAAGCCGTGCCTTGGCTATGCGCCGAGCAGCCGCTTCAGCATGCGCCGCCGGTGGTCCTGGCCGCCGAAAAACACGGCAAGAACGCGGACCATGCGGCGCTCCTCGTCGACGTCAAAGTAGAAGATAGCGCGGTTCTTCGTGACGGATCGCAGTCCGGGAAGCAGTTCTGGCCGCAACGTTCCTTGATGCGGCGCCGCGCCCAGCGACAACATTTCTGTTTCGATATCTCGCACGCGCGCGGCCGCACGTTCAGTCGCAGCGTCCGCGTCCTCACCAAACGCTTGATAGCTCTCGCTCAGGAAATCGAAGATGGCGGCGAGATCGCGGTCGGTGCCCCATGCGCGCTCGACCCCATATTTCATCGCCCGGCTTCTTTGGCCTTCGTCTTCTTGGCCGCGATCATCCGCTCCGTGCGCTTGCGCCCGTCCTTGATACTGACGAATGCACCGCGCCGGCGATCTTCGAGCAGCGCGCGAAGCGCCGCCGTTTCCGCCTCCGCGGCCTCCCGCTCGGCGCGCAACAGTTCAAGTCCGTGTTGGAGCACGGCGCTCAAGCTCGGATAACGGCCGCGTTCGATCAGGTCGCGCGCGTACGCTTCCTGCGCGTCGGTCAATGAAATCGAGGTTTTTGCGGTCACGCTGCACACCCTCACTGGTATTACTCAGTAGCACCAGTGTGTGTTTTTGTCAATGTCAGAAGTGCTCCCGACCCAAGCGCACGCCCAGGTCGGGAGCTTTCTATTCAGGCAACAACCTCTGTCACCAACCCCGCGCCGACGGTTTTGCCGCCTTCGCGGATGGCGAAGCGCACGCCCTTCTCGATGCCGACAGGCTTCCCCAGCTCGAAGCTGATTTCGGCCTGATCGCCCGGCGCGACGAAGGCGCCGTTATCGACAAGAACGACGCCTGTGACGTCGGTGACGCCGAAGAAGAATTGCGGCGTGTAGCCGCTCGCGAACGGCGTGTGCCGTCCGCCTTCCGCCGCCGTCAACACGAAGACCTGCGCCTTGCCCTTCGTGTGCGCCTTGATCGCGCCGGGCGCGGACAGAACCTGTCCGCGCTCGACGTCGTCGCGCTTCAAGCCGCGAAGCAGAAGCCCGACATTCATCCCGGCGCGCACCTGCGCCACGTCCTTGTGTAAGGACTGCGTGCCCGTCACGACGACTTCGGCGCCCTCATTGTCGAGGCCCACGATCTTGACCACGTCACCGAGCTTGCCTGCGTCGCGGGGAGCGGCCATCTGTCAGCTGGAAAGGTACCTGGTTTGTTCTATACTGCGCACATGCTGATGACTGCGCCGAACACCCATCTAACCCGCAACGTTGTTGCACTTTCGTTGCGGCAGAAATGGCGGGAATCAGCCGATGTTGCACTATTGCGGGTTGAGAGGGGGGTCCCATTCTCATTCGCATCTGGCCGGCCCCCTCGCAGGCGCCCGTTACGCTTCACCCGTAACATGTTACGGCAAATGTTACGCCAAAAACCGCAGAAATCGGCCGATGTTACGCTGTTACGCTTTGGAAGGGGGGTCCCATTCTCATTCGCAACTGGGCCGGCCGCGCCGCCGCTTTACCGGACGGACTGTCCTCGCCATAGTCCGCGCGACTTTCCGAGTCCAAGGGATCGAATGTTCAAGTTCCTGAATTGGCTGCTCACCTGGTGGAACGGCAACACGCTGGGCACCTGGATCTACACCAAGCGCAACGGGCAGTTCGTCGGCGAGGACGTGCTCGGGAACACGTATTACCAAACCCGCGACGGCAAGCGCCGCTGGGTGCTGTATAAGAATCTGGCCGAGGCCTCGCTGGTGCCGCCGGAATGGCACGGCTGGCTTCATCACACGGTGGACGAGCCGCCGACCGTCGCGCCGCCGAAGGTCAAATCCTGGGAGAAGGAACACTTGCCCAATCTGACCGGCACACCGCTCGCGTACCGCCCGCCCGGCAGCCTGCTGGGCGAGGCGCACCGCGCGCGCGCGACGGGCGACTACGAAGCGTGGCGGCCGGAGTAGGGGAGTTTCAATGCAAAACGGATTCGTCGAAACGTTGATCGGTGCGGCCGTCGTGATCGTCGCCGCCGCGTTCTTCTATTACGGCTGGAACACGACCGGCTCGGGTGCCGTGGCCGGCTACGAGGTCGTGGCAAAGTTCGACCGCGTCGACGGCGTCGGTGTCGGCACCGACGTCAGGACCGCGGGCATCAAGATCGGCACCGTGACGTCCCAGGATCTCGACCAGAAGACCTATCGCGCGCTTGTGCGCATGAACATCAAGACCGGCATCGCGCTGCCCGAAGACTCCTCGATCAAGGTCGCAAGCGAAGGCCTGCTCGGCGGCACCTACCTGTCGGTTTCGCCCGGCGGCAGCGACGCGATGATGAAATCGGGTTCAGAATTCGAAAGCACGCAAGGCTCGATTGATTTTGTCGGCCTCTTGGGCCAAGCCATATTCTCGGGCGGCGACAAGAAGTCCGAGCAGCCGCCCGCAGGAACGCAGCCGGCGCCGTCCGCGCCGCCTGCCGTCAATCCGTGAACCGGAGCCCGGTAGTCGGAGTCTCATGAGCAAGCGCGTCGTATTGGTTTTGGGTTCGTGCATCCTGGCCTCCGTCTGGGCGTGGGACGTCGCCGCCGTCGCGCAGCCCGACACCCAGCCTCAACCGCCGCCGGCGCAAGAGCCGTTTCCGGTTGATCCCGACACGGCGCCGCCGATCGAGTCCGTGCCGCTGCCGCCGGTCGAAACGCCCGTGACGCCGGAGGGACCGGTGACGCCGCCGCCGCCCGAAGTGGTCGTTCCCGCGCCGCCCTCGAGCGCGCCGCCCGTCGCCGTCGGCGTCGTCTTGGGCGGTCTCGACAAAGTCGCCGCGCGCATCGCGAAGTTCGAAGTCAACCTCAAACAGCAGGTGTTCTACAACACGCTGATCATCACCGCGCAGATGTGCAAGACGCGGCCGCCCGAGGAGCCGCCGGAATCCGCTGCCTTCCTCGAAATCCAGGAACGCAAATCCGACGGCACGACGCAGAAGATTTTTTCAGGCTGGATGTTCGCCTCGAGCCCCGCGCTGAACGCGCTCGAGCACCCCGTCTACGACGTCTGGGTGATCAGCTGCAAAACCGTGCCGGCGCAAACCGCAGCGCCCGCGCCGCCCAACTCGTAGAAATTCGCGCGCGCGTCGACCGCCGCGCGCAGCAAGTTTTGGTAGCGCCCGCGCGCAATCTCGACCGCGCCGAATTGCTTCAAGTGCTCGGTGACGAATTGCGTATCAAGCAGCCTGTAGCGCCCCGCCTTCAACCGCGCGACCAGATGCACAAGCGCGACTTTACTGGCATCGGCCCGACGGCTGAACATACTCTCGCCGAAGAAGGCCGCGCCGATCGAGACGCCATAGAGCCCGCCCACCAGCGTCGCCTCGTCCCAGACCTCGACGCTGTGCGCGTGCCCCTTGGCATGCAGGTTCACATAGGAGCGCTCGATGAGCCCGTTGATCCACGTCTTGGACCGTTGCGCAGCCGGCTCGGCGCACGCGTCGATCACCTGCTCGAACGCCGTGTCCGCCGTCATGCGCCAGCGCGTCGATCGCATCTTGCGCGCCAAACGTTGAGGCACGTGGAATTGGTCGAGAGGAAGAATGCCGCGCCGGTCGGGATCGATCCAGAACACGTCCTCGTCGTCGCGCTCTTCGGCCATCGGGAATATCCCGCGGCTGTAAGCCGTCAGAAGCGTCGCGACGGGAATGATCTCGGGCGGACGACGGGACTTGGCCATTGGCCCACGCGTCTTTAGGCCGCGCGCCGCTTCAAGAACGACTCGAGCCAGTGGATGGAGTAGGCGCCGTCGATGATGTCGGGTTCGTTGACCAGCGCCTGGAACAGCGGGATCGTGGTTTCGATCCCATCGATGACGAACTCGGCAAGACTGCGCCTGAGTCGCATCATGCATTCGGTCCGCGTGCGCCCATGCACGATCAACTTGCCGATCAAACTGTCGTAGTGCGGCGGAATCCGGTAGCCCGAGTAGGCGGCTGAATCGACGCGCACGCCCAAGCCGCCCGGCACGTGGAAATCCTTGATCAACCCGGGTGAGGGGCGGAACGTCTGCGGATTCTCCGCATTGATCCGGCACTCGATCGCGTGGCCGGAGAACGTGACGTCGGATTGATTGAACCCGATCGAACCGCCATGCGCGACGCGCAGCTGCTCGCGCACGAGATCGAGGCCCGTGATCATCTCCGTCACGGGATGCTCGACTTGCAGCCGCGTGTTCATCTCGATGAAATAGAACTCGCCGTTCTCGTAGAGAAACTCGACCGTCCCCACGCCCAGATAGCCGAGCTCGGTCAGCGCATCGGTGACGACACGCCCGGCCTTATCGCGCGCCGCGGCGTTGAGCGCGGGCGAACCGGCTTCTTCCCAGACTTTCTGGTGGCGCCGTTGAAGCGAGCAGTCGCGCTCGCCCAAATGGATGACCTTGCCGTGACTGTCGGCCAGGACCTGGATCTCGATGTGGCGGGGAAGCTCGAGATACTTCTCGAGATAAACCGCATCGTCGCCGAACGCGGCCTTCGCTTCGCTGCGCGCCGTCGACAACGCCATCGACAGCTCCGACTCGCTGCGCGCGACCTTCATGCCGCGCCCGCCGCCGCCGGCCGCCGCCTTCACCAGAACCGGATAGCCGATCTGAGCAGAAACGCGTTTCGCTTCATCGTCGCTGGTGATCGCGCTGTCCGATCCTGGCACGACGGGAATC
>JBGOVA010000157.1:0-10888 GCA_041477875.1 Micropepsaceae bacterium | reverse complement strand
TTGCGTGATGTCGCGCGCACGATGGGCGGAATTGATTTGCAATCCGGCGTGCAACGGCCCATGCCCCCATTGCCTCCCGCAAGACGCTGAGAATGCTAGCGCCGCAGTCGGCCGCAGGCCGCAAACGGGATGCAATGAACCGACTGCTGGTCACACCGGTCGGGCAGGGCACATCCGCCGCTGCGATCTGAGCGCCCGCGAGATCATGCATCCTCGCACGCGCCCAACACAGGCGCCAAAAAAAACATCCTCTGTCACGCGGTGTCGCCGACCTTGCGCGCCGTCGAGGGATCAGCGGGAACAAAAACGAAGGAAGGCTTCAAAACCATGAGGAAACAAGGAAAATCGCCGAACGGAATTCACGATTCGGTCATGGCGCAGCTCCACGAGATCGCCACGTGCAAGGCCATCGATGACGTCGTGATCGAGGTCAACTGGGACAGGCCCATAGGCTTCGCCAATTGGTGGATCACGCGGATCAAATATCGCTCCGGCGGCACGCAAAGATCGGGCATTGTCGATTCGGGGAACGAAGTTTCGCGCGTCGAAACGCATCTTCAGGCCAGGTTCTTTGCCGAACGCGACGGCTTTGCGATGATGCAATGATGCCGCGCAGGTTGCCGCCGGAATTGAAACAGTTCCACGTTTGTTCTATACGTTCCGTGAGGCCGGGCCCCGTGACGGCAGGTGATGGCATGTGATGGATCCGTGATGGCAGAAACGGCGGATCTCCGCCAATGTGATGGCGTGATGGATCGGATTACATGCAATTTCAAATACGGGAATAACAGGGAAAGCGGCGCGCGCGGGTCGCGCAAAAGGGCGCCGGAAGGCTCCGGCGCCCTTTGGCTGGCACTACGTTAGTTTTGCGTGGCCACGGGCAGCTTCTCGACCTCGGCCTTGGTGAGCGCGCCGACGAGAATGTTGCGGTCCTTCAAATACGTGAACTTCTTCGCTTCGATCGAGACGGGATGTTCGCCGACGTTCAAGAAGCCGCCGACTTCGACGATCACCGCATCCGCCTTGCCGTCGGGACCGACGACCACGGAGCGCACTTCGCCCACGCTCTGACCGCTCGACGTTTTCACCGCTGCGGTGGAAAGCGTCGTTGCCGGGCTGGGGACCTCTGCCGCACTGATGCCGGCCGCCAACTCGTTTGCCGTGATCTGCGCGTCCGGCGCCGCGGCCTGCTCGATTTCATTCCCGGCTTCGGCAGCCGTGCGTTCCGCGGCGTTCGGCGCCGGCTTGGTCGCCAATTCCGATACTTGGCCGGCCGGGGTCTGCGTTTGTCCTTGCGGATTGTCTTGCGGTCCGCACGCCGTCAAGAGCAGGGCGGCGAGCGCCGACGTAGCCAACAATGTTGTTCTCAGCATATCTCTTTCCTTCGATTTTCATGGAACGTCCACGAGCGGCCCAATGCCGACGATGGCGCTAAATCATCAACGTAGGGAGAGCGTCTTTAGTTCCGCAGGTGCGACGCTGCGCCGATGCCGAAGTGCCGGCTGGGAACGAACGTGCCGCGAGCGGACAACGTGTCCAGTTCGCGCGAAATGCCCTCGTAAGCGCCGCCGGCGTTTTCAGGCGATTTGGGCAGGCAGGCTCCTTCGTCCATCAGCGATACGATGGCCTGCCTCGCGCGGGAGACGCGGCTTTTCATCGTTCCGGTCGCGCAGCCGCAGATCGACGCGGCCTCCTTGTAGCTGAAGCCGCCGGCGCCGACCAAGATCAGGGCCTCGCGCTGTTCGTCGGGCAGCAGTGTCATCGCGCGCGTCAGGTCGGTCAGCTCCGCATTTGCGTGTTGCGAGCCGCGCGTGACCAGGACGCGCTCCATCGCCTCGTCGTCCCAATCGACTTGCCGCCATTTGCGCCGATAGGCCGAATAGTACGCGTTGCGCTGAATCGCGAAAAGCCAGGCTTTCAGATTCGTGCCGGGTCGAAACGAGGCGCGCGCCTGCCAGGCACTCGCGATCGACTCCTGCGCCAAATCGTCCGCGACGTCGCGATTGGGGCAAAGCGTGCGGGCAAAGGCGCGCAGGTGAGGGATCACTTCGAGTAGGCGTGCGCGAAAATCATTGGCGGCGTTGGGCGCCGCTTCAAGAACTTGCATATTTTTGAAAGGTCCTCGCCAGCGGTCCGCGGCGGTGCCGCAACTTGCTATGGCGATGTACACATAAGGCAGCTGGCCCGCCATTGCGCGCCGCTGCCAACTATGTTCGCAACTCGTGCAGGCGGCATTGCCCGACAATCGGCAGGTTTGCGCCAATGTACCCTATGAGGGGCCGCGGCATCGTTGCGAAAGAAAGTTGGGAACCGTTTGAGAGTTACGGAAGTTCTATCAACGAGCCGCCTTTATGCGTGACCGGCCGTCGCCAGATACGCCGCTAGATCCGACCCGCCCAACATCCCAATCCTTCATCGGCAGTGTTCGCGACGGTCGAACAGGCCAGGAGAACCGGCATGTCTGGCGAATTGTTACTCGTTTGGTTGATCGTGGGCGCCGTTGCCGGCTGGCTTGCGGGCATGATCGTCAAGGGTGGAGGCTTCGGTCTCGTCGGCGACATCGTCATCGGAATCATCGGCGCCGTCGTCGGCGGTTGGCTGCTGACCACTTTGGGCGTCACGATCGGTGCCGGTCTGATCAGCGTGATCGCCACGGCGACGCTCGGCGCGGTCTCCCTGCTTGCCGTCTTGAGAATGGCACGCGCCGCCTGACGCGCGGGCTTCGCCGTCACGATCATCGGCCGGGCGCAACATCGGCATGCAAGCACAGCATTGAAGGCTGCCTCTCCAACACGCGCGTGCGCTCTCGCCAACGTCCATAAGAAAAGCGCCACGCCGGGGACGCATCCTCCAAAAGAAGCGCCGAGCGGTTTGTGCCGCTCGGCGCTTTCATCTCTGTTCGGGTTTACCGAAAAGGCCCTTGGTTATTCCGCCGGCGTCGTGACCGTCGCCGTGCTGGTGCGTGTGACAAGGGTTTCGACTTTGCGGTCGGCCGCCACGGCCGGTTCGCGATTCAAACCCTTGTATTTGATCATGATGGCTTCGGTAGCGAGTACGTCTTTGTCGGGGACACGCACGGACACAAGCGTGCCGCCGCTGCGAATCTTTTCGACGTAGACTTTCGCGTCGTCCTTGTCGACGCCCGCGCCGACCAACGCGCCGATGATGCCGCCGCCGGAGGCGCCCACCGCGGCGCCGATCGCCGTCGTGATCAACCAGCCGACGCCGAGCACGGGTCCAATGCCTGGAATCGTCAGCGCACCCAAGCCGGCGAGAAGACCCGCACCGCCTCCAAGGACGCCGCCGATCGCCGCGCCGTCGGTCGTGCCGGTCCCAGTCATGCTGTTGTCGACCGTGCGATCGCCGGTCTCGCGCTGGGCGGCTTGGCCGTCCACTTTGTTGGTGACGATGCTGATCTCTTCCGTGGGCACGCCCGCAGCCTTCAGCTCGCTCACCGCACCAGATGCATCTACGCGATTGTCGAATAACCCAGTCACTGTGGTTGTCATAACGCTTCTCCTGAAGTCGTTTGCGGGTCGCGAAATGCAACCTCGCCATTCTTGGTTGAACTTGAATCGAGGGCGCTCGCGGAGCGGAACGGGATCTTGTGTCCGCCGACGATTGCTCCGTATCCAACAACGGCGAACATGACTCTGCGCGAGGAGGACACCGTCAGCCGGACGAACGTAGAACGCCGGCCGCCGCAATAGGGTTGCGCGCCTCGCCGCAGTTTGTCGCCGGAGAGCGTGCAATGCGACTCGATCGCTCGTCGCTCATCGGGCATGCGATCGGCCGACCAGACCCACTATGTATGCGCGCCACGTCGCCGGCTCGTCGCTCTCCACTTCTGAGAAAAAGTGCAGGCGCGCCGCGTTGACGATCTCTTCGGAGTTGCCGTGTTCGGCCTGAAGCAGGAGCGCGTATGGTTGAAGGCGCGGTACGTTCTTGGCGATGGCGCTGAACAGGATGAGCACGGGTATCGCAACGATCGAAGCCGCCGGCCCCCACAGCCAGATGAACGCCGCGACGGTCAGGAATATGGCGATGGCGCTTATGGCGGTGCGGCGCGACACCAGGAGCGGGGTTACGATATTGGACTCGAGCATGTTGATCCCGAGCAGGATCAGCGGCGCAACGGCGGCGGCGGCAAGCGTGTCCTGCGTTGCGAACTGCACCAGGCCGCAGGCCAAAATCGTCGCGGCCGGACCGACATAGGGAATGAAGCTCGCCGCGCCGAATACCGCACCCCAAAGGACCGGGTTCTCGATACCGGCGAGCGTAAAGCACGCTGCCGTGACGAAGGCCAATCCGACGCTGACGCACATCATCGTCAACAGGTATTGCGAAGCCTGCTTGAGCGACTGGTTCAAGATCCGCGCGACGCGCAACCGGTCGGCCCGATCACTGGCAAGCAGGATGAGGCGTTTTCGGTAGACCTTGCGGACCACGATCAGGAAGAGAGCCAGAACAATGACGTAGGACGTCTGAGCGAGCGCCGCCGGCGCTGCCCAGATCGAACCTCCGCTGCTCGGTGCCGCAACGGCCGCGGGCGCGTCGGACGCGGCGCCGACCTTCGCGATCTCGTGCAGTTCGTTCGAAGCCATCTGGTACGACGCCAACCACGCCTTGATGGGTTGAAGTTTTCGCTGGATCGTTTGCGAGATTTCGGGCGCGCGCTTGATCCAATCGGCAACGCTGGGTGCGAGCGCGGTCGCGGCGCCCGCAATCGATGCGGCGGCGACCAGCACGACCAGGAATGCGGCGATAGCGGTGGGAATGCGCCACCGCTCAAGCACGACGACGACAGGCGTGAGAACAAGCGCAAGGACCACGGCCATCGCGGTCGGCACGAGTATGGCTTGGGCGGCCCACAGAATGGCGCCACAGGCAGCGATCGCCACGATCACCAGCGAGCGGCGAATGCTTGTCAGGTCGTCCAGTTGAACGTTCGGCGCCTCAGGCTCTTTGGATAACTTGGCCTTGTCCTTGATGCGTTGCACCGACGAGAGACGCGCGGCGCTGAGTTCGGACATGGCACCTACGGTGGGTGGTCGCGCACGGCAGAAGCGCTATGCATGTAAGACAACGGCTCGAAAGGCCGATTGGTTCCCGAGAAAGGCTTGGGCGGCGGCGGGCACGATGCTACCCGCACAGGGCGCTAGAGACGTCGCTATTCGTGGTCGGAACCGATGCTGGTCGTTTATGCGCGGCCCAAGGGCCCAAACATGCGCGCGCTCTCGGCAACAGCCGCGACACCGATCAAAACGGCGAGCGCGGCTAAGGACGCCCGGCCCAGTTCCGTTGCAATCACTGCTGCGCCGACGTAACCGAGCAGAACGGCAGCGCCAATTCCGACGGCGCTCACGAGCAATAATTTCAGCATGGCACTTCAACCTCGGTTCGGCGTCGGAGTGCGGGTTCCACCCCTCCGGATATGTCGCGTGTTGAGAACTCCTGAACCGCGCGAACGTTCCGGCTTGCATTGGCGATTGTTTGTCAGCGTGCTGTCTTGCGCGCGGATATTGTGTCCAATTCGTCCGTAATGCCGCGGTATACGCTGGCGGCGCTTTCGCTCGACTTGGGCAGGCGGGGCGCGCCATCGACCATCAGGGCTGTGATCGCGAACCGCGCGCGCGAGACGCGGCTTTTCATCGTTCCCGTCGCGCAACTGCAGATTGCCGCCGCTTCCTTGTAAGTGAAGCCGCCGGCGCCGATGAGGATTAGAGACTCGCGCTGTTCGTCGGGCAGCAATTTCATGGCACGCCTCAGATCCGTGAGCTCCACGCTCGACTGCTGCGAAGCTTCGGCGACGAGCCTGCGTTCCATCGCCTGATCGTTCCAATCGGCCTGGCGCCACTTGCGCCTGTAGCTCGAGTAGTATGCGTTGCGCTGGATCATGAAAAGCCAGGCCTTGAGATTGGTGCCGGGCTGAAACATGGCGCGCTTCTGCCAAGCGTTCGTCACGGTCTCCTGTGCCAGATCGTCTGCACCGTCGCGGTTGCGGCAGAGCGTGTGGGCAAAGGCCCGGAGGTAGGGGATCAGCGCGATCAAATCGTCGCGAAATGCGTCATCTACGCCGGCCGCAGCTTTGACGTCTTCTTTTGGGCTTCGGTCTCGCGCAATCGCCACGGATACTTTGTCTTGTCGAGGCTTCGCCCGATCGCCGGCCGACGTGGCGAGATGAGCGGGCGCTCCGTCGCGAAGTCGTATCGAGGCCGCGTTGTTCGCCGCCAGCTCAATGGTCTTTCGGGCTAACATCGCGCGACTTTCGACTTGCAGCGGCGGCTTCGGCATCGGTTGGTACGCTTCATCCGTTGTTCTTAGGATGTGCCGCGCGGACCGGGTCATAAGGCGCAAACGTGTTGGACTGGATCGCGCGCAGCACCTGGGATTGCGCGGAACCTACAAGTTCCCCGATCGGGTGCCTGTTCAATATTGGCCAAAAGGGGAAAAATGCCCCCAGCTCTAGTCGCGCAGTAAGACGCTCAGCAGGGAGCTATGGACCGACAGCCCACCGTTGTACTCGATAAAGCCTAGCCTTCTGAATTTGTTCATGAAAAAGCTCACGCGCGGGCGCGTCGTGCCGACCATTTCCGCGAGAGTTTCCTGGCTTATCTTGGTCACGAGAGGCTCAGGCCGACCCTCCTTGCCGAAGTTCGCGAGCAGCAGAAGAACTCTTGCAAGCCGCTTCTCGCTCGAGTTGAAAAGCTGATCGACCAAGGCTTCTTCGGCGCGGCTGTTGCGCGTGAGCAGATGGGCCGTAAACACTTCGGCGAACTTCGGCTCCGCGTGGAGGCTGTGCAGCATCGTCGCCTTTTCCAAGCGCATGACCGTGCAATCTGTCATCGCAATAGCTGTCGCCAGTCGCAGCGGCTGTCCGATCAGGCATCCCTCGCCGAAGAAGCTGCTTGCCGCCAAGATGGCGACGACGGCTTTTTTGCCTTGAGGCGACGTGACCGTAATTTTGACCTTGCCCTTTCGCAGGTAGAACACGGCATCCGCAACGTCGCCCCGGCGAAAAAAGACATGATCCTTTCGAAAGTCGGATATTGTCCGGCCGCGAGCGACGGTGGCCGGAAATATCTGCAGATCAAAGGTCGCTTTCCTTTTCTTCGCCAACGGCGATCTCCACGCCTGCACCTTGCTTCGTGGCCGCGTTTTCGTGCACGGGATCATAGCTGCCGTTCACAAGCTACCGTTCATATGGAATGCGCACAACTCGAAGCACCAATTGCGGCCTTGCGGACGCAGCGCGCCGGACACCCTCGCACAGACGATGATGTGCATCAGCCTCGGCCTCGCCTTCGGTGTTTTGGGGCGCGGTGTTCGGCTGGCGGGCTAGCGGCGTATCTAGCGACTGCCGGTCACGCATAAAGGCGGCTCGTTGATAGAACCGCCGAGTTGCACCAATGGGTTCCCATCTGTGCCGCTGTTCAGTTCACTAAGCCGGCGCCCACGCGTTAGTATTTCTCGGCTTTTTTCGGTTGTTTGCCGAGAACGCCAAACTGTTCGGATTTTCTCCGGCCCGCCTTGAGGACCACGCCTTCGGCGGCCAGGCCGCGCTTCAAGAGTTCGCGTACGGCTGAGGCGCGACTCGGCATGTGTTCGCCGAAGCGCCAGTCGTCCACTGCGGCGAGTTCGTCGTCCGTCAGCATGATCTGCAGTCGCGTCGCACGCGTCAGATTGCCATTCCCCGTGACCATGGCCGTCCCTCTTTCTCTCATCGAGCGAGTTAGACGCCTACTCATTAGCTGTCAAGTAGGGATTATGACACGTTGGCATCGACGAAGCCTGATTAGCAAATACCAATAAAACTGGGCAGTGCTGATAAGTTGTCATAAGAACCATTGGCCAATAGTGCGAATAGTGCAAATAAGCATAGTAATACTGGCAAACATACGAACGCGTTAATTTGCACGTTGTTTGCGATTATGTTATGATGACTCAGTGTTATTATTTTGGTGTGAGGTACGGCGGTGGACCAGGTGGTCGGCGCAATCCACGAACCAAACCCGCCGGGGCCGGCGGGCGAGGGCCCCTCAATCGCGCGCGAAGCCAATCATCGCATCGGCAACAATCTCGCTTTGATCGCGGGGCTTGTTCATTTGCAAGGCCGCGCGATCCGCGGAAATCTCACATGCGATGAGGCACGCAGCATGCTCGACGACGTCGCCGCGCGCGTCGATGCGGTAGCGCACTTGCACCGCCTGTTGTCGGCGAGCGACACCCATGACGTCGACATGCCCCAACATTTGCGCATGGTGTGCGACGCGCTTGTCGCGTCGTTCGATTCTGGCGACTTCACGCTCACTTACGATCTCCAAGCATGCAGCGCGAAGGCGGATCGCGCGGTTGCCATCTCTTTGATCGTGAACGAACTGGTGACCAACGCCATCAAGTACTCGCATCCGACAGGCGTCGCGGGTGAGATCACCGTCGGTTGCCGGCAAGTCGAGGGCGCGCTGGTGATCGAAGTCACCGACGACGGCGTCGGCCTGCCTGAGAATTTCGATCCGGAAACGAGCGGCGGCATTGGCTTCGAACTGGTGCGCGCCTTGCGCAAGCAGCTGAACGCGGCGATCGTTTTCGATCACGATTGCCTGGGCTTGCGCGTGCACCTCAGCGTGCCATCAGCGAACCAGGGATTCTCCGTTGGCGAAGGCTAGAAAACCCGCCTTTGATCCGCAGGTATTTCTAGCCACCATTGCACGTGGCCGGATAATATCCGACTTTCGAAAGGATCATGTCCTTTTTAGCCAGGGCGACGTTGCGGATGCCGTGTTCTACCTGCGAAAGGGCAAAGTAAAAATTGCGGTTGCATCGTCTCAAGGCAAGGAAGCCATCGTCGCCATCTTGGCGGCAAGCAGCTTCTTCGGCGAGGGATGCCTGATCGGACAGCCGCTGCGACTGGCGACAGCTATTGCGATGACCGATTGCACGGTCATGCGCTTGGAAAAGGCGACGATGGTGCACATCCTCCACGCGGAGCCGGAGCTTGCCGAAGTGTTTACCGCCCACCTCCTCACCCGCAACAGCCGCATCGAAGAAGACTTGGTCGATCAGTTGTTCAACTCGAGCGAGAAGCGTCTTGCGAGAATCCTTCTGCTGCTCGCCAACTTCGGCAAAGAGGGTCGTCCTGAGCCGGTCGTGACCAAGATAAGCCAGGAAACTCTCGCGGAAATGGTCGGTACGACGCGTTCGCGCGTGAGCTTTTTCATGAACAAATTCAGGAGGCTAGGCTTTATCGAGTACAACGGTGGGCTGTCGGTCCATAGCTCCCTGCTGAGCGTGATATTGCGCGACTAGCCCTTGGGGTCCCTCTTGGCCAATATTGAACAGTCACGCGATCGGGGATCTTATACGTTCCGCGAGCGGCCCATTCAGGGGCGGCAAACATCAAAGCCTACGATGGCGGCCATGCACACATGCTGATGTTCGCCGACCGCCGGAATCGGCAGCTTCCCGGGTCGTAATGGCGGCGCGCGGCGCGCCCTACGGGCACGGTTCAAAGATATGAGCGCTCTACCAAATTGGCCCCGCAATCGGATTTTGCTTGCCCTGCCATCCCGCGATCTCAAACGGATCAGGCCGGAGCTTGAACAGATTCGCTGCCAACGCTCGGATGTCCTGATGGACGCCGATAGTTCGATCGACCATGTCTTCTTCCCTGACAGCGGTGTCGTCTCGGTAGTGGCGGTCTATTCGGACGGCAGTGTGATTGAGATGGCAACGATCGGCAGGGAGGGCTTCACCGGTGTGAAGGCCATCTTCGGCGCCAAGAGATCCTCCTCCCGGCTGCTCGTCCAAATCCCGGGAAGTGCAACAAGGATGTCGCGCGCGGCGTTCATGCGGGCCATGGAGTCGATGCCGGCCTTCCGAAAGCTCATGTATGCTTACGTTCATGCGTTTCTCGAGCAGGTGCTGGTGTCGGGAGCGTGCAACGGTGCGCACAGCCTCAAGGAGCGGCTGGCGCGTTGGCTGCTCATGATGCGTGACCGCGGTGACGATGACGCACTGCTGATTACTCAGGACCTGCTCGCCGAAATGCTGGGTGTCCAGAGGCCAACCGTCACGAATGCTGCGCGGGAGTTGGAACATGCCGGCTTAATTGCGCGCGGCCGACGGCAAGTCACGATACTCGATCGGCAGGGCCTCACGAAGGCATCCTGCGAATGTTATCAGTTGGTCCGGGCGCGCATTGCTCAGCACCTTCCCAAAACATACGTAGAAAAATGAACTTTCCGCCGGATCGGTAATGTACATGACCGACAACACACCCTCAATTTGCTCACACTGACGATTGGCGCGAGGCGGAGAAATCCGGTCGAGCGCGACCGGTTACGCCACAAGTTGTCGAGCGAATTGGAGATCGCCGTTGGCGAGGAAGAGAAAAACGGCGTTTGAACTGCAAAAATTTCTCACCACTATCGGTCGTGGCCGAACGATATCGGACTATCGCAAGGATCGTGTCGTTTTCGCTCAGGGTGACGCTGCGGATGCTGTGTTTTACATCCAAACAGGCAAGGTCAAAGTTGCAGTAATATCGGCTCAAGGGAAAGAAGCCATCATCGCCATTTTGGGAGCGAGCGACTTTTTCGGCGAGGGATGCCTGATCGGACAGCCGCTGCGACTGGCGACAGCTATTGCGATGACAGATTGCACGGTCGCGCGTTTGGAAAAGGCGACGATGCTGCACAGCCTCCACGCGGAGCCGAAGTTCGCCGAAGTGTTTACGGCCCACCTCCTAACGCGCAACAGCCGCATCGAAGAAGACTTGGTCGATCAGTTGTTCAACTCGAGCGAGAAGCGGCTTGCGAGAATCCTTCTGCTGCTCGCCAACTTCGGCAAAGAGGGTCGTCCTGAGCCGGTCGTGACCAAGATAAGCCAG
>JBGOVA010000143.1:0-11854 GCA_041477875.1 Micropepsaceae bacterium | reverse complement strand
TCGAACAAGCGGCACGCGGCGTCGAACGGTTTGCGGTTCGCCGCGCCGAACTCCTTGAATTGTTGGCCCATGGCCTGCTTCGCGACGGCGGCGGTGAAAGGATGCGTGTGCACCCAGATCTGGCCGAGCGGCGCCATCAGGCGAAATTCGACGCGCCTGATCCACATGTCGATGAAGGCGCGCTCCTTGGCGTCGCGGCCGAAGAGATTGGGTTCGGGATGCAACTCTTCGAGATAGCGGCAGATCGAGACGCTCTCGGACAGACACGAGCCGTCGCCGAGCTCGAGCACCGGGACCTGGCCGAGAGGGTTGCGCGCCAGATGCTCGGGCGATTTATGCGCACGCTGCATGAGAGGCGTCGGCACCAACTCGATGTCGATGCCCTTCTCCTTCAGGAAGATGCGCACGCGACGCGGATTGGGTGCCGGGTCGGCTTCGTTGTAGAGCTTCATCTCAATTCACCCGCCTCGCCTTACCGGCCCAATACGGTTCGCGCAATTCGCGGCGCAGGATCTTGCCACTTGGATTGCGCGGGAGGGCTTCGATGAAATCGACCGACTTGGGCAGCTTGTAGCCGGCGATACGACTTCGCGCGTAAGCGATGATCTCCTCCGGCGTTGCGAGTGCGCCGGGCTTCAGGACCACGATCGCCTTCACGGCCTCGCCCCATTTTTCATCCGGCACGCCGATGACGGCGACGTCGGCAACGGCCGGATGGCCGAAGATGCCGTTCTCGACTTCGGCGGGATAGATGTTCTCGCCGCCCGAGACGATCATGTCCTTCACACGGTCGTGGATATAGAGGTAGCCGTCCTTGTCGAAGAAGCCGGCATCGCCGGTGTAGAACCAACCGTCCTTGATCGACTTCGCGGTCGCTTCGGGTTTGTTCCAGTAGCCCTTCATAAGCGTGCCGCCGCGCATGACGATCTCGCCTACCGCGCCGGTCTTCACCTCACGGCCGTCGCCGTCGAATACTCTGATATCGAGACCGGGATAGGGCTTGCCGCACGAGCGCAGCTGCTGGCCGACGTGATCGGCGGGCTGAAGGGCGGTGCCGGCGCCGACGGTTTCGGTGAGGCCATAGAGCTGCGTGAAACCGCAGCCCTTTAAGAGCGACTGCGCGGTTTTGAGCGTTTCCTCCGCGATCGGCGAGGCGCCGTAGAACATCGCCTTCACCGACGACATGTTCGTCGTCTTGATGCGCGGATGTTGCGTGAGCATCAAGATCACGGCGGGCACGAGGAACATGTTCTTGATGCGGAACTTGTCGACCAGATTGAAGATTTCGTCGGGGACGACGGTCTTCATGACGACGCCGAGCGAACCTTGCGCCAGCGTCGTCAGGCCCATGTTCGTGCCCGCGACATGGAAGTTCGGCATCGCGATCAGATTCGCATCGCCCGGACCGAACTCGCCCCACTTCGCGTCCATGGCCGATTGAAAGAACGCCATGTAGTTGCCGTTCGTCAGCTGGACGCCTTTCGGATGACCCGTCGTGCCGGAGGTGTAGAGCTGGATCGCGTCGTCGTCGGCCTTGGTGGGCAGATGCGGGTCCTTGTCGCTTTGGCCGTCGCGCCATTGCGCGTAGGGCCGCCAGTTCGCGTGGCCGCCGTCGAGGGCGATGATGTGCTTGAGGCGGGGGCAGTCCTTCTTCACCGCCTCGATCATGGGCACGAATTCGGCGCCGACGAACATCAGTTCGCAGCCCGCATCGTTCAGGACATAGGCGACCTCAGGCCCGGCGAGGCGCCAATTCACGCCGACGACGACCGCGTTCGCCTTGAAGGCGCCGAGCAGGACTTCGAAATAGGTGTCGGAGTTCATACCCATGTAGCCGATGCGGGCGCCCGGCTTTTGGCCGAGGGCGATCAGGCCATTCGCGACCTGGCTCGTGTGCTTGTCGAGCGCGGCGTAAGTCGTGTCGCGGCCTTGGAAATGGAGCGCCGTCGAATTGCCGCGCTGTTTGGCCTGCTGGCGCGGGATGTCGGCCAGGACTTTGAGTCCGTTGAAATCGTACATGCTTGTCCTCCCATGGCGGCATTCTTTTTTTTCGAGTGTAGCGCAATGCGCATCGGCGAAAAGAGCTTTCGCGGCAGCCCGGGATGGCTAGAGTGCGGGGACCGCTACCTCAGCAAGGCAGGCAAGCCATGGCCCGTGTGCCCTATCCCGATCCGTCGACGCTTTCGCCCGAAACCCGCGAGACATTCGGCAAGATGCCGCCGCTCAACATCTTCCGCATGATGGCGGGCGGCGAAGGGTTGCTTCGGGCGTTCACGCGCATGGGGAACTACATCCTGTTCAAGTCGAAGCTCAACCCCATCTTGCGGGAGATCGCGATCATCCGCGCGGGCATGCTGTCGAAGGCGAAATACGAGGTCTATCAGCACGAGCGGATCGGGCGCGACCTCGGCATGAGCGACGCGCTGATCAAGGCGATCCATGCGGGGCCGGACGACGGCGCATTCAATGACCTGCAGCGCATGGTGATGCGCTATACCGACGATATCGTGCGTAACGTGCGGGCGGGCGATGCGACGTTCAAACCGTTGTCGGAGCGCCTGTCGCTGCAGGAGATGCAGGAGCTGACGGTCACCATCGGCTATTACATGATGGTGAGCCGGTTCCTCGAGACCTTCGACGTCGATATCGAACGGCCGGGAACCAAAGGCGTCGCGTTTCCGGACTCGCAGAAGCAGAAATCATGAGCGACTCACCGGAACGGCCCATGCCGGCCGAGTCGCGTGGCGAAGCACCGGGGCGCGGGCGGCTTGAAGGGCGGCGTATCTTGGTCGTGGGCGGCGGACAGGACGACCGCGGCGAGGCCGAGCCGCCGATCGGCAACGGGCGGGCGATGTCGATCCTGTTTGCGCGCGAAGGGGCGCGGGTGGCGGTGGCCGATCGCAACATGGAGAGCGCGGAAGCGACTGTCGCGCTCGCGAAGGACGGCTCAGCGGTTGCGATCGAAGCCAATGTCGCCATCCCGGGTGACCTGAAGGCGATGGTCGAGGCGGCCATCGCGAAACTGGGCGGGCTCGACGGCGTCGTGTTCAACGTCGGCATCGGCGCGGGGATGTGGCTTGAGGGCTCGACGCCGGAGATTTGGGATCGCGTGTTCGCGGTCAACCTGCGCGGGGCGATGTTGACGTTGCAGGCGGCCATGCCCGTTCTCGCCGACGGGTCTTCGATCGTGCTGATTTCGTCCATCGCTTCGATGAAGGCGGGAAGCCGGATGCCGTCTTACGACGCATCCAAGGCGGCGCTCGGCGGTTTGATGCGTCATGCAGGAATCGAGGGTGAGCGGCGCGGCATCCGCGTGAACATCGTGGCGCCCGGCCTGATGGATACGTCCATCGGGCGCGAGGCGACGCGCGGTCGGCCGGGGCGCGCGAAGACGCCGGTGCCGCTTGGGCGGCAGGGCACGGGGTGGGAGACGGCCTATGCCGCGCTCTTTCTTATGTCGGACGAGGCGGCCTACATTACCGGCCAGACGATCGCCGTCGACGGCGGCATGACGGGGTTGAGATAAACAAACGAGGGAACGCGCGTGGGAGAGAACGGACAGACTTGGCTTCAAGGTGCGAAGGCGCTGCTGCCGGACGCGATCACAATGCGCCGGCGAATTCATGAGCATCCGGAGCTCGGGCTACATCTGCCCAAGACGGTCGCCACGGTGCGCGAGGCGCTCGACGGGCTCGATGTGAAGATCGAGCATGGCCCGTCCTCGTCCGGCATGATCGTGACGCTGCAAGGTCCGACGCAGGGGCGAACCGTGCTGCTGCGCGGCGACATGGACGCGCTGCCGATGCCCGAGGATACAGATCTGCCGTTCAAATCGAAAGAACACGGCCGAATGCATGCGTGCGGGCACGACGCGCACACGGCGATGCTCACGGGAGCGGTCAAGCTGCTGCACCAGCATCGCGGGCGGCTCGCCGGCACGGTGAAGTTCATGTTCCAGCCGGGCGAGGAGGGACATTGGGGCGCGTTGCGCATGATCGAGGACGGACTGATCGACAAGCATCCGCGGCCCGACGGCGCGTTCGCGATGCACATCACGCCGAACGTGCCGACCGGCATCTTCACCGCGAAGGCGGGGGCGTTCATGGCTTCGACCGACGAGATCCGCATTCGCGTCGTGGGCAAAGGCGGTCACGCTTCGACGCCGCACTATACGGTCGATCCGATGCCGGTCGCGTGCGAGATCGTGACGGCGCTGCAGACCTTCGTCACGCGCAAGATCAGCGCGTTCGATCCCGTGGTGCTGACCATTGCCCAGATCAACGGCGGCACGACGACGAACGTGATCCCCGAGTCCGTCACGATGATGGGGACGCTGCGTTCGGTTTCGGAAGCCGCGCGCACGCGGGCCAAGGAAGGGTTGAAGAAGGTCGCGGAGAAGATTGCCGAGGCGCATGACGCGCGCGCGGAAGTGACGTTGACGCCGGGCTACGACGTGACCGTGAATGACGGTCGTATGGTCGCGCTTGCGGCGGATGCGGCGCGCGGATTGTTCGGCGAGAACGGATTCATGCCGATGCCCTCGCCCGTCATGGGTGCGGAAGACTGGTCGTATGTGCTGCAGCGGATTCCCGGATGCATGGTGTTCTTGGGCGTGACGCCGGAAGGCTGCGACCATCATCACGCGGCGCCATGCCATTCGAACCGCATGATGCTGGACGAGAACGCGATGGCGAACGGGATCGCGCTCTACGCGGCGGTGGCGGAGCGGTTCCTCGATCAAGGCCTGCCGGCGAATTGATATGTCGCTCGCCAAGAACGGATATGCCTACAGGCGCGGTCTTGCCGACCTCGGCAACGGGACGTTCGCGTGGCTGCAGCCCGACGGGTCGTGGGGCTGGTCCAATTCGGGATTGATCACGGACGGTGACCAATCGCTGCTGGTCGACACGCTGTTCGACCTGAAGCTGACGCGCGACATGCTGGCCGCGATGCGCGATGCGGCACCGAAGGCGGCCAGGCGCATCGGGACGCTCGTGAACACGCATCACAACGGCGATCATTGTTACGGCAACGAACTCGTCGAGGGGGCCGAGATCGTTTCCTCCGCGCAAGCTCTCGAAGAGATGAAGCGCGAGACGCCGGCCCTGCTCGCGAATTTCTTGAAGGCGGCGCCGGGGCTCGGCGAGACCGGAAAGTATCTCATGCACTGTTTCGGGGCGTTCGATTTCAGCGGCATCACGCAGACGTTTCCGACAACGACCTTCGCGGGGCACATGACGCGGAACGTCGGCAACAAGTCGGTCGAGCTGATCGAGGTTGGGCCGGCGCATACGGGCGGCGATATCCTCGTCCACATTCCGAGCGACCGCACGGTGTTCACGGGCGATATCCTGTTCATCGAAGGCACGCCGATCATGTGGGCGGGGCCGGTCGGCAACTGGATCGAGGCTTGCGACAAAATCCTAGCGCTCGACTGTGAAACGATCGTGCCGGGGCACGGACCCGTCACGGACAAACGCGGCGTCAGCGCGGTGCGCAACTATCTCACGTACATCCGCGACGAAGCGCGCAAGCGCTATGACGCCGGCCTGAAGGCGCGCGATGCGGCTCACGACATCGCGCTCGGCGACTATGAGTCTTGGGGCGACGCGGAGCGGATCGCCGTCAACGTGGCGACGCTCTATCGCGAGTTCTCGGGCGACAAGGCGCTGCCAAATCCGGTCGAACTGTTTGCGCAGATGGGCGAAATCTGGCAGCAGCAACGCGGATAGGTTCTTGTTCTGTTCCGAACACCTTATTATTGTGGCGCCAAGGCGCATCTTTTTCTGACGCAACCGCGCAACAACCCGCACGGGTTCGAGCGGTCCAGTTTGAAGAGTGGCCGTTTGTGCGCGTGAAATCTCGCGCGCGTGCCTATGTTTCGGCGGACAGCCGCCGGCGTAGAGGCGCGTAAGGCAAGGGGGCAGAATGGGCGACGGGTCGGGTCAACGCGAGTTGTTGGACCGCTTGCACATCGATCGCGACGAGGACGAGGAGGAAGGCGGCGGCCGCTGGCTGATCGTCGGGTTCGTTCTCGTATGCGTGCTGCTGGTCGCGGGCGCGCTCTATATGTTCTGGCCGCTCAAGTCCGGCGACGAGACGACGGTCGCTTCGGACACGCCGAGCATTGCGGCGACGCCGAATGCCTCGCCGCCTGCCGGCGCTGCGGGATCGCCTCGCGCCGCGGCGCCGGTCGCGGGCGGCGTGTTGTCGGCTTCGGGCTATGTCACGGCGCGCAGGCTTGCGACGGTCTCGGCCGAGATCACCGGGCGCATTTCCGAAGTGCTGGTCGAGGAAGGGATGACGGTCGAGGCGGGGCAAGTGCTCGCGCGGCTCGATCCGACTTTGGCGCAAATCGATCTCGGCATTGCCGAGGCGAACGTGAGATCCGCACGCGGCGCGTTGGGCGCCGCCGAAGCCGACCGCGCGGAGGCAAAGCGCGCGCTGACGCGCATCCAGGGTCTCAAAGCAGGCGACTATTCGAGCACGGCCGACAACACGCGCGCTCAAGCCGCGGCCGAAGCGACGGAGGCACGGTTCGCGCAGGCGCAAGGCGCGCTTGGCTCCGCCGAACAGACCTTGAACCGCGCGAAAGCCATTCTCGACAAACACGAAATACGGGCGCCGTTCGCGGGCGTCGTCACGACCAAGGATGCTCAGCCCGGCGAAATCGTGTCGCCCGCAGCGGCCGGCGGCGGGTTCACCCGCACGGGCATCTGCACGATCGTCGACATGAACTCGCTCGAGGTCGAGGTCGAGGTCAACGAGTCGTTCATCAGCCGCGTCAAGCCGGGCCAACGCGCGAGTGCCGCGCTCGACGCCTATCCCGATTGGGAAATTCCGGCATCGGTCACGGCGATCATCCCGACGGCAAACCGCGACAAAGCAACCGTCAAAGTGCGCGTGGCGCTGGAGGCGCACGATCCGCGCATCCTGCCCGAGATGGCGGCGAAAGTCGTGTTCTACGATGACGCCAAAGCCGCACCGGTTCAGCAAGGAAAACCGCAATGAGCGAAGCGCTTATCGTTCTCAAGAGCGTGGGCAAACGCTACACGCGCGGCAAGCAGAAGGTGCAGATCTTCGATCATCTCGACATGGCCATCCCCAAGCAGGACTTCGTCGCGGTGATGGGACCGTCGGGATCGGGCAAAACGACGCTGCTCAATCTCCTGGGCGGCATCGACCGGCCGAGCGAAGGCCAGATCCAGTTCGACGGCAAGCGCATGGACAATCTGGGCGAGAGCCGGCTGGCCGCCTTCCGCGCGAGCAATGTCGGCTTCATCTTCCAATTCTACAATCTCATGCCGATGCTCAGCGCAGCGCAGAACGTCGAGCTTCCGCTCCTCTTGACCTCGCTTGGGCCAAAGGCGCGGCGCGAGCGGGTGAAGACGGCGTTGGCCATCGTCAGCCTTTCGGATCGCGCGCGGCACAAGCCGTCTGAGCTGTCCGGCGGCCAGCAGCAGCGCGTCGCGATCGCGCGCGCGATCGTGTCGGACCCCAAGCTTCTGCTCTGCGACGAGCCGACGGGCGACCTCGACCGCGAGACAGCAGGCGAAATCCTCGGCATGCTCCAGACGCTCAATCGCGATCTCGGCAAGACGATCGTGATGGTGACGCACGATCCGGAGGCCGCACGCTTTGCCAAGCGCATCTTGCATCTCGACAAGGGGCACTTCAGCGAGAAGGACCTCAGCGCATGACGTTCCTTCAGCTGATCCGCAAGAACCTGTTCCGCAAGAAGCTGCGCACGTTCCTGACGACGGTTGCGATTTTCATCGCCTTCGCGATCTTCGGCGTGCTGGCAACGTTCCAGAACGCTCTCAACGCGGGCGCGGACACGGCGAGCGCCGACCGCTTGATCGTGACCAACAAGATCAATTTCACCCTGTCGATGCCGATCGCCTATGTGGGACGCGTGGCGACCGTGCCCGGCGTCAAGATCGTGAGCCATGCGAACTGGTTCGGCGGCTACTATCAGGAACCCAAGAATTTCCTCGTCGCCCTGGCGGTCGATCCGCAGACCTATCTCGACCTCTATCCGGAGTATGTCTTGCCGAAGGCGCAACGCGACGCGTTTCTCGCCGACCGCGGCAGCATCATCGTCGGGAAGGGACTTGCCGAGCAATTCAAGTGGAAGCTCGGCGACCGGATACCGATCAAGAGCAACATCTTCCGCCAGCGCAACGGGTCGGACACGTGGGACTTCACGGTCGCCGGCATCATGACGCCCGGCGGCGCGGGCGTCGACGTCACCTTCGTCGCGTTCCACTACGACTACTTCAAGGAGACGCGCAGTTTCGGCGGCGACACGATCGGGTGGATGATCTTGAAGACCGAGAGCGCGAAAGAAAACGAGCGCATCGCGCGCGCGATCGACACGATGTTCGCCAATTCGCCGTTCGAGACCGAGACCAAGACCGAGCAAGCCTTCAACAAGGCGTTCACGGAGCAACTGGGCGATCTCGGCTTCATCGTCACGTCGATCGTCGGGTCGGCGTTCGCGACGATCCTGCTCATCGTAGGCAACACGATGATGCTGACGGTGCGCGAGCGGACGAACGAAATCGCGGTGCTGAAGACGATCGGCTTCACGTCGCAGCGGATTTTCCGATTGGTGATCGGCGAATCGCTCCTGCTTGCGATGATCGGGGGGCTGCTTGGGCTCGGCGCCGCCTTTGCCCTCAGTTTGGCGCTCGCCAACATGTTCGCGGGGCGCATCGGCGTTCTTGCCTTCTCGCCGGGCACCGCGCTTATCGGCGTCGGGCTGATGCTGGCGCTCGGATTCCTCACGGGGCTGTTGCCGGCGGTGCGCGCGATGCGGCTCGATGTCGTGACGGCGTTGGGACGGAAGTAGCGCGATGGCCCGCACACTCGCTCAAATCAACGCCGTGACGTCGATGAATTTGCGCTCGATGCCGCAGCGTTTGTGGACGTCGCTGTCGACGGTCGTCGCGGTCGCGCTCGTCACCGGCGTGCTGCTTGCGTTCCTTGCGATGTCGAATGGATTTCGCACGACCGTGCGCGGGACGGGCTCGCCCGACGTCGCGATCTTCATGCGCAAGGGGGGCGGCGGCGAACTCAATTCGATCATCACGCGCGAGCAGGTGCTTCTCATCGAGGAGGCGAAAGGCATCGCCACGGCCGCCGACGGCAAGCCGCTGATGTCGGCGGAAATGTACGCGGTGGTGGACGGCATCAAGCGTTCGAGCGGCACGAAGGCGAATTTGCCTTTGCGCGGCGTCGGGCCGAACGCGGTCGGCGTGCGGCGCGGCATCCGCATCGCGGCGGGGCGCATGTTCCGCACCGGCACGCCGGAACTTGTCGTCGGGCGCGCGGTGTCGAAGCAATTCAAAGGCTTCGAGTTGGGACGCACAGTCAGGCTGGCGTCGCAGAACTGGACCGTGGTCGGGGAGTTCGATGCCGGCGGCTCGGTGTTCGAGTCCGAGATCTGGGCCGACATCGCCTTGCTGCAGGGTCTCTATCAGCGCGGCAGTACGGTGCAGACCGTGCGCGCGCGGATGGAGAACACCAATGCACTCAAGGGGCTAATTGATTATTCCGAGGCCGATCCGCGCCTCAAGCTCGACGTGCGCGCGGAATCGGATTTCTACGCCACGCAGAGCCGCGGCATCAGCGACTTGATCCTCTATATGGGCTGGCCGCTGGCGATCGCAATGTCGTTCGGCGCGCTCGCGGGCGCGCTCAACACGATGTACGCCTCGGTCGATGCGCGCATGCGCGAGATCGCGACGATGCGGGCGATCGGCTTCGGCGGGCTCCCTGCGTTCGTGGGCACGATGACCGAGTCGCTGCTGTTGTCGGCGGTCGGCGGCGTGATCGGGGCGCTGGCGACGTTCGTTCTCTTCGACGGGATCAGCGCGGCGACGCTCGGCAGCAACTTCACGCAAGTGGTGTTTTCGCTGAAACTGACGCCCGAGCTTGTGCTGCAAGGCGTGATCTTGGCGCTCGTCATCGGCTTTGCCGGCGGCGTGTTCCCCGCCTGGCGCGCGGCGCGGGTACCCTTGCTGGCGGCGTTCAGGGATCAGTGACGCTTAGAGCTTCTTTGTGTACTGGATGAAACCGGTGTTGTCGGCGACGCCGTCGTAGAGCCTGCGGGCCGTCGCGTTCGATTCATGCGTCATCCAATAGACGCGCGTGCCGCCGGCCGCCTTGATCACGTCGTACACGTGCTCGATCAGCGCGCGGCCCATGCCGGTGCCGCGGTCGCTGGGATCGACGAACAGATCCTGCAGATAGCACGTCGGGCCTTCGAGCCAGCCGGAACGATGCAGGATGATGTGCACGAGGCCGCGCGGCGTGCCCGCTCGCTCCGCCAAATAGCCGAACATCGGTTCGCCCGGATCGAGATAGCGGCGGAAGGTCAGTTCGTATTGCGCGGGCGGGAGCGAGGTCTTGTAGAAGTCGAGATAGCCCTTCCACAGTCCGTTCCACGCGGCACGGTCGCCGCCGACCAGGGGCCGGATCTGGACGGCGCCTTTCGTCGACGATTTGCTGAAGGCCGCGGATTGGAGACCGTAGAGGGGCATCGGTGTTCTCGCGTGTGAGCAAATTCGATCTATACTCGACACTGTAAGCCATTCACATCGTCAAACCTATCGGTGAGAACCCATGACTTCTCTTGTGCTCTACGAGCATCCGCTGTCGCCGTATGCGCAGAAATGCAAGATCGCGCTCTATGAAAAGGGCGTGCCGTTCGACGCAAAAACGCCGGCTGCGATCGGTACGGGTAAGGTCGATGCGGCCTTCCTGAGGGCCAATCCGCGGGCGGAGGTGCCGGCGCTGATCGACGGCGACTTCGCGATCTTCGATTCGACGATCATCCTCGAATACATCGAAGATCGTTTCCCCGAACCGCGCTTGATGCCCCGCGACCCGAAGGCGAGGGCCAAAGCGCGGATGATCGAGGAGGCGATGGACACGCATTACGAGCCGATCAATTGGGGGCTTGGCGAGTTGCGCTGGTTCAAGCGCGCGGAAGGCGAACGCGCGCGCGTGATCGAGGCGCGCGCCGCCGGTCAAGCGCGCGATTTCTGCGCATGGCTCGAGCGGCATCTGGGCGAGAGCGAATGGTTCACGGGCGAGACGTTCGGCTGGGCCGATTTGTCGGTTATTCCTTATATCAACGGATCGACGGGGTTGGGCGTCGGGCCTGCGGCGGCGTCGAAGCTCGGGCGCTGGCAGGCGCGGGCGAATGCGCGCGAGTCGGTTGCGAAAACCGCTCAGGCGGCGGCCGACTCCATCAAGGGCATGGCGATGGTCGGCGAGGCGGTCAAGCTGCGCCTCTTCAAGCGCGAGTACCGCGACCACCGGCTTGAATGGATGATCCGGTCGGGCGGGCTCGACGTAGTTCTCGAAGGCATCAAGGCCGACAACATCCGCTTCTCGAACGAGTTCCACTAACCATGGCCCACGAGATCATTTTCCATCACTACTGGACGTCGCCGTTTTCGGAAAAAGTGCGCGTTGTGTTCGGCATGAAGGGCATGAAGTGGCGCTCGGTCGAGATTCCGAACATGATGCCTAAGCCCGATCTGATGCCGCTGACCGGCGGCTATCGCAAGACGCCGGTGATGCAGATCGGCGCCGACATTTTCTGCGACACGCAGATCATCCTGCGCGAGATCGAGCGGCGCTTTCCCGACCCGCCGGTCATGCCCAATGCGGGCTTGAGTTTCGGCCTCGCGTTTTGGACGGACCGGGCGTTCTTTCTCGCCACGGTGCCGCTGATCTTCGGCGAGCTCGGCGCGACGGTGCCGGAGGCGTTCATCAAAGACCGCGAGAAGATGGCGCCGGATCGCCCGTTCAATCTGCAACAGATGAAGGCGGCGGCGCC
>JBGOVA010000008.1:0-44163 GCA_041477875.1 Micropepsaceae bacterium | reverse complement strand
GTCGGCCCGTCGATCGCCAGCGGCGGCGCGATCACGTTGACGCGTGAACCGTCCGGCAAGCGCGCGTCGCATATGGGTGAGGATTCGTCGACGCGCCGGCCGATCTGGCTGACGATGCGCTGACAGATATTCATCAGCTGCGCATTGTCGCGGAAGCGGATGTTCGTCAGCTGAACCTTGCCGCCGACTTCGATGAACACGCGCTCCGCGCCGTTGACCATGATGTCGGCGATGTCGTCGCGCGCCAACAGCGGCTCGAGCGGACCATAGCCCAGAACGTCGTTGCAGATGTCTTGGAGAAGTTGTTCCTGCTCGGCAATCGACATCACGACGTTTTTGATCGCGATGATTTCGTTGACGATGTCGCGGATTTCCTCGCGCGCGGATTCCGCGTCGAGCTGCGCGAGCTGCGCCAGATCGATCGTGTCGATCAGCGCGTTGAAGATCGTCGTCTTGATTTCGTAGTACTGCTCCGAGCGACTGTCGATCGCGATCGGCGGCGGCGGCGCGACGGGCCCGTCGTTCGGGCGCGTGCCGGCGCGCTGCCCGGCGGGCGGCGGAGGCGGCGGCGTTGCCGCCTTCGACGCAGGTGCGGGCGCGGGCGCCGCCGGCCTTGGCCGCGGCGCCGTCTCAACACCTTGTCCCGGACGCTTACCGAACATGCGTTATCAGGCCTTCTTGCGCCTGAGGAAATCGAAACTGAGTTTGTTGCTGGGCTTCGCGTCGGTGCGCGGCTCGCGCCCGGTCAATATCTGCGCCAGCTGACGGAAGCCCTGCGCGGCGCGCGACTGTGCGTTCAACTCGCCGACCATCTGCCCGTTGTTTCCGGCTGTCGCGAAGGTCTGCGGATCGAACGGCAGCACCAGCACGGGCTCCGCACCCATCGCTTCGGCGAAATCCTTTACCGGAATTTCGGGGCGGCGCGGAATGCCGACTTGGTTGAGCAAGACCTTGAGCGGCCGATCGTTCGGTCGTGCCTGGTTGAGCAGATCGTAGATGTTCTTGCCGTTGCGCAGGCTCGCCAAATCGGGCGTGGCCGTCACGATGATCTCGTCCGCCGAGGTCAGAACTTGCTTGACCCAAGGCGCCCAAACATGCGGCACGTCGACGACGACGCACGGCGAAACCTGCCGCACGATGTCGAGCACGGTTTCAACCGCTTCCGGTGCAAACGACGCTTCGCGGTCGAGTTGGGCCGGCGCCACGAACAGGTTCAAGCGGTTGGTGTGCTTGATCAGCAGCCGGTCGAGCAAAACGTCGTCCAAGCGTTCCGGGCTCGTCAGCGCTTCCGCGATGCCCTGGCCTGAGTCTTGGTTGAAATCCAGCCCCGCCGTGCCGAAAGGCACGTCCAGATCCACGATCGTCGTTGCGATATGAAGGTCTTCCGAGATCGACCACGCCGTATTGTGCGCCATCGTCGAAGAGCCCGTGCCGCCGCGCGCGCCGACGAACGCGAACACCTTTCCGATCGGCCCCGTTGCCGGACCGTGATAAAGCGAGGCAATCGCTTCGATCACCTGCAACGGATTGAGCGGTGCAACCAAATATTCGTTGACGCCCTGGCGGATCATCTCGCGATAGAGCGTGATGTCGTTCGAGCCGCCGATGACGACGACCTTCGTTCCCGGATCGCACACATGGGCGAGCTTCTCGAGCTCGCCGAGGATCGCGCTGCCGTGCTCGCGCGTCTCGACCATGATGACGTTGGGCGTCGAGGAGTCCTGGAAATACTCGACCGCGCCGAAGACCCCGCCCATGTGGACGGTCAGGTGGGCCTTGGCAAGCCGGCGATCCTGCCCTGCGCGTTGGATCACGGCGCCCGTGTCCGGCGACTCGCAGAACGCGTGGATCGAAATGCGGGGGACAGGGCGATCTTGAACCGCCGCGCCGAAGGCGGGCTCGCCCTTGTCTGGTCCGTTGGATTTGGACATTGCGAACTGCTCCTCAAATCCTAGAATTCTGCAGGTGAACTGATCATCGAGCGACGTTGCTGACGCGACCGCTGTCCGCGTTGTTCTGGCTGGGCGTGCTGGTCGGTTGACCGGCGCCATATTTCTCGAGAACGGTGGAACGGCGTCCCGCGTCGATCGGATCGCTCGCCCGCGGCTCGATCAGATCGTGCGGATCGCTGATCATCGCCGCGAAATTGTGCTGCGTCGAGCAACCGAACTCCGGCCACGGTACGTTGCGCGGCGTGTAGGCGAGAT
This sequence comes from Micropepsaceae bacterium, assembly GCA_041477875.1. Taxonomy (GTDB): domain Bacteria; phylum Pseudomonadota; class Alphaproteobacteria; order Micropepsales; family Micropepsaceae; genus SZUA-430. The sequence continues at coordinate 41,956 of JBGOVA010000008.1, read as the reverse complement.
TGGCGGACCAATCCGTCCCGCAATCCGCGGCGTTCGCGGCATAGGTGACGAAGCTCAACGTGATCGGCGCCTGCGTGTCTGTGCTGGCTGCGCGATACGACGTGAACTGGACCGAGTTCTTGTCGATACCGCTCTCCGCCAGAACCGTCTTGAGTTCCTCGAGCGCGATGACCGCCGCGGCTTGGTTGGGCGCCCCGGTCGGCGTCGCAGCGTTGAGCATGCCTTGGCCCTTGATCTTCCACCGCTCGGCGAACGCGCGCACGCGCTGGCCTTCCCCGCGCGCAAGCTTCTGCAGCCCGTCGTCGACCTTAACGACCAGCGTCGCAACCTGCGGCTCGACCGTGATCGGATATGCTTGCTCGGCCGAGAAGGCTTGCGCCTCGCTGTTGGCGAACGGCATCGTGCAGCCGGCGGCTCCAAGCCCGACAAGGCCAAGTGCGAAAATGCGGAATGTATGGTTCATAATCGTCATCCTAAGCCTTCGGTAATTGCCAAATCCTTGCGTTCCCGCCCTCGTCGTTAGCGAACAATGAAGCCGATCGGGCCCTTGAGCTGGCCTTGCGCCGGCCCTTTGCCCTTCGACCCGTACACCGCGTTGAGCCGCGACAGCAAAACCGTCTCGGCATCGCTCGGCGGAGCGAAGCCGTCGGTGGGTAGTGCGAGATTCTGCGGCGACGTCGCCTCGACCATGTACGGCGTGACGATCACCACGAGTTCCGTCTCGCCCGACTGGAAGTCGCGGCTTTGGAACAGCGATCCGAGGATCGGCAGATTCTTCAACCCCGGAATGCCGTCGATGTTTTGCTTCATCGATTGCTGCAGCAGGCCGGCGATCACCATGCTGCCGCCGGATGGCAGCTCGACGGTCGTCTCCGCGCGCCGCACCCGCAGGCCCGGAATGGTAATGCCGGGTATCGAGATGAGATTGCCGTCGGAATCGACGCTGAGACCGCCTTGCGACACGAAGGCATTCTCGCCCGTGATCTCCGAGACCTCCGTCGAGATGCGCAAGCTGATCCGGCCTTCCGAAAGAACGACCGGGGTAAAGCCGAGGCCCACGCCGAACGGTTTGAACTCGATCTGCACGTTGCCGTCGCGATCGCGAGCCACCGGGACCGGGAATTCGCCGCCCGCGAGGAACTTCGCGGCCTCGCCCGAGACGGCGGTCAAGTTGGGTTCGGCGAGCGTGCGGATCATGCCCGTGCGCTCGAACGCCTTGATCACCGCCTGCACCGCGTTGTCGTTGCCCAGGATGTTGCCGAGTTGGAAGTTCTGCGACGTGGACAGCGCCTGACCCAACAGCGAGAACGGATTCGAGCTGGTCAGACTGATCGGAATGTTCTTGCCGATGTCGAACGCCGCGCTGATGTCGGTGCCCAATTGCTTCGACAGCGAGCGCTGCATTTCAGCGACGCGCACCTTGAGCATGACTTGATCGCTGCCGCGAATGGCAAGACGGTTGACGACCGCGTCCATTTTCAGCGGCCTGTCGGCATCGGTCACGAAGCGGATCGCGATCTGGCGCGCGGCCTCCGAGTCCGCGGCGCTGCGCACGGTCCCCAGCAGGATCACGCGATCGTTCACGCTCTCGACCTTGACGTCCGCGCCCGCGACGCTGCGCTCGATCAGGCTTTCGAGCATGCCCATGTCGCGCTCGACGCGGATCTCGAGGTTGAGCAGCTGTTTGCCGCTGCCGGTGAAGAAGAAGGCATTCGACAGACCGACCTTCATGCCCACCACGTAGACGCGCCGCGGCGTGCGCACGACGGCGTCCACGATGTCGGGATTGGACACCAGAACGTCGCGCGCGTCCTCCGGCAGCTCGATGATCGCCGCCTTGTTCAGCGGCAGATTGAGCGCGTGCGATTGCGGGCCGGTTCCGCCCGGACGGATCCGCAAAGTTTGCGACGGCTCGGGCCGCGCGGTCGGCTTCGCGTCCGTGCCGTCGGCGGCGGCCGGCAGGCACAATCCGGCGGCGAAGGCGGCGATCGTCAGAAGACGGACAAGTTTCATGGCTTCACCTGTTATTCTTTGGCGGTTGGCGCCGCGTGACTCGGGATACCGAAGCGGAGAACGACGATGCGTTCGTCATCGTCGTTTCCAAATCCTTTGGGGCGCGCGGTGCTGTCGTCTCCCGGCTTGTCGCTCTGCGCCAGCGAGCGCAGCGAAAGCGACAAGTCGCCCATCGCCTCGGCGAGCGCGAGGATCTCCGCCTGCTGGCCGCTGAGCTCGAGCGTCGCCGTCTTGCCGACGATGCTCTTGGAGTCGCCGTCTTCCTGCGAGGTCTGATCGACCGCCAGCACGCGAACGTCGCGCAGCACCGTCGCCGCCCGATAGGAGGGAACGCCCTCGTCGTCGTTGCCGAGTTTGCGCGTCATGATGACGTCCACGCGGTCGTTCGGCAGGACGAACCCGCCGGCGCCGCGCTCGGCGTTCAATTTCACGCCGACCGCGCGCATGCCCGGCGTCAACACCGCCGCCATGAATCCCGCGCCGTCCGCTTTGATGACCTTCTGCGGCGTCACCGGTTCGCCGGTGACCAGAGGCATGCGCGCGACCGACCCGTTCGCCGCGTCTTCCAGCGCCTGAGGCTGCGCCTCGCGCGTGACGAAGCTCGCGTCCAACGCCGACTTCGGCCAGCCCTGCCACTTCAGATCGCCCGGCATGATCTTTGAGCCGACCTCGATCGCCTTCGAAGCGACCATGATCTCGGCGAGTTCCATATTCGGCGCTGCTGACGCATTGTTCTGGCTGCCGATGATGCCGCGCGCGAGAAACGCGGCGACAGCTGCCGCGCCGAGCGCTGCGACCAGAATGAGGATTCGCGTCGTGTTCATGGCTTCAATCTCCTGACCCCTGCCTTCTTCCCGTCTTTGCCCAAGTTCTACCGGCCAAGTCTCAAGCTATGGTTAATTTGGTAAGCAGCAGTTTAACGCCGTGCGCTTTCCGGAAATTTCATGCCCGGATTTGTCAGTTTGCGGACGATCAGTGCGCCACCGATGCAAGCATGAAGAGATGCGTGGCCGGAAAGACGAAGAGGCCGCCCCCCGCGATCGCGACGCCGTAAGGGATCCCCGCGCCCGCCCTCGTCAGATGCTGGATCCATGCAAAGCGCGCGGTAACGCCGGTGAGCGCGATCGAGCGCATCGCGAGTACCGCGCACGCAAGACCACCGCCCGCGACCGCGACGGCGAACACGAACGTGCCGATCGACGTGCCCATATAAAGAGAGAGAGCCGCGAAGAGTTTCGCGTCGCCGCCGCCCACGACCCGCGTCGCGAACAGCACCATGCCGAGGACGAGTGCACCGAAGCCGATCCCCGCGTGAATTCCGATCTCGCTCCAGCTCAAGCCGGCGCTCAACGCGAGGACGGGGAACAAGCCGACAAGGATCAGCGAGATCCAATTCGGTATCGTCAGGGTCGTGACGTCGTAGGCGGCGGCGCCGATCATCGCCGCGCCAACCAATGTCAGCAGCACCGGCTCTATCATGACGCCGTTACTCCGCAACTTTCGGTACGAAAAGACGGCGCAGCCTACGGTCGCGCGATTACCGTCGCCTTAAAGAGCGCGCCGTGTGGCCTTGGGTTGAAAAGGCGCAAAGCGGGAAATAGAAAACCGCCAGCCTCGCGCGAAGCGGGGCTGGCGGTTTGACGCGGTCGGCGGAAGGGCGAGTGCCGCCCTTCCTCAGACCAGCCGAGTTCTAACCTGCTGCGATTACGGGTTAAGCGCCGTCGCAACAGTCTGGAACGTCGTATCGATGGCGCCACCGGCGCTCGTAACCGCACCGATGATCACGACAGCGATCAACGCGGCGATCAGGCCGTATTCGATAGCCGTTGCGCCCGATTCGTCTTTCAGAAAGCGAGTAATAAAGCGGCTCATTGAGGCCTCCTTCAATTGACACCACTGCACCAGTTCACCCAACGGATGCATAAACCCGCCGCGCAAACAGTTGCCGAGATTAGGCGGCCCCACTTAACAAGATGTTAAAATGACAGTATTCGCTGCCGCATCTGAAATAGTGACACAGATAAAACACTATTGTCATTAACATTAGATGACCAAAGTCACGGCAATTATAAGTTGAACTTTCGCAACTTGACCCAAAACACGACAGATCGCGGCCCGAAACGTTGAGCCGGCCCCGTGCACACGGTTCAGACATCCTTAATGGCTTTGAGCGACGCTCCGCCTCTCAAGGATTGACAGAGAAACGGGGACTCCCATGACGGGCATTCGCACTGCGCTCACGGCCGCTGTCGCAGCCGCCGCGCTTTTCTCGACCGCCGCGAGCGCGGACGAAACCGCGCCTCTGCGCGTCGTCTACGACCAAAGCGTACTGCTGCATCTCGATCGTCCCGCGAAGACGGTGATCGTCGGCAACCCCGCGATCGCCGACGCTCAACTCGTCAACGACCACACGATCTACGTGCTCGGCCGCATGTTCGGCAACACGAACATCATCGCGGTCGACGGCGACGGCGCCGAGGTGACCAACACGTCCCTGACGGTGGGAGGGGGCGAATTCGCGCAAGTCACGCTCTATCGCGGACCCGAAGGGCAACGCAACTTGGCGTGCGCGCCGCAATGCGAACGCACGATCACCCAAGGCGACTCCGAGATGCAGGCGATGTTCCAAGACAGCGACAAGAAGGTCGACATCAGCCAGAAGTCGGCCGGGCTCGCGGGCCAAAAGTAAAACCTTCACGCGCCTATCTTGATTTGACGCGGCAAGCCCGGCGCTCACACGCCGGGCTTTTTCTTTGACGCGAGTTGAGCGCGCGGACGGCCCGATGCACCGGCAATAGAAAAAGGCCCGGCGGTTTCCCGCCGGGCCTCCATCCTTGCACTGAACGCGTGCCTTACTGGCTGAGACGCAGGTTCGACAAGTCCATTGCAATGCTTTGGAAGACCGCCTGGAGGTCGCCTGACGACGGCGACTCGTAGCAGAGTTTGCTATTGTTGCCGTTGCACTTTTGAACATCGCTACTCTGGCTCTCGTCGTTGCTCGCGCAACTCTCCATGAGATTCTTCGCGCGCGACGCGTTCTCCTCGAGCAGGATTGAGTAGATGCGGATGCCCGCAGTTTTGATGTTCGAACACACCGTCGCGGTTCGCGCGTCTTGCTCCAACTCGGACGCTGCCGCGTTCGTCGTTCCGAGTTGATTGCGGACCAAGAAGTTGTACGCCGTGTAGCTCGACTTGTGCCACGTGTTGTTCGACGGCGTCGTGTTCAAGCCGTCGGTCAGAAGGACCATCGCCTTCGTCCAATCGTTGTCGCCGTATTGCGAGCCTTCCGTGTACGGCGGCGTCGGCGAGAGCGTACGCCAGCCCCACCCCGCGCCGATCGCCACGTGCGTGTTGCCCGTCGCGATCATGCCGTTGACGTAGCCCTGCAGCGTCAGCTTGTTGTTCGTCAGCGGCAGGATCTTCTGCAAGTTGCAGTCCGTGTTCGGATTGGTCTTGTTCTGGTTCACGTATTTCGCCGAGCGTCTCAACCGCGTGTCCTGGTTGCTGTTCACGCCGTCCGTTATATAGGTCGTGTAGCCGCTGTAGGCGGACGCGTCCGGACCGTCAGGTTCGAAATACGGCACCCACCTTGTGTCCGGCAGCGCGGCGTCCGGCGCGTCGTCCGTCACTTCAAGACCGTTGGGGCGCGCTTCGAGGCATCCGCCCCAACTCTTGTTGCTCATCGTCGCCCAAACGGCGAACGCGTACTTGTTGTTGTCGAAGTTGAGCTTCGCCGTGCTGGACTGGCCGTTGATGTCCATCCAGCCGTTGTTGAGGAAGGTCGCCGTGTCGACCTTGACCGTTTGCGAGAACGGCACCAGCGACATCTTCAAATGCGACGGCGTCGTCTGATCGCCGAACAGAATGCCGATCAACTCGTTGGTCGCGGTCTTGAGCGCCTGTATCTTGCCGTTCTGCGCCATCGAACCGGTGTTGTCGAGCACTAGCGCGATTTCAAGACCTTTCGACTCGCGCGTCACTTCGACGTTCACCGACACGTCGAGATAGAATATCCCGAACAGGCCCATGAACGCCGTGTCGACGCGCGCCGTGCCGGCGACGGTGACCAGACTGTCGTTGTAGCCGCCGGCCGAAACGTTGAGCGACGTCACCGTCCCGAGCTCTTCGTCCGGATAGTTCGCGTAGAAAAACTTCTGCGCCTTGGCGGTCATCTCCGCCTCGGTCATGCCGATGGTGCCGCCGACGGCGAGACCGGCCGCGTCCAACGCCTCGCCGAGGCGCATCTTCACGACCATCGCGCGCGTCAGATCCACCGCAGAACCCACCGCCGCAATCGTCGGGAGGAGTGCGAGCGCATAGATCATCGCGACGTTGCCGGCCTTCGAAACGCGAAACCTGTTGAGGAACGCGCGGAGAGAATGCATGAGCGAACGCGACATGGCTTTCGATCCCATCATTTGAACCCGTGACGAAACGGCCCTTTGCGGGCTTTTTCAGGCTGTGGGTGAAAAGTAACGCTCCGAGAATGAATAAATCGTAAAAGCATAGAGTGAATTTGAATGAAGTTGTATACAAAGCGAAAGTGGAAGCTCAGTAAGACTTTAGAGACCGCGTTATTATTTTATTCACCACAAGAAAAGAACGAACCTTTTCCAACGAATACTGTCGTGATATGTGCACAGGTCCAGTGGTGTAGACGGCGCCGCCTTGCGCACGCCCGCGCCCAGGCGACCGAATTGGAAGGAGCTTGTCATGCTTCTCTTGCCCCGAACGATGCTGTTCTTGAGTCGCTTGCGGCGTGCGAACGACGGCGTTGCGGCGATCGAATTTGCGATGGTGGCGCTGCCCTTCTTTGTTCTGCTCTACGCGATCTTCGACGTGGCGTTGATTTTCTTCGCCACGACCACGCTTGAGAACGGCATCGTCGCTGCCGCGCGCCAGATTCGCACAGGTCAGGCACAGGCGGCGAACATGACCGCCGAACAATTTCGCACGCTCGTCTGCAACGAGATCAACATGCTCTTGGCCTGCGATGCGCGTCTGGCTTTGGACGTGCGAAAATTTTCGGGCTTCAACAACGTCGCTTTGCCCGCGGCCCTCGACGGCGACGGAAACTTGACCGGCGACATGTCGTTCGACCCCGGCTCGCCCGGCGACGTCGTCGTCGTGCGCGCCTTCTACACCTGGCCGATGTTGACCCCGACCGGCGGTCTGAACTTCTCCAACATGGCGGGCGGCCACCATTTGCTGGAAGCGTCCATGGCTTTCCGCAACGAGCCGTTCGGCTCGATCATCAACAACTAAAGGTGCGCGCCATGACACGCTTCACAAAACGCTTTCGCGCCGCCGACGGCGGTCTTGCCGCAATCGAATTCGCGCTCGTCCTGCCGGTGATGCTGTTCACGTTCTTCGGCATTTCCGAGGTCGCGAACTACATACTCGCGGCGCGCAAAGTTGCGAACGTCGCGTCGACCGCGGCCGACCTCGTTTCTCAGGATACGAGCGTCGACGACGCCGAAATGGACGACATTATGGGCTCGCTCAACGTGATCCTGCGTCCCTTCGATCCGAGTACGGCGGCGATCCGCATCACGGAGGTCGACGCCGACGATACCGGCCAGACGACCGTCGCTTGGAGCGATGCGCGCAACACCGCGCCGCGCACGCCCGGTTCGCCCGTCACGGTGCCGGACGACATCGTGCCCGACAACCAAGGCATCGTGATGGCCGAGATCAGCTTCACCTATACGACGCTCTTCGGCATGTATCTCAGAGACGGCATGACGGTCACCGACACGTTTTATCTGAAGCCACGCCGCTCGACGCACGTGGCGCGTCAGTAGTCGTCGCAAAACTTACGTCCTGTTTACTCCGTCGGTATTAGCGTGCCGTCGAACAAACATTCGGCGGCACGTTGCCGTTGCGCGGGAGAAGCAACACGAACATGACCACCGCACCGGCACCACAAGCGACCCAGGCGATCAATGCGACGAAGGCGCTCGGCCCGACGCTGGCGCAGGAAGCCGGCGAACTCGACGCGCTGCACACGGGGCTCGTCCGTCATCTGACCGTTTGGCGTGACGCGCACGAAGCCGCGATCTTCCGCCTCGGCGCCGTCATGGCGCGCATGGACGCCATACTCGAGCGCGTTGAGCGCAGCCGCAACCAAGGCTGCCGAAACCAGGGCTGAACGTCCCTCGGCTTGGGATTCCCCACCCTCCCCCGCCTCCTTTACACTCTAAGAACGAATCACAGCATGCGCGGGCGCCAAAAACGCTCTCGGGGGATATGTGCGCACGCTTTCTTCCATGAGCCGCGTCCTAACCGCGGCGGCCGTCGTTGTTGCCGCAGCACTGGTGCTCGGCGGCGCTTTCTTCGTTGGCTACGTGAGCCAGCTTCAGCGCGATCTCAACGACCCCGCCACCATCCGCCAGCAGGCGGCAGCCCAAATCACCGCGCTTGAAACCGCCCTGGGCTATGACGGCTTTCTCAAGATCTACCGCAACTATCGGCTGACCGGGGATAGTGCCGCACGCCCTCAGCTGAACAAGCAATCGGCCGAGGCGGGCCGCGCAATCGAGGCGTTGCGCTCGCTCTACGCCGCCAATCCCGCAGCGCTCGACGCCCTTCGCGAGGCCCGTGCTGTCGGCGACACCTTCGCCCATGTGGCTGAGACCGCGCCGGAGACGGGACCGGCCGCCTTGCGCGGCACTGCGGCGATGGAGGCGCTCGCCACGTTGCCGCAAAGCCCCCAACTCGAGGCTGCCTATCTTTCGCTGCGCAGCGCCCTGGACCGCCTGAAACAGGCCGACCAGGACCATCAGTTGGGCGACGTCGCCTCCGCCCTCAATTGGAGCCAGATGCTCATTGTCGGCGCGCTCGCTTGTTTGGTGCTCGGTCTTCTTGTCGTCGCGGGACTGTTGCAGTTGGGAATCATCCACCCGCTAAAATCGCTCGAACGCAGCCTCGTTGCCGTCGGCGAGGGCAATGTCGGGCAAAGAGTTTGGGGCGCTGACCGCAAAGACGAAATCGGCGAACTCGCACGTGCCGGCGAAAAGTTGCGTCGCGGCCTCACGGAAACCACGGCTTTGCGCTCGCTCGCCGAGAACGGCCAGCTGCGCATCGCCCTCGAAGGCCAAGGCTCGCTTCTCTTCGAAAAACTTGCGGCCGAAGTCACCACCGCCGCCGAAGCTCTCAAAGGCGCCTCAGCCGATCTGGCAAAGGTCCAAGCCGACAATCGACAGGAACTCGACGCCGCACTTGCCAGGTTGAACCAAACGAGAACCGGCGTCGACGAAGCGGGAAAGGCCCTGCGTCGCGACACGGCGGCCGCAATCTCCGGCGTGCACGCGTCGGCGGACGAACTGTTCGCCGCCGCCAAGCAACGCACCGAGCGGCTCGATCAAATCGCTGCCGGCTTTGAGCTTGGCGGCCAACACATGGAAACGGTTGTCGCCGGCGTCAAAGCGAGCACGTCGCGCGCCGTCGACGAGCTTGCGGCCTCGACCGGCTCAATGAAGCGTTTGGCCGAAGGCGCGCAGCAGATTCAAAACGCGTTCTTCTCGAGCTGCGACAAGATTTCCTCCGACGCCGCCGACACCACCGAAAATGTCCGCACGCTCGCCGCCGGCCTGAATGCCGCCGTGGGTTCCGTGGACGACCGCCTGAGCAAGAAACTGACGGCCCTCGACCAGCTCGAACAGGGTCTGAACGCCGCGCTGTCGAAGCTTCAGGCCAGCGCCGACGCCACGGTCGGCGCCTTGGGCCGCGCCGCGGGCGCGCTCGACGAGCGTTACGCCGCGAGTGAGACACGCATCGACAAGACCGTCGGCGAATTCGAGGAGATCATCCGAATTTTCCGCGACGACGAGACCGCTCTTCATCAATCGTCCGCAAGCGCCGTCGCCGACATCCGCGCCGCCCAACGCACGATCGCGGAAACCGCCGAAACGCGCGAAGGCGAAAGCCGCGACCTTGCCGAAGCCACGGCGCGTCTTCGCGAAATCGCCGACCGGCTCGGCCCACCGCGGCCAGTCGAGGCGGCGCCTGTCGCAATCGTATCGGAGTTGCAATCCCTGTCGCAGACGCTGCGCGGCGAAATCGAAGGCATCCGCAACGAGATCCGCGACATGGCCGTGCGCCTGACCGAGGATCGCATCCTGTCGGCGGCGGGGCCGGATTTTGCCGTGAACGGCGCGGGCGCGCATCACGAACTGCAATCGCCTCTGCGCAGTCTGTCGGACGTTCCCGGCGCGGAAATCGTCACGCGGCTGAAGGACCTCGCGGCCGAAATGGCCGCCGCGCAAGATCGCAGCGACCGCGCGACCTCGCTCAAGGCGGCCCTCGGCGCATTCGCCGCGGAGATCAAGACCCTGGCCGCCAGTGCCGACCGCGCCGCGCGCCTGAAATCGATGGGCAAGGCACTCGATCGCCATGCCGACGAGATCGAGGCGCACGCTGGCGCGATCGAACCGTCGGCGGCGGCCTTGCGCACCGAGCTTCACGCGATCACCAGCGAACTGCGCACCATCGCCGCCCGCGCGCAGTCCGGCGGCGTCGGACAGGAAGGCCCTATCCTGCGCGAATCCGCCATCGAACTCGGCGCCCGCGCGGAGTCTCTGTTCACCTATCTCGAGGAAACGCAGCATCAGGCGCCCGCCGACGACGACGGCGCCGCCACGCCCGCTGAATCCATCGACCAGACGACGGCCGACATCGCCGCGCTGGCGCAACTGATCGGCCGGCTTGAGGCACGCGCGGAGCATCTCTCGCAAGCCGCCCTCGCAACGCGCTTCGACGACATCAGCGACGACTTGAGCCCCGCGGAACGCGAAGCGAGCGCCCGCGACGCCGAACTCCGAACGGGCGGCGCCATTCACACAGTCTTCGAATCGATCGAGCGCCTGAACAACATTGCGGCCGCCCTCGCGCGCGCCGGCGACGCCGACCGCCAGCGCAAGGCCGCGCACTGATCAATTGAGGTCGGGTGTGACTTCCGGTCGGTCCTTCGACCACGAATGCGTCGTGCCCTTGCTGCTCCCCTCGTCCCAGGGATATGGCCCAAACCGCTCCGTGGGATCTGGATGGGACTTGTCCGTCTTCTCGGCCAATCCGGTCTGCCCTTTGGGCGGCGGCGTCTTGATCCAGCCTTTCGCTACGGCAGCTTCTTCCAGCGTCATCGTCCGGCTGTCCGCGCCAAGCATCACGCCGCTGTCGCCGCCGCGGTTGAGCGGATCGAGCGCTCCAAGATCGACGTCGCCGAAATGAAACTCAGGACAGCTGCGCTGCGTCGCCTCGCTTAGCGACCCGTCGCGATTGCAGAGATACTTCCACACCGCCAGCGCCGGATCGCCCTCGCGCCGCGCGCGCGCCATCGCCGGCATGCGCGGACGAAATCGCGGCTGCGTGGTCAAGACATCGGTCGGACCCACGCGTTCGACGTCGGGCGGCGGCGGAACGATGCGCGGCGCCAAGGCGACGATCTTGGGCTCGCTCTTGCGCTCGGGCGGTTCGACGAACCGGAATGCGATCGAGGACGCCAGCCCCCAAAGGATCAGCACATGAACGACAACGGCGACGGCAAATGAAAGCCCCCGCCGATGCGCCGCCGGGCTGCGCTCGGGTGGGAAGGCTTCACCTTCGGCCTGATCGGATCCCATGCCGCGCCACGGTTGCTGGCATCAACCATGCGCTGTCCCAAAGATGCGGACAAGAAATGCGCGTGAACAAAAAAACAGGCGGGGGCGTGGATGCTGGGTTCATCCACGCCCTTACCCATCAGCAATGGGGGTTGCTTTTGGCCGCCTCTTTGCCGGAGAGCCGGATGAATGGGGGACGACTCGGCCGGCGGGGGACTCGTGACCGGCTTTGGGGAAGCCGGCTTACTAATGGGTCGAGCTTAGGAGGCATTCCTTAACAAAGTACTAACTGGAGAATCCTTGGCGAGAGTTCGCGCTGTGCGTGTATGATCGTTGAGCGTTCTCTAATCGCGCTTACACGCGTTTACGCGTGGGTAAGCTATTTGCCGCGCACGCGGATCAGCCCCTCCTGGGCGACGGAGGCGACCAGTTTCCCGTCGCGCGTGAACAGGCTCCCACGGTTGAACCCGCGCCCGCCTGAGGCGCTGGGACTGTCCTGGACGTAGAGCACCCAGTCGTCCGCGCGGAACGGATGATGAAACCACATCGCATGGTCGAGGCTCGCCGACTGCAGCTCCCCCGAAAACCAGCTGATGCCGTGCGGGATCAAGCACGTGTCGAGCAACGTCATATCGGACGCATAGGCCAGCACGCATTGATGCAGCGCCAAATCGTCAGGCATCGCGCCCTTCGCCCTGATCCACACGTTCTGATAAGGCGGCGCCTTCGCGGGATGGACCAAATTGTCGTCGTCGTCCACGGGGCGCACATCGATCGGATTCTCGCGCGTGAAATGATCGCGCACCGCCTCGGGCAATTGATGCGCCAAACGCGCACGGCGCTTGTCTTCGGGCTCCAGGTCCTCGGGCGGCGGCACCTTCGGCATGTCGAACTGATGCTCGAGCCCCGCCTCCGGCACTTGGAACGAAACGGCCATATTGAAGATCTGCTCGCCGTGCTGAATCGCAACGACCCGGCGCGTCGCAAAACTGCGCCCGTCACGCGCGCGATCAACCTCGTAGAGGATCGGCACCTTGGGGTCGCCCGGGCGGATGAAATAGGCGTGCAGCGAGTGGCACGCGCGCCCCTCGACCGTGCGCGTTGCCGCGACGAGCGCCTGGCCCAAGACCTGACCGCCGAAGACGCGTTGCCAGCGGTCTTTGGGGCTCAACCCTCTGAAAATGTTGACTTCGATCCCTTCAAGATCGAGCAAATCCAGGACTTCTTTGATGGGACCGTTCATTTTCCGCGCTAGCAACCCTATATGCGATAACGGCGAGACTGTTACGGGCTGAGGCCGCCGGCGCGCAAGTGCGCGAATTGGGCGGTTCGAAGGGGTTGTCGATGGACCTTGCTTATTTCTTGGGCCGCGCCTGGGATTTCATTCTCTGGTTCGCGGACATGGTCATCGGCACGGTCGCAAGCTCGATCTTCGGTGGTTGGAACGCCGTCATCGCGCTCGCCCTTATCGCCCTGATTTTGTTCCTCGTGACGCGCGTCGTGATCCGCCGCCGCTCGGATGATTAGAAGCGCTCGCAGGCGGAGTGGCCTTCCGGTTCGCCGTCCGCAAGCGCGACAACGCAAGAAGCCTCACTCGAGCCGCTGACCCAGCAATTTGAGCTTCAGGAACGCCGCGATCGCCGCGTTCTGCGCGTCGCGGTTCGATTTCTTTTGGAAGCCGTGACCTTCGTCCTTGGCCAGCATGTACCAGACCTCGGCCCCGTTCGCGCGAATCGCCTTCAGCATCTGCGCCGCCTCCGACGCCGGCACGCGCGGGTCGTTGGCGCCCTGGATGATCAGCATCGGCTTCTTGATCTTCGCCACGTTCGTCAGCGGTGAGATGCGCTGCAGATATTCGCGCATCCGGTCGTCGCGCTCGTCGCCGTACTCGACGCGTCGCAGATCGCGGCGATAACCGCTGGTGTTGTTGAGAAAGCTCACGAAGTTCGAAATGCCGACGACGCTGATGCCCGCGGCGAGCCGGTCGTTGTATTCGACCATCGCCGCATAGGACATGTACCCGCCGTAGGAGCCGCCGTAGACGGCGACGCGCCGCGGCTCGAGATCGCTCTGCCTGCCGATCCAATCGAGCGTCGCACCGATATCCTTGACCGAATCGGCCCGCCGGTTGCCGTTGTCGAGATCGACGTAGTACTTGCCGTAACCGGTTGAGCCGCGAACGTTCGGCGCGACGACCGCGATCTTCAGCTCCTGCACCAGATACTGGATGAACGCATTGAAGTTCGGCCTGAACTGCGCCTCCGGCCCGCCGTGGATGTAGACGAGCGCCGGAAACCGCCCCTGTCCCTTCGGCTTGTAGACGAAGGCTGAAATCTGCCGCGTCTTGCCGTCGACCTGATCGAATGTGTCGTAGGTGACGAGTTGGGGCGACACGAACGCGGCCTTGTCGAGGCCGCCGACCTCGCTGTCGGTCCACTGCACCGGACCGCGCTTGCCGATATCCCAAACGAAAGCGTCGCGCCCGGCCGTGCCGTTCACCGTGTAGCCGAGCTTGCGCCCATCCGCGCTGAAGCGCAGGCCCTCGACTTCTCCCGGCTGTAACCGGGGCCCGGGTGACTTCCGGCCTTTGCGCGTGTCCAACAAATAGAGCTGCGAAACCCCGCCTTGGTTGACGGCGAACGCGATCGTGCGCCCGTTCGGCGCCATCGCCATCGCCTCGACGTCCCAATGAATGTCCTGCGTCAGGAAGTCCTCGTCGTCGGTGCGCAAATCGTGGCGCACGATGCGGCGGAATTCGGAGTCTTCGTCGGAAATGTAATAGAGCGCGTGGCCGTCCGGCGAAAACACCGGCGAGCCGCGAAACACCTTCACCGGCGAAGGCTCAAGCTGCGACTTGCGCCCGTTGGTCAGATCGACGAGCCAGATCTGCTGTTCGCTGACCGACACATCGCGCGTGACGGCGAGCGTCTGATTGTCGGGCGAAAAGTCGGAAGCGCTCCAGCTGCCGTCTTCCTCGAGCACGACGCGCGCCGATTTCGCATCGGAGGCGTCGGCGACCGTGATGCGATAGCGCGCGGAGTCCGCCGGCACGCTGGTCCACGCGAGCCACTTGCCGTCGTGCGAATAGACCGCGTCGGTGTTGCGCGTCTTGCCGTCCGAGAGGAGTTGCACGTCGCCGTTGCGTTCATCCAAGAGATAGAACTGGAACATCTCGTCCCCGCCAGTATCGCGGCTGAACAGGATCGTGCGCTTCGGCCACTTGTCCGGGCGATAGACTGCGAAATTCACCGGCTCGTCGTAGAACGTGATCTGGCGGCGCATCCCAAAGGGCGCATCGACGCGGTGCAACTGGTTCGTCTCCCCGAACCGCGTCTGGACGAGAATGCTGCGCGCGTCCGGCGCGAAATCCAACAGCACCGCGCCACGCACGGCTTGATACATCCGCAACCGATCGCGCAGCGACGGCGGCGTGTCGGGGATGTTTTCGAGGATCAGGTTGCCCTTCTCGACGCGCCTGATCTCGGGCGCGGCGACAGCAATCGAAACGGCAGCCGCGATGAACGCCGCAGCCGCAACAAACGAACGAACGATCACGTTGAAAACCCCAGCAGGACTTGAAGTTCGGCCGGAGTTTAGCGGCACCCGCGCCGACGACGCAAATTCGCCTTGGACATCAACGGCTTATGTCGGTGCCGGCGGCCACGGCGTCTTGGCTGACGCTCGTCAGCGGATAGGCGAGTTGCCCCAGATAGGACGCGGGAACCGGAACGTCGGTGCCATAACGTTCCGGCATGTGAGCGCCCGGCAAATGAAGCGTCCCGAACACGAGATCGAGCAGCGACAGCTGTCCGGCGAAGTTCTTATCGATCGCCTCCCGAGCATTGGCGTGGTGCCAATGATGGAACTGCGGCGACGCGACGACCCAACGCAACGGACCGAAGCCGATGCGCGTATTGGAATGAATGAGAAGCGACTGCCAGCGATAAAGCGCGGCATAAAGGATGATCGGCCCAGGCGAAAAGCCCAGCGCAAACACCGGCAAGAACGACGCCGTCTTGGTCAGAATCTGATCGAGCGGATGAACCCGCGACGCGGCAAGCCAGTCCAATTCCTCGATGCTGTGGTGGATGACGTGGAACTTCCAGAGCCAGGGGACCGTGTGAAACGCGCGATGGGCAAAATAGAACCCAAGATCGGCAAGCACGAGGAGTTCGGCGAACTGCAACAAGAACGGCTGCGCCGCCACCGCCTCGCGGATCCAACTCGGGACAAAGTGCTGCGCTTCCAGAAGCAGCAAACCAACCACGGCCGCAAGACCGAGCTTGATCATCATGCCGGTGGCGAAAAGGTGCGCGAGGTCGATCTGCCACGCGCGGCGGAATATGCCCTGCGCCGGGCGCAGCGCCATCACTCGCTCCAGCGGAACGAAAATAAGGCAAACGAGCAGTAAATCCGTGACGTCGAACCAGTTCACCGGGCAAAGCCCCTTGATCGCGCGCTGCGAACGCTAGGCGAGCGGCATTAAGATTTGCCGATCAAAGCCCCGAAAATTCATCCGTAAACGGAATATAAACGACGCGCTCGCCATGCTCCGTCCTAGCGAAAACGGGCACCGGCCATGGCCGCATTTACGATACCGATCGGGCACAAGCGCATCTTGGACCTGGTCGAACAGATCGCGGTCGTCGTGCTCTACGCCTGGCTGACCCTTCGGCTGTGGCCGAGCGAATTCTCCTCGGCCAACTGGTACCCCCTTCTCATCCTTCCTTCCGAAGGGCTCGTGGTCCTGCTCCTCCTGATCCGCAGGCCCACGGAGCGCATCTCGATCAGCATCTGGGACTGGTCCATCGCCGCCGGCGGCACGATCGCGGTGCTGCTCATCGACAAAGGTGGCGCGCCCGTCCTCGGTATGCTCGGCCCTTACCTCATGCTACTGGGACTTGGCATTCACGTAGGCGCAAAGCTCAGCCTGTTCCGAAGTTTCGGTCTTGTCGCGGCCAATCGCGGCGTAAAGACGGTCGGCCTCTATCGCTACATCCGCCACCCGATGTACGCAGGCTACATGGTCTCCCACATCGGCTTCCTCCTGGTCGCGCCTTCGTGGTGGAACGTGGGCGTCTACGCTTGCGCGTGGGCCTTCACCATCGCCCGCATATTCGCCGAGGAGCGTGTCCTGAGCGAAGACGCCGGCTACAGCGCTTACAAGGCGTCCGTCCGCTACCGCTTGCTGCCCCGCGTCTTCTGACGCTTTGACGCCTGGGCACGGTCCAGGCTATCGCATGCGCGAGGAGCCTCAGCGCATGCCAGCCATCGAAAGCCGCATCGACCTGAACGCCGATACCGCGCGCGCCAACCGCGCCGGCCATTTGAAGTTGCTCGAGGAGGTGCGCTCGCTCGAGGCGAAGGTGCGTGCCAACTCCGCGAAATCGGCGAAGAAATTCGAAGAGCGCGGGCAGCTCCTGCCGCGCGACCGCATCGATCTGCTGCTCGACCGCGGCACGCCGTTCCTTGAGTTGTCGACGCTTGCGGGCCTGCGCATGCACGACGACGATGGCGCGGAGAACGCGAGCGGCGGGGGCGTCATCACCGGCGTCGGCATCGTGTCCGGCGCTCGTGTGGTGGTCAGCGCAAGCGATTCAGGCATCAAGGGTGGCGCCGCAACGCCGATGGGCGTCGACAAGTCGCTGCGCGCGCAAGCCCTCGCGCTCGAAAACAAGCTTCCCTTCGTGCAGCTCGTCGAGAGCGCCGGCGCCAATCTCCTGCGCCAGGCCGAGATGTTCGTGCGCGGCGGCCGCTCGTTCGCCAATCTCGCAAAACTCTCGAAGGCCGGCATACCCGTGGTTGCGGTCGTTCATGGCTCCTCGACCGCGGGCGGCGCCTACCAGCCGGGCCTTAGCGACTATGTCGTCGTCATACGCGGTCGATCGAAAATCTTCTTGGCCGGCCCGCCGCTGCTCAAGGCCGCGACCGGCGAAATCGCGACCGACGAGGAACTGGGCGGCGCTGAGCTGCACTACCAAGTGTCGGGTCTCGCCGAATACCTGGCCGAGGACGACCGCGACGGCATCCGGCTCGCGCGCGAAATCCTGGCCAAGATCGGCTGGGCGCAGCCGCTGCCCAAGCGAACCTACAAGGAGCCGCTCTACGACGCCGAAGAATTGCTTTCGCTCGTGCCCCTCGACTACCGCAAGCCCTATGACGTGCGCGAGGTGATCGCGCGCGTCGTCGACGGATCGGAATGGCTCGACTTCAAGCCGGACTATGGTCCGCACACGGTCTGCGGCCACGCCGCGATCGAAGGTCACACCGTCGGCATCATCGGCAACAACGGCCCCATCGACACCGCAGGCTCCGTGAAGGCGGGCCAGTTCATTCAGCTCTGCGACCAGGCGGGAATACCGCTGCTCTTCCTGCAGAACACCACGGGCTACATCGTGGGAACCGAAGCGGAACGCACGGGCATCGTGAAGCACGGCTCGAAAATGATCCAAGCCGTGACCAATGCCGCGGTGCCGAAAATCACGCTCCATATTGGCGCCTCATTCGGCGCGGGTAATTACGGCATGTGCGGGCGCGCCTTCGATCCAAGGTTCATTTTGGCCTGGCCCAACAACCGCATCGCGGTGATGGGCGGCGAACAAGCGGCGAAGGTGATGACCATCATCGCCGAGGACAGCGCGCGCCGCGCCGGCCGCGAGCCCAACACGCAGGCGTTGAGCGCAGCCGCCAAACAGATCGTCGACACCTACGACGCGGAATCGACCGCCCTATTCGCGACCGCCCGTCTATGGGACGATGGCATCATCGACCCGCGCGACACGCGCCGCGTGGTGGGATTGTGCCTGGACGTGTGCAAGGAAGCGGCGCAACGCCGGCTACGGCCGAATTCATTCGGCGTAGCGCGAATGTAAGGCTGGCCATGACGCAAGGAAACAAATTGGCCTTGCTCTGCTTGGTGCTTGCTTACGCAATAGGCGTTAGCGTGTACGCAGGCTCGACGTTTCCGATGGGAGGCACGCCCGTAGCGGGAAGCGCATCCTTGATCAAGTTCTTCGCGGGGTACACCTTTGCGACACTATTGGCTTCGAGCCTCGGGTTCACGGTCCTCGTCGCGGCTCTGGATGTTCTCACCAAACGACGGCCCCAGCCGCTTAGCGCCCTGATTTTCGCACTTGCAGTCTTCGTGACAATAGAAGGACTTATGCAACTGGCTTTCGTCCACTACTGGCAGATCAGATAGCGGCTGTCGATGTCGAGTGAGATCGTTACGATGCAAAGTGAGTCCGAAAAGCACTGACCAAGGAGAGTTGTGATGGACAAGATTTTCGGCGGACCCATCGTACCCACGCTGTTCAAGCTCGCGGTGCTGTCCTTCATCGTGGGATTGGTCCTCTTCTTCCTCGGCATCGACCCCGTCGATCTGTGGCGCAATTTCGGCCAGACGATCCGCGACATCTGGACCGTCGTGGTGGATTCGCTCGACTGGGCCTCGCGATATGCGATTTTGGGCGCGATCGTCGTGCTGCCGATCTGGATCATCTATCGCCTGGTGCTCTATATGACGCGGACCAAACCCGAAAAATGAAACTGACCCCGCAGCACGAAGAACTCCGCCGCTCGCTCATCCGTCTCATCGACACGGAGATCAATCCGCACGTCGACAAATGGGAGGAACACCCGCCCTTCCCCGCGCACGAAGTGTTCGGCAAAATGGGCAAGGCGGGTTTCCTCGGCATAACGAAGCCCGAAGAATTCGGCGGCCTCGGCCTCGATTACTCCTACGCCGCCGTCTACTGCGAGGCTTTGGGCCACATCAACTGCGGCGCGATCCCGATGGCGATCGCGGTCCAAACCGAAATGGCGACGCCCGCCTTGGCCCGTTTCGGCTCCGACGAAGTGCGCGAGGAATTCCTTCGCCCCTCGATCAGCGGCGAATACGTCGCCTGCCTCGGCGTTTCCGAAGTCGGCGCTGGATCCGACGTCGCCGCGATCAAGACGAGTGCGAGACACGACGGCGCCGACTACGTCATCAACGGCGGCAAGATGTGGACGACGAACGGCGCGCAGGCCGATTGGATCTGCCTGCTCGCCAACACCGGCGACGGCCCCACCCACCGCAACAAGACGATGATCTGCGTGCCGATGAAGGCCAAGGGCGTGACCGTCGCGCGCACGCTGAAAAAACTCGGCATGTATTCGAGCGACACCGCGCAAATCCATTTCGACGACGTGCGCGTGCCGCAGCGCAACTGCATCGGCGAGGAGGGCCTCGGCTTCACCTACCAGATGGTGCAGTTCCAGGAAGAGCGCATGTATGCCGCCCTCGCCGCCTTGACCGGCATGCAGCGCACGATCGACGAAACCATCGCCTACACCCGCGAGCGCAAAGCCTTCGGCCGCTCGATCCTCGACAACCAAGTCGTCCACTTCCGCTTGGCCGAACTGCAAACCGAACTCGAAGCCCTGCGCGCGCTCGTCTGGAACGCCGTCGAGCGCTACGTCGCCGGCGAAGACATGACCAAGCTCGCCTCCATGGCCAAGCTCAAATCCGCCCGCCTCCAGCGCGAGATCAACGACGCCTGCCTGCAATACTGGGGCGGCATGGGCTTCATGGCCGAGACCCCGGTCTCGCGCCGCTACCGCGACGGCCGCCTCGCCTCCATCGGCGGCGGCGCCGACGAAGTGATGCTGCAAATCATCGCCAAACACATGGGGACACTCCCCGGGCGCGGCAACGCGTGAGCCTGACGAACTATCGTCCGTTCAAATCCGTCCTGGTCGCCAACCGCGGAGAGATCGCGCTTCGCATCGTTCGCGAAGCGAAGAAGCTCGGCTTGCGAACCATCGCAGTCTTCTCCGACGTCGACCGCGAAGCGGCCCATGTCACCAACGCGGACGAAGCGTTCAGGCTAGGCCCTGCCGAAGCCACCGCGTCCTACCTCAACGTCGCGGCCATCATCGCAGCAGCGCAAGCGAGCAACGCCGAAGCGATACACCCGGGCTACGGGTTCTTGTCCGAAAACGGCGACTTCGCGCAAACCGTGATCGACGCCGGTCTCGTCTGGATCGGCCCCTCGCCCGAGGCGATCCGCGCCATGGGCGACAAAGGCAACGCCAAGGCACTCGCGCGGAAAGCCGATGTACCCGTGATTCCGGGCTATGACGGCGACGACCAGAGTCCGAAGCGTTTGGCCGAGGAAGCTGCGCGCATCGGCTGGCCCGTGTTGATCAAAGCGGCCCTCGGCGGCGGCGGCCGCGGGCAACGCCGCGTCGACGAACCCGCAGCCTTCGCCGCCGCGCTGGAGTCGGCCAAGCGAGAGGCAAGTGCGGGGTTCGCTTCCGATCGCGTCATTCTGGAGCGCGCGCTCCACAGCGTGCGTCACGTCGAGGTTCAGGTCTTCGGCGACGGCAAGGGCGCCGTCATTCATCTCGGCGAGCGCGATTGCTCGGCGCAACGACGCAATCAAAAGATCGTCGAGGAAGCGCCCGCGCCCGGCGTAAGCGCCGAGCTGCGCGCACACATGGGCGATGCCGCGGTGCGCCTCGCGCGCGCGGTCGGCTACACGAACGCCGGCACAATGGAATTTCTGCTCGACCGCGAGCATAATTTCTACTTCCTCGAGATGAACACGCGCATTCAGGTCGAACACCCGGTCACCGAGGAGGTCACCGGCCTGAATCTGATCGCGCTGCAATTCGACATTGCGATGGGCAAGCCCCTGCCGCTCGCGCAAGACAAGGTTCGCATCGCTGGCCACGCGATCGAAGCGCGTCTATGCGCCGAGGATCCGGCAACCGGCTTCGCGCCGCAAACCGGACACATCGCAGAGATGCACCTCGGAAGCGTCACGCGGGTCGACAGCGTCGAGGACGACGGCCACCCGGCGTCGGGTCACTACGATTCGATGCTCGCGAAGCTGATCGCTCATGGCGAAACGCGCGAAGCCGCGCGCGACAAGCTGTTGCGCGAGTTGCAGGCGTCGCAAGTGACCGGCATTCGCACCAACCGGAACTTCCTGATCGACCTTCTGAATCGTGACGCATTCAAATCCGGCAGCATCGACATCCGTTGGCTCGAACGTGAGCCGCCCTTCGCCGACCGGAATATCGATGGTCCTCTCGCGTCGATCGCCGCCCTCGCGCTGGCTGAAGGCAGCGGCGGCGCCTGGCGCTCCACTGGAGTTGCTCGAACGCTGGTCATCCTGCGCGAGCGGCAGAACACGAGACGCGTTGTCGTCGAGAACCGGGCCTGCGGCGGCATGACGATACACACCGCCCTTCGGCCGAAAGGGAACGGGTGCACGCGCCTGGAACTCGACAACGCGGGTAAGCGGGAAGACGCGTCGGTCTATCGACGCGACGACCTCGTCCATGTCCACCACAGCGGCCGCGACGCGCTCTTCGAAGACGTCACCTACGTTGCCGCCGAACCCAAGGGCGCGAGCGGCGCCAACGTCATCCGCGCCCCGATGGCCGGACGGATCGTCAAGGTGGTGGCCGAGCCCGGCGCGAAGGTCGCCAAGGGCCAGCTCCTCGTCGTCCTCGAAGCGATGAAGATGGAGCACGAACTTCGCGCCGCCGCCGACGGTGTCGTCGAAGCCGTCGCGGTCAAACCCGGCGATCAGGTCGCGATCCGCCAGACCCTGGTGACGCTTTCTGGGAGCCCGGGCGTCCCACCCGCTCTTTGAGGCATCGACTGATTGTGATTGAATTTCGACGACATAAGTTGTACTTATAGAATGGTTTTTCGCCCGGCAACACGCGCGCTGCGACTTGACAATTCGGTAAGTGAAATGCCCGAGCGAGATCGCTCGCCAATGTGATGTCACATGTGATGGCAGCGTGATGGCAGAAATGGCTGAGATCCGCCGATGTGATGGCGTGATGGATCGGAATGCGTTTGATTTTTTGTTGTGCGTGAACAACCGCCGGACACAAGGGCTCGTGGGCGGTGCACTTTTCTACCTTCCTGGGAGCGCGGGTGTCCCGCCCGCTCTTCAGAGAGTCGAAGGAAGGGCGGGCAGGATGCCCGCGCTCCCAGGGATCACGCCATCTGGTACTTGACCGGCAGCGTCTTCAGCCCGCTGACGAAATTCGCCAGCGTGTTCTTCGGCGTACCCGCAAGCTCGATCGACTTCAACCGCGGCAGCAACTCGTTGAACAGCGCCTTCATCTCCATGCGCGCCAAGTGCATGCCGAGACACAGGTGAACGCCGTAACCGAACGCCACATGCTTCGTCACGTTGCGGTCGACCTTGAACTTGAACGGCTCCTCGAACGCCTCGTCGTCGCGGTTGCCCGACCAATAGAAGAGGCACAACCCGTCGCCTTCTTTGATCGCCTTGCCGCGCAGCGTGTAATCCTGCATTGCGGTCCGCATAAAGTGCTTGACCGGCGTCACCCAGCGGATCGACTCCTCGATGAAGTTGGGCACCAGGCTCATATCGGCTTTCAGCTTCGCCATCTGATCGGGATTCTTGATCAGCTGCAAAAGCCCCCCCGCCACCGTTGAACTCGTCGTGTCATGCCCTGCGGTAGCCACGATGATGTAGTAGCTCATTGCCTCGCGATCGCCGATCGGCTGTCCATCGATCACGCCGTTGGCGATCACGCTCGCGACGTCATCCTTCGGATGCTTGCGCCGGTCGACGGTGATCGCGCCGAAATATTCGAAAAGCTTCGTCGCCGTCTGCATCAGGTCGACCGTCTGCTCGCCCGACGCGCCGAAGGCCGCGGTGTCGGCCTTGTGCGCCGTCTCGGCCGCGACGTCCGGGTCGCCGGGCCCGAAGATCTCCTGCGTCATCTTCAGCATGAAGCGCTCGTCTTCCGGCGGCACGCCCAGGATCATCATGATGACGCGCAGCGGATACCAAAGCGCCACCTCCTTCACGAAGTCGCACTGTGGCCCGAGTGCGGCCATCCGGTCGACGTGATCCTTCGCGATCTGTCCGATCCGCGCCTCGAGCTTCTTCAGGTTCGGCGGCATGAACCAGCTCTGCGTCAGCCCGCGCAGCTTCATGTGAACGGGATCGTCGAGATCGACCAGCGTGCGGAACAAATGCGTGTCGCCGGTGACCGACTTCACCCACTCCTCGCCTTGGATCGGCGACAAATAGGTGCGCAGCCGGTTGACGAAAATCTGGTGGTTCTTCTCGACCTCCAGAATGTCGGCATGTTTCGTCACCGACCAGAACGGGCGAAAGCCGTTGGGCTCCGTCCAATGTACAGGGTCTTCGCGCCTCAGCCGCGAATAGACGTCGTGTATGGCCTCGCTTTGATAGAGCGCGGGATTGACGATCTCGTCGTCGATGCGCCCGACGCTGTAACCTGGGAATACGGATGGCGCTGCGCTCACGGCCTGTCCTCCGATTTTGACAATGGCGAATGGCCAAAGCTTGCGGCGACGGCCAGCAAAACGCAACGGCATCGGCGCGCATTGGATTGGTTCCGCGCCATCGCTTAGGCTAGGGCTGACGCTACGGGAAACGCCTCATGACCAAGACGCCGACCAAGAATATTCAGACGCTCGACTTCGACTCCTCGCGGCCACCCTCGCCGTTCTACACCGACACCCATCACGCCTGGCGGCGCGAGCTGCGCCGCTTCATCGACCGCGAAATGATGCCCCACGTCGACGAGTGGGACGAGAAAGGCGAGATCCCGCTCGACCTCTACAAGAAAGCGTCCGACTTCGGCCTCCTGCGCATGGGCTATCCGGAGGAATACGGCGGCATCAAGGAAGGCCTCGACCGCTTCCACTCGATCGTCACCGCCGAAGAGATGGCGCGCATGGGCGCGGGCGGCATCAACGCCAGCCTGATGGTCCACGGCATCGGCCTGCCGCCGATCCTCGCCATCGGCTCGCCCGAGATGAAACAGCACATCGCCCCGCCCGTTCTCGCCGGCGACAAGCGCATCTCGCTCGCGATCACCGAACCCTCCGGCGGCTCCGACGTCGCGCAGCTGAAAACCCGCGCCGTGCGCGAAGGCGACCACTTCGTCGTCAACGGTTCGAAGATGTTCATCACCGGCGGAATGCGCGCGGACTACATCACGACCGCCGTGCGCACCGGCGGCCCCGGCATGGGCGGCATCTCGCTGCTCCTGATCGAGGCAAACTCACCCGGCGTCTCGCGCACCAACCTGAAGAAGCAGGGTTGGTGGGCTTCCGACACGGCCGCGCTCTATTTCCAGGACGTGCGCGTCCCCGTCGCGAACCTCATCGGCGGTGAGAACCAGGGCTTCATCGGCATCATGCTGAACTTCAACGGCGAGCGCCTCGGCATGGCGGCCAGCGCCAACGGTTATGCCCGCGTGTGCTTGGAGGAAGCGGTCAAGTGGGCGCGCGAGCGCCATACCTTCGGCAAGCGCCTCGCCGATCACCAAGTCATCCGCCACAAGATCGCGGACATGGTGCGCCAGATCAACGCGACGCAAGCCTATCTCGAAATGTGCGCCTGGCGGGTTCAGAACGGTGAAACCCCCGCCGCCGATTTGGCGCTGCTCAAAGTCCAAGCGACGCTCACGATGGAATTCTGCGCCCGCGAGGCCATGCAGATCCTCGGCGGCATGGGCTACATGCGCGGCTCGCGCGTCGAGCGCATCTACCGCGAAGTGCGCGTCAACGCCATCGGCGGCGGCTCGGAGGAAATCATGCGCGACCTTGCGGCGCGTCAGATGGGACTTTGAACAATGGCCAAAGCATCGCTTGAACAACGCTTCGACGCCGAAATTCTGGATGGCCATAAGGGTCCGGCCGTGATCGTGCCCTTCGATCCCGCCAAGACGTGGAATGCGGCGCCCGCAAAAGTGCCCGCGCCTTGGAAGTCCGGCTACCTCGTGAAGGGCAAAATCAACAAGACGGCGTTCGAAGGTTGGATTGGCCATCGCTGGGGCCGTTCATTCATCCTCGTCGATGAGGGCCTCCAGCAGCGGCTGCGCGCCAAAGTCGGCGACGTCGTCACTGTCGCTGTCGTCCCGAGGGTCGCGTCTACGGAAACCGACCCCGCGCTCGACGCCTTATTCGCCGGCCGAAGGCCGCAGGTCCGCGCGATCTATGACGAACTCCTCAAGCACGTGCGCAAACTGGGCCCGGTAATCGTCGAACCCAAAAAGACCTCGATCCATCTGGTCTCCGGCACCGCGTTTGCGGGCGTGCACCCGCGCAAGTCGAGCGTGCTGCTGAACATCAAGACGGCCGCCGCGCTGAAGAGCCCGCGCATCAAGAAAATTGAACAGCCGTCAAAAAATCGTTTCCACAACGAACTCGTGCTCGCAAGCCCGAGCGATGTCGACGCAGAACTGCTGAAATGGCTCGCCGCAGCCTACGAATTGACGACTTCGCGCGATTGACGCGAGGGCATTTTTCATGCGGCGCCGGGGTGGTCGGACGCCGTGCGCCATGACAAACTCGCGCAAATCGACAACGTGAGAACACCCAATGCTCATCTCTCTCTATCTCGGCTTCATCCTCTTCGCCGCCATGGGTGCAGGCCTCCTGTGGCAGCCCCAATACCTCACGCGCCTGACGAACGTTGAACTGTCGACGGTCGAATCGCGCAACGAGGTACGCGCCGTCTACGGTGGCTTCGGTGTGGCGATGGCGCTCGCCCTCTTCATCGCGCTCGTGTGGTCGCCTCTGCGCGGCGGCATCTGTCTCACGATCGGCCTGGCATTGGTCGGCATGGCAGCGGGCCGCGGTTATTCCTGGTGGCTGGAACGCACATCGTCGACCATGATCTGGGGCTTCCTCGCGGGCGAGGCCATCCTCGGCATCCTGTTGTTCTTCCAGGTCTAAAAAAGGCTGTCGTTTCCCGACGCGACTTTTCCCGACGCGACAGCGTCGTTGGAAAGGTCGGCGAATGGAGACCCAGGAGTGACCGACAAAGAGTTCGGCACCCGGGGTCCGTTCCGACTATCGTGCACCAGGCGAAAGGCACCGGAGGAACGGCCCATGACCTTCAAACATCTGACCTATGAAACCGACGGCCGCATCGCGACCATCACGCTGAACCGGCCCGAGCGCCTCAACGCCATCATCCGCGGCATGCCGCAGGAAATCCGCGAGGCGGTCGAGAAGGCGAACGACGACAACGCCGTCCACGTCATCGTCATCACCGGCGCCGGCCGCTCCTTCTGCGCCGGCTACGACCTCATCGACTATGCTGAGCGCCGCAACAACGCGGCCGCCGGCCAGGACGCAACGTCAGGCCCCTGGGACCCGATGGTCGACTTCGCAATGATGGGCCGCAACACGCAGGACTTCATGAGCCTGTGGCGCTCGAACAAGCCGACCATCGCCAAGGTGCGCGGCCACGCGGTCGCCGGCGGCAGCGACATCGCGCTCTGCTGCGACCTGGTCGTCATGGCCGACGATGCGAAGATCGGCTACCCGCCCGCCCGCGTCTGGGGAATTCCCACGCCTGCAATGTGGGTCTACCGCCTGGGGGCGGAGAGGGCGAAGCGCATGCTCCTGACCGGCGATCTGATCACCGGCAAGGAGGCTGCCGCGATGGGCCTCGTGCTCGAGGCGGTACTCGAGTCCGAACTAAATTCGCGCGTTGTTGCATTGGCGACACGCATCGCCGCCGTTCCCAAAAACCAACTCATGATGGTGAAATTGACGGTCAACCAGGCGATCGATTCCATGGGTCTGGCGCAAACCCAAATGTTCGCCACGCTTTTTGACGGAATTGCGCGCCATTCGCCGGAAGGCGTGTGGTTCAAGCGCCTCGCCGAGGAAAAAGGATTCAAGGAAGCGGTGCGTCAACGCGATGCAGGCGAGCCAATCGCAGAAGGTGTGTCGAAACCCTTCTATCGCTTCTAGTGTGTTGAACGCCGTTCAAAGTTCGGCAATGTGTTCCTCAAGGACAGTGATTCGTTTCATCCGGGGGGATGCGCCTTGTCTCAAGCAGAGATTCCGTCTGATAAACGCCGTGAAGAGCGCCGCGAATCCGCGCATGCATTCAAGCGAGCCGAAATCCTCGCCGCGGCCCGTCGCGTCATGGGCCGCATCGGCGCCAAAGGCCTGACGATCCGGGCAGTGGCGGCCGAAGCGGGCTACGTCCCCGGCGCCGTCTATTTCTACTTCCACTCGAAGGCCGCGATCCTTTCGGAACTGGCCGTCTTCGAACTCTCGGGCCTGACGAAGCAGCTGCGCTTGACATCATCGCGCGAAGCGGCCGACCGCGCCTCCGCCGCGGCCGATGCTTTCGCAACCGCCCACACGATCTTCACGCTCGACGCCGAAGAGCGCATCAATCCAGGTTCGGAACGTGCGCTGACCGGGCGTTTGATCTCGCTGTTCCAGACCGTCGGCGAACCATTGAACTTGGAACACCTGCCGCAAGAACAAGCGCAGGCGCGCGCACTGGGTCTTTCGGCGGCGGCAATCGGCCTCGCGACGCTCGCCCGCATGGGCCGCCTCGACAAGCTGGGCGTCACGGCCGCTTCAACGCTGCGCGAAGTTGCGCACTGCCTGAAGACCACGCCCGTGCGCATCGAAAAGGACGCCACGGGCACATAAGTCAAAATCCTGGCGCGTGTCTGCTGGTGCAGGCACGCTTCACTTGTGTATGCTACCCCCCTATTTGGGTGGGGGTAGTCCAGATGCGTCGTTTCGTTTTGGCTGCATTGTTCATGCTCGGCAGCACCGCACCGGCATTGGCCGAAGAAGTATGCACGCTGAAGCGCATCGCGGTCATTCCGTTCGAAACGGACGACACCGGCCACATTTACGTCCCCACGACGATCGGCAGTCAGAAGACCAGGCTCATGGTCGACACCGGCGCCTTTTGGAGCTTCATCGACGCAGATCTGGCAAAGAGCCTGAATCTCAGATCGCAGGTCATGTTTGACGGCTACATCGTCGACGCCGCAGGCGAGAAACTGGACAAGTACGTCACGGTGCCGGAGATGCGGATGGGCAACGTCATCATTGGCGTTCCCATGGATTTTGTGGTCGGTCGCGCGAGTTCAAAGGTTGAGGAGAACGGCGGCGTCTTGGGCTTGAACTTCTTCACGCGCCACGATTTGGAGATCGACAACGCCGGAAAGACGATCTCCCTCTTCAGCCAGGATCACTGCAAAGGGGCTGGCGTCCATTGGGCTGACGCAGCCGTGACATTGGAGTTCAAGCGCAAAAAGCTGGTCTCACACACCGAAACCCGCATCACCACGGCAAAGAACTTTGTGCCCATAAACCGGCCGATCGTCGGCGCGGAGTTGGACGGTGAGCCCGTGCGGGTCCTGTTTGACACCGGCGCCACGTTCTCAGGCATTCACCTCGATCACGCAAAGCGGCGTTGGGGAATCACGCCGAGCTCACCCGGCGTAGAAGCCGCCGGAAAATCCTATTCGGCGAGCGGCACAGCGATCGACATGTACAGTTACACGTTCAAGACGCTCACGGTATCGGGCATCAAGTTCGAGAACGTCCCGGTTCACCTCGGCAAGTTCGACGATGAGGACTTGGTCCTCGGCATGAACGAGCTGAAGCGCCTGCATCTCTATTTCGCGTTCAAGGACGGCATGATCCACATCACCGGCGCCGACGATCGACACACCCAGTAGCTCACCCGCCGCAAGCGGCAAAGAACGGCGCGAGTGCCTTGGCATCGCCCGCCAGGGCAAAGGCCGTTGTCCACTGGCTCCCATCCTCAGCAATGAACACGAGGAGGTCGGCGCCCGCGCGCAGGTCCGCTGCGAGCTGGCCCGTGGGTGCGCCGAAACGCAGTTCGACCAAGTCGTCCATTTCCCAACGTTCCGCAGTTCGACCAGAAAGCGCGAACTCGTGCGTGCCGGTGCGCAAGTGGACCCTGTACTTCGCATGCGGCTTCATCGTGCCGTCGATATAAGAGAAGTCGAGCGAACGCGTCTTCGAGCAGCTGATGCGCACGACGACATAGTCGGACTCAGGCCTGCCGAAGAAGGCGTCGACTTTGCCGCCGTCGAGGGGAATGACACCCCACCCCACACCGTCATCCTCGATCGGCTTGGCTTTCGACCAATCGATACCGCCGGCGGCCGCCACGCCGAGCACCAACGCCAAGCTTGCAACTGCCGCCACGGCAACGCGTATCGAACCCATGTTCCTTCCTCCTAAGGCGCCTGGAAAATTGCAGCCACGCCCTGCCCGCCGCCCACGCACATTGTCTCAAGCCCGAGCCGCACCCGCCGCCGCTTCATCTCGTGGAGCAGCGTCGTCATGATGCGCACGCCGGTCGCGCCGATCGGATGTCCGAGCGAGATGCCCGAACCGTTGACGTTCAGCTTCTCGCGATCATCCCAACCCCAACCCTTGAGCACGCCCAGAACTTGCGCCGCGAACGCTTCGTTCAACTCGACAAGGTCGATGTCCTTCCACCCGATCTTCGTGCGCTGAAGCAATTTCTGCACGGCCGGCACCGGCCCAAGCCCCATCGTCGCGGGATGGCAGCCGGCCGCCGCCCAGCCAACGAGGAACCCCATCGGCTGAAGGTTGAGCGGCGCGAGCTTGTCTTCTGCGACGATCAGGCAGGCGGCCGCCGCATCGTTCTGCTGACTCGAATTGCCGGCTGTGACGATGCCGCCCTCCATGATCGGGTTCAGCGCGCCCAACGCTTCGATACTCGCATCCGCGCGTATGCCTTCGTCCTGCGTGACGAGGATCGGATCGCCCTTCTTCTGCGCGATCGGCACCGCAACGATTTCGTCGGCGAACTTGCCCCCCTCGCGCGCGCGGACGGCGCGCTTGTGGCTTTCGGCCGCAAACGCATCGGAGGCCTCGCGCGAAATCTGGCATTCCTTGGCGACGTTCTCGGCGGTCTCGATCATGCCCGAGATGACGCCGAAACGTTCGACGGGCTGCGAACGCTCGCGTCCGCGCTCCAAACGGTCGTAGAACTGCACGTTGCCCGCGCGCGCACCGCTGCGCATCGCGGTCGTGTAGTACTCGATATTGCTCATGCTCTCGACACCGCCCGCGACCACTACGTCGGCCGCCCCCGTCTCGACCATCATCGCCGCCGTAACGATCGCCTGCAGCCCGCCGCCGCAGCGCCGGTCGACTTGGCATCCCGGCACCTCGATCGGCAGATCGGCGGCGAGCGCCGCCCAGCGCCCGATGCACGGCGCCTCGCTGTTCGCATAACTCTGCGCGAAGACCACGTCCTCGATGCGCGCCGGATCGACGCCGCTGCGCTTGACGGTTTCGCGGATCACGTGCGCGGCGAGTTTTTCCGCGGGCCAGTCCTTCAACGCACCCAGATACTTCCCGACCGGTGTGCGAACCGGTGCAACAATGGCGGCGCGACGAGCCATCAGATCACTCCCTTGCGTTGCAATTCGTCCACGCGGTCTGGAGAGAAACCCCATTCCCGCAGAACGGCGATGTTGTGCGCGCCGATCTCCGGCGGAGGCCCCTGGATCGCTCCAGGCGTCGCGTCGAAGCGAGGCGCGGGCGCGGGCTGAACCACGCCTTCGACCGTCACGAACACGTCGCGCTCGCGATTGTGCGGATAGGAAGGCGCCTCATCCATTTCCAGCACAGGCGCGAAGCACACGTCCGTGCCTTCCATGATCGCGCACCACTCGGCCCGCGTCTTGGCGGCGATCACACGTGCGAGTTTCTCCTTCAAGTCCGGCCAGCGCTTGCGATCCATCTGCGTGTCGAAGGCGGGATCGCTCAGCCCCGCCTTCTCGCGCAGCAGCGCGTAGAACTGCGGCTCGATGGAACCGAGTGCGATCCACTCGCCGTCCAAACAGCGATAAACGTCATAGAAGGGCGCGCCGCCGTCGAGCCGGTTCGCTGCGCGCTCATTGCTGTGCATGCCTTCCGCGCGAAACCCGTAGAAGTAGGCCATCAGCGACGCCGCCCCGTCGCACATCGCGGCATCGACGACCTGCCCTTTTCCAGTGACACGAGCGTGAGTGAGCGCAGCCAAAACGCCGAACGCGAGATAGAGCGCGCCGCCTCCGAAATCGCCGACCAGATTGAGCGGCGGCACCGGCCGCTCGCGCGTGCCGATCGCATGCAGCGCACCCGAGATCGCGATGTAGTTGATGTCGTGCCCCGCCGCGTGCGCCAGCGGCCCCGTCTGCCCCCAACCGGTCATGCGCCCGTAGACCAATTTCGGATTGCGCTTCAACGCCGCGTCGGGACCGAGACCCAATCGCTCCATCACGCCCGGTCGAAAGCCCTCGAACACGATCTCCGCGCGCTCGAACAAGTCGAGACAGAGCGCCACGGAGTCTTTGTCCTTGAGATCGAGCGCCACGGAGCGACGCCCGCGATGCGTCACCTGATGCGCCGCCGCGGGCCGGCCATCCTTGCGGTCGATGCGAACGACATCGCCGCCGAGATCGGAGAGCAGCATGCCGCAGAAGGGCGCCGGCCCAAGCCCCGCAAATTCGACGACGCGCACACCGTTGAGCGGTCCTTGTGCCAAGCGATCCTCCGCGAACTTTCCGTAGCGTCGACGCGCGCGGGATCCGCTTCGACCAACCGCGCGCTTGTCCAATAGCATCACCATCGCCTACGAATCACCCCAACAATGCTCGGGGACTATCCAAATCAATGGCGGAAATGATCGAACTCGCGCGCTCCAGCGTCCAGACCTGGGAATGCGATCAGATGGGCCACATGAACGTGCAGTTCTATGTCGGCAAGGCGGACGAGGGCCTGATGGCCCTGGCCGCGAAGCTGGGCTTGAGCCCGCGATCGCCGCACGGCGCAACCGCCGCGCTGGTGCCGCGTGAGCATCACATTCGCTTCCATCGCGAGCTGCGCCCCAGCGCGCCGTTCGCGATCAACGGTGGCATTCTTCAGGCGCGAAGCGAAGGCCTCGTCGTCTACGAAGAGATGAAGAACATCGCAATCGAGGCCGTCGCCGCGACCTTCGTCACGCGGGCGGAATGGTGCGACGTCGAAACGCGCGGCGGCCTGCCATTACCGATCGAAGCAGTCGCCAAAGCGCCGAAAATCACCGTCGATCTGCCGCCGCATGGAACTCCGCGCGGGCTCGACATGGCGCCGCCGCGACGTGCCCCGAGCCTTGCCGACGCCGAACGGATGAACCTTATGACCACATTCCGCGGCGCCGCGCTCCCCGAGTACTGCGACAGCACGGGCTACATGACGACGCGCCACTATATGGGCCGCGTCTCGGACGCCATTCCCAACTTGATCGCGCAGACCAGCGGTCAAGATCGCTCGACCGGCCGTGTCGGCGGCGCCGCACTCGAGTACCGCTTCGTCTATCGCGCCTTCGCGCGGGAAGGCGACTTGCTGGTCTTGAAGAGCGGCCTCAAGTCCGTCGCCGCGAAAACCTATGTCTGGTGCCATTGGCTCTTCGACGCCGAAACGGGCGAGTGCCTTGCGACCGCCGAGGCGGTGGCGGTCGCAATGGATCTGGTTGAGCGCAAGGCGATCGAGATTCCGCCCGACATGCGCGCGCATCTCGAACGGCTGGTCGTTCAGGGCCTATCGGCTTGAGATGCCCGCCATCGAGCGGATTTCCCGTTGCACGATCGCGGGGAATTCCATCGGCAGGAAGTGGCTCGCTTCTGGCACGTTGACGACACGGATGTCCGGACGCCTTTCCACAAGCATTTCGACGACGGGCGCAGGACACGTCGAACGCTTTTCGCCCACGATCAGCGTGATGGGGCAGCGCACCTTATCCAGCTCCCGCCAAATGTTCGGCGCGCCCGCGCGATAGTTCGCGGCCTCCCACCCCGGCGTGCATGCCAGGCGCACTTGCCGATCGTCGATATATTCGACGGAGCCCCCGGTGATGTAGTCGCGCACGACCTTTTCAGGCCAGGTGCGGAACGCGCCGCGCCCGCGATAGGCCTCGAACATCGCCTGGCGCGAGGCGAAGATGCCGCGCCGGCGCTTTGCCTGCGCGACCATGGGAAACATGCGGTCGATGAGGCCCAGCGCGCGCATGACCGTCATCCAGCGCAAATAGCGCGGCGGCATGATCACGGGCTCGACAAGCACCAGCCCGGTCACCCAACCGGGCTTTGCCGCCGCCGCCATCAGGCTCGACGTCGCG
This sequence comes from Micropepsaceae bacterium, assembly GCA_041477875.1. Taxonomy (GTDB): domain Bacteria; phylum Pseudomonadota; class Alphaproteobacteria; order Micropepsales; family Micropepsaceae; genus SZUA-430. The sequence goes on along the minus strand of JBGOVA010000008.1, from coordinate 8,346 downwards.
CCCAAGGAATGCCCGGCCAGGATCTTCGGTCGCCCGTCGAGCTCCTGCAAAACCTTGATGATGTCGTCACGATAGATCAGCCACGTGCGCATGCCTTTCGGATTGGCGGCAAGCGTCGTGTACCCGTGCCCCCGAAGGTCGCTGGCGTAAATTCGCATGTCCGCCGCAAGGCCGTCGAACAGCGACCGATACGTCTGCGCGTTGAAGCCATTCGCATGGGCAAAGTGCAAGGAAGGCGCCTTTGATCCGGCATCCTCCCACGCGAGGTACGACACCTCGCCGTCCCACATTTTGATGGAACGCCGCTCGGGCCCGTACTGCACTACACGCGCGGCCGTCGCGCCCGCCATGACTGTGCCCCCCTCAAGGCATACGCCGAATGCAAACTCTGATTGCAGGCGCAAACGCAGCGCCCGCGTGAATCAGTACACACGGCGCAATCTTGCCAGGCTTGCGTTGCAGAACAAAGGCCCGATGCGCGCACACCGAGCGCGGCTTGATCGCCGTTCAAAACGACAAACGCCGATCAATATTTTCTGACCCGACTTGTCGCGCGATACGACATCGCCGCGCGCACGGCCTTGAACGCCGTTCGAAACTTAGGGTGCCGGCAATCAGTCCTTGACCTTGGTCATCGCCAGCGATGCTTGTCGGGCGATCGCGCCGTTGGTGATGCGCGTGAACGCCAGCGTCATCTGGTCGGCGCCCTTCAGTGTACGGTCATAGACGGTCACATCCCATTGCCCGTCTTCCCCGATGACCAATTGCGCGATCGACAGCATGTCGCCGGAAACGCGCGCCCATGTCGTCTTCTTGCCTTCCATGGCATTGCCGGACTTCACGTCGATGAACACACCGGGCTTCTTGCCGCGCTTGAACGTCAGCTCCGAGGCCTTCACCTTGGAGTGCGAGGAATCGCCGACATTGGAAGACATCGTCGTCCACGAGATTTTGAAGCCGTCGGCCGCTTTCTCGATGATGACCTCCGAATCGCGCGACTGCGTCGCGACCGGGTTTACGACGCCTTGGGTTGCCTGGCCGGTGCCGACCCAACGGCCGAAGAAGTCCTCGATCTTGCGATCGGCCGCCTGAGCCGCAGTCGCAACCAACGACGCCACGAAAGCAAGCGCCACAGCAATGCGCATGTCGAATCCCCTTGAGTTTGGGTGGAGGGCGCCCCAGCCCACGAACCGACAGCCATCAAATCACGGCCGCCAGTCCTCAAGCAACTGGCCGCCCGCAACCGGCCCCCTAGTTAACTTTTGCGGGCCCTTTGAACAGGCTCAGCCGCACGGCGCGGACAATCCGGCTGTTCTCGAACCGCGTGAAGCGCACATCCATGCCCTTATCCGTCAGCGTACGGTCGTAGTGGGTCACGAAATACGAGCCGTCGGGCCCGACAGAAATTTGAACGATGCTCAAAGTATCGCCGTTGATGACCGCCCAGGACGTGTCCGCCCCCAGGTTCGGGTCGCCGGAGGTTATGTCGCGGAACAGATTGGGCTTATCGGCGGCGCGAAAATTCTGCGTGTAGGTCTTCGTGTCGGCTTCGCGCGGTATCTCGTCGCCCTTGAGCTTCAGGGTCGCCCATTCGATCGAAAACCCGCCTTCCGCCGCCGGCCTGATGATGACCTGGCTGAAGCGCGTCTGTTTTTCCTGAGCGCCGGTCGCCGCCTCCCCGACATGTTCCTCCGTCCCGTGGCCCAAATAGGCACCATAGAAGTCCTCGATTTTTCGATCCGCGGCGGCGGACGGGAGAGCGAAACCGAAGGTCAGAAGAAGAACGAGTAAGACGGCGCGCATTGCGGACACCCTTGTTGCGTCGCCGGGCTATCACACCGCAAGCCACGGGAACAAGGGGCGGCCGTCGCTCACCGCAACTTCAGACTGCGGATTTCCTTCTTCGACAACTGCCGCTTGGACGCGCCATAGACCCCCGCGCGCCCATAGAGCTTCTCCCGCCCGAGCTTGCTCAGTCCGGCACGCAGCACGACATCGTCAACGCCAAGCTCGAACGTGAGGCGTTGCGTGCCGTGGCGGGTCTTCCGCTCCTCGACACCCGTCGGCACCTTGGCGAGCGTCACCTCCCACCAGGCGCCGTCGTCGAGCAAATGGAGCTGCTTGGTCGCCGAGACGACACGCAAGCGTTGATCGAGCGCCTTTGCCTGTGCGACGCGGCGCGCGCGCTTCAGGCCCTGCCATCCCGTGTAGTGCTTGTTGCGGCGCAGGAGCCCGCTTTTCGGGTCGACGAAAAGCTTCGTGAAGGACTCCTTGAGCGGCTTGAGCGCGAAACGGTCGTGCACCCACACCTCGCCGTCGCGCAGCGAAGTCTTGATTGCGACGAAGTCCGGAATGTGGTCGCGCACATGCTGCTGCACGGTGTTCGAGGGCCGGAGGTTCTCGCACACTTCCGACCACACCTTGTCCCACGGCCGCCCGACCTGGGTTTCCAGATAGCGCTTCAACGGGTTGAGATTCTCGTTGAGCATCTTGAACCCGCCGCGCATGCGCGCATGCCGCTTCACCCCGACTTTGGACAATGCAAGATCGTCGTCGCGCTCGGGGCGGCCCCGGCGCAACGGCCCGCGCCCGGTCCGGGCGCGCTCCACGATCACTTTCGGCATATCGCTGCGCATGCGCATTTTTCCAAACAAAAAGGGCGCGGCTTATGACGCCGCGCCCGATCTCAGTCAAGTCTGAAGGCTGGCTTCAAGCCGCCTTCTTCGTCTCCGGCTTGAAGCGGCCGTAGAACGTGTCGCCCTTCTCCGCCATGTCGCGCAGCAGTTTGCCGGGCAGGAAGCGTTTGCCGTATTTCTGCGCCAAGCGATCGCAGTCCTCGACGAACTTCTTCGTGCCGACCGTATCGATGATCGAGAGCGGGCCCCCGGTATAGGGCGCAAAGCCCCAGCCGAGGATCGCGCCAACGTCGGCCTCGCGCGGATCGGTCACGACATGCTCCTCAAAGCAGCGCGCCGCTTCCACCGCCTGGCGATAGAGGAAGCGCTTCTTCAACTCGTCGACCAACTCGGGCGTCGAGGACGTGATCTTGAACTTCACGATGTCCTTCAAGCCCGGCCACAGCCGCTTCTTGCCCGAACCGTCGGCCGGATAGTCATAGAACCCCTTGCCGTTCTTGCGTCCGTAGCGGCCGAGCTTGGCCACCATCGTTTCGATCAGCGTATCGGCAGGCCCCGCTTCGTATTTGGCGCCGAGGTCCTTCTTCGTCTGCTCGCGCACTTTGTACGCAAGGTCGAGTGCCACGTCGTCCGCAAGTTCGAGCGGCCCGCGCGGCATGCCCGTCATGCGTCCGACATTGTCGACGATGGCCGGCGCAATGCCTTCGGCAAGCATCTCCTGGCCCTCGCCGACATACGTGCCGAAACAGCGCGAGGTGTAGAACCCGCGTGAATCGTTGACCACGATCGGCGTCTTCTTGATCTGCTTGACGTAGTCGATCGCCATGGCGAGCGCATAGTCGCCCGTCTTCTTGCCCATGATGATTTCGACAAGCTGCATCTTGTCGACCGGCGAGAAGAAATGGATGCCGATGAAGTTCTCCGGCCGCACGCTGGCTTCGGACAACCCGGTAATGGGCAACGTCGACGTGTTCGACCCGAACACCGCTTTCGCCCCGATCTGCGCCTCCGCCTTCTTGGTGACGTCGGCTTTGATCTCGCGGGTCTCGAACACGGCCTCGATGATCAGATCGCAACCTTTGAGTTCTTCATAGCTGGTCGTCGGCTTGATGAGCGCAAGCAACTTCTGCTTCTTCTCCTCGGTCGCGCGCCCCTTCGAAATCTGCGTGTCGAGCAGCTTGGTCGAATAGGCCTTGCCCTTCTCAGCCGCCTCCTGCGTCGTGTCGAGCAGCACAACGTCCATGCCGGCTTGCGCCGAGACATAGGCGATACCCGCACCCATCATGCCGGCGCCTAGAACGCCGAGCTTCTTGACCGTCGTCGCCGGCACGTTCGCCGGACGCCGCGCGCCCTTGCCCAGATCCTGCATCGAGAGAAACAGCGAGCGGATCATGTTCCGCGACGCCGGGTCCATCATCAGCTTGGTGAAATAGCGCGCCTCGATGCGAAGCCCCGCGTCGATCGGCACCTGCAAGCCTTCGTAGACGCACGACAGGATGTAGCGCTGCGCCGGATAATTGTTGTAGCTCGTCTTGCGATAGAGCGCGTTGCCCATCGTGAAGACCGTGGACGCACCCTTGTCGTGCGGCAGGCCGCCCGGCACCTCAAAACCCTTCTTGTCCCACGGCTGCACCGGATCGGGTGTTTCCTTGATCCAGCGCTTTGCCTCTGCGATCAGCTGATCGGCCGGCACGACCTTGTGCACGACCTTCTGGCGCGCCGCCGTTTGCGGATCGAGCGACGTTCCCTGCAGGATCAGAGGCAGCGCGTTCTGCGCACCCATCAAACGCGGCAGACGCTGCGTGCCGCCGCCGCCGGGCAGCAACCCGACCTTGGATTCCGGCAAGCCGAGTTGGATTTTCGGATTGTCGGCAACGACGCGGTAGTGGCACGCGAGCGTGACTTCGAGTCCGCCGCCCAGCGCCAACCCGTTGATCGCCGCGACGATCGGCTTGCCGCAGGTCTCGAGTTTGCGGAACAGCTGGTTGAATTGCACCATGCCTTCGTAGCGTTCGCGCGCGCGTTCTTCCGTCGTCTTCGCAGGGCCGCCACCCGCGCCCGACGCCGCACCTTCCATCTCATCGAGCGCAGCCCCCGCGCAAAACCCGTTCGTCTTGCCCGAGGTGATGATCGCGCCCTTGATCGCCGCATCGCTCGCGATCTTCGGGATCGCCGCGCCCAAATCGCGCAGCGCTTGGTTCGAAAGCACGTTCATCGTGCGCTCCGGATCGTCCCACGTCAGCGTGACGATGCCGTCCCCGTCCTGATTCCATTTGAATGTCTTGAGGTCCATTGTTTCGTTTCCTTGTTCCTGGGAGCGCGGGCGTCCCGCCCGCTCTTCGTTCCTCAGGGTGTAAGTGCGGGCAAGATGCCCGCGGTCCCAGGCCCTAAACGCGTTCGATGATCGTGGCGGTGCCCATGCCGGCGCCGACGCACAGCGTGATGAGCGCGGTGTTCAGATTCCGCCGCTCCAGCTCGTCGAGCACCGTGCCGAGGATCATGGCTCCCGTCGCACCCAACGGATGGCCCATCGCAATCGCGCCGCCGTTGACGTTGACCTTCTCATGCGGAATGCCCAGCACCTTCATGTAGCGCAATACGACCGACGCAAACGCCTCGTTCAACTCATAAAGGTCGATGTCGCTGACCTTCATGCCGGCGCGCTTCAACACCTTCTCGGTCACGTAGGAGGGGCCCGTGAGCATGATCGACGGCTCCGACCCGATCGAAGCAAACGCGCGGATGCGTGCGCGCGGCTTCAGGCCCTGGGCGCGCCCCGCTTCCTTTGTGCCCAACAGCACGGCAGCCGCACCGTCGACGATGCCCGACGAATTGCCGGCGTGATGCACGTGATTGATCTGCTCGACCTCCGGATAGCGCTGTTGCGCGACGGCGTCGAAAGCGAACTCGCCGGGCATTGCAAACGCGGGCTGCAGCGCCGCAAGCGACTGCATCGACGTATCGGGCCGCATGTGCTCGTCCTTGTCCAGGATCGTGAGCCCGTTGATGTCCTTGACCGGCGTCACCGATTTCTTGAAGTGGCCGTTCTTCCACGCGTTCGCCGCGCGTTTCTGGCTTTCGACGGCAAAGGCGTCGACGTCGTCGCGCGAAAATCCGTCGAGCGTCGCGATCAAATCTGCGCCGATGCCTTGCGGCGAAAAATAGCTCTTGATCGCGATCTGCGGATCGACCGGCCACGCACCGCCCGAAGCGCCCATGCCGACCCGGCTCATCGATTCGACGCCGCCGCCGATCGTCATGTCCGACTGGCCCGCCATGATCTGACCCGCCGCCATATTGCAGGCCTCAAGGCCCGAGGCGCAGAAGCGATTGATCTGCACGCCGGCGACGCTTTCCGCGTAGTCCGCATTCAACACCGCGATGCGCGCGATGTCGGAACCTTGCTCGCCGACAGGATCGACGCAGCCGAACACCACGTCGTCGACCTTCGACGTATCAAGGTTATTGCGGTCGCGGATGTTCTTCAGCACCTGCGTGCCGAGTTCGAGCGCCGTCACCTCGTGCAGCGCGCCGTCCTTGCGGCCCTTGCCGCGCGGCGTGCGCACGGTGTCGTAGACGAAACATTCAGTCATAGGCTTTCCTCCATTATCCCAAACTCGATTGCACTCAGGCTTTTTCCAATTCAGCTTGCATGCGCTGGGCGAGCTTCGTCTCGCCCGCGGCCTTCAATCCCTCGATCACGCGCTCGCGCTCGGCGCGCGGCTTGTTCTGAGACAGCTTCGCCTTGCCCTCAATGCGTGTGATCTCCATGCGAAATGGCATGATGGCGCGCGGCAAGCTCTCGCGCATTTCCGCTTTGAGTTCGTCGACGCTCCACCCATTCGCCCGCGCGCCTTCGTAGCGCTGGACCATATGGCGCAGATGCTGGAGTTGATCTTCGCTTGAAGGCATGGGCACGCCGTAGCAATGAACGGCCGCATAGTTCCACGTCGGCACGTTCGTCGTCCGATCGGAGTACCAAGTGGGCGAGACATAGGCGTGCGGCCCCGAAAAGACCACAAGCGCCTCGCCCTTGCCGAACAGCGCCACATGCGGATTGATGCGCGCCACGTGGCCGTAGAGTGTTCCAAACTTGCCCTCATCGCGCGCCAAGAGCAGCGGAATATGCGTGGCGAACATTCCCTCCGCCCCGTTGCTGATCACGATGCCGAAGTCACACGCATCGATCAGGCCGTGCTGGGCGGCGAGGTCGTCCAAAGCAAAATGGCGGGGTGTGTACATGATCAACTCCGGCGCAACTCATCCTCCCCCGCTTCAGCGGGGGAGGGGGACCGCGAAGCGGTGGAGGGGGCCAAGCGCTTGGTCGCCTCTTGCCAAATGTGCTCAAGCACGAAGTCCAAGTTCTTGTAGACGTCGAAATTTGTGACCCGAATCTCTTGCCAGCCAAACTTCGCCATGAACTTGCGACGCCGCGCGTCGTATGCAAGTTCTGCGGCCGTGCCGTGCGTCGCACCATCAACCTCGACTACGAGCTTCGCCGGGAGACACGCAAAATCGGCTATGTACGGCCCGATGGGATGTTGTCGGCGGAACCTTAGGCCTTCCATCGAGTCCCGCCGCAGGCTCTGCCAGAGGATCACTTCGGCATGCGTTAGGTTGCGACGAAGTTTCTTTGCAAACGCATGCGACTTGCGCTCCTCGTCGCGTGGCACAGCCCCCCTCCACCGCTTCGCGGTCCCCCTCCCCCGCTGAAGCGGGGGAGGATGAGCGACGCCGGTCAAAGCGACCTCGCAATCAGCAGCTTCATGATCTCGTTCGTGCCGCCATAGATCTTCTGCACGCGGCTGTCGGCGTACATGCGCGCGATCGGATACTCGTTCATGTACCCATAGCCGCCGTGCAATTGCAGACACTCGTCGACGACGCGGCACTGGACTTCCGTGAGCCACAGCTTCGCCATCGACGCCATGAACGGATCGAGCTTCTTCTCGAGCAGCAGCCCCGTCGCATGATTGCAGAACACCTTGGCGACCGTCGCCTCGGTCTTGCATTCGGCGAGCTTGAACTGCGTGTTTTGGAACTCGATGATCTGCTTGCCGAACGCCTTGCGCCCTTTCACATAGGCGATCGTGTGCTCGAGCGCGCGCTCGATCACCGCCATCGCCTGCAGCGCGATGATGAGCCGCTCCTGCGGCAATTGCTGCATCAAATGGATGAAGCCTTGGCCTTCGTCCATGCCGATGAGATTCGACGTCGGTACGCGCACGTCGTCGAAAAACAATTCGGCGGTATCGTTCGCCTTCTGGCCGATCTTCTCCAGCACGCGTCCGCGCCGGAAGCCTTCGACTTCGTCGGTCTCGACCACGATCAGCGAAATGCCCTTCGACCTTTTCGTCGGATCGGTTTTTGCAACGACGATGACGAAGTTCGCCGTGCCGCCGTTCGTGATGAACGTTTTCGACCCGTTGATCACGTAGTGATTGCCGTCGCGCCGCGCGCTCGTCCTAACCGATTGCAGGTCGGAGCCCGTGCCCGGCTCCGTCATCGCGATCGCGGCGACGAGTTCGCCCGACGCGAGCCGCGGCAGCCAGCGCTTCTTCTGCTCTTCCGAGCCGCAATGAAAAATATAAGGCGCGACGATCGCGTTGTGCAGCGTGATGCCCCACCCGTCGATGCCGAGCTTGCCCAGGTGATCGATGATCACCGCTTCATGCGCGAACGTGCCGCCCGCGCCGCCGTACTCTTCCGG
>JBGOVA010000154.1:0-10967 GCA_041477875.1 Micropepsaceae bacterium | reverse complement strand
CACCGCACCCTTGATGGAAAAGCCGCTCGCTCAGGCCGCTGGCCTCGGCTGGCAAGGCAAGCACACCAACCTCGTCAGCCGCGAACACGGCTCCTGGCTGTTCCTCGGCGTGATCTTGACGACGCTCGATCTGGGCCCGCCGTCAAACGAGGAGGACCATTGCGGAACCTGCCAACGCTGCCTCGACGTCTGCCCGACGAACGCGTTCCCCGCGCCCTACAAGCTCGACGCGCGCCGCTGCATCTCCTACCTGACGATCGAACACAAAGGCCCAATCCCGCGCGACCTTCGCCCGCTCATGGGCAATCGCATCTACGGCTGCGACGATTGCCTGGCCGTCTGCCCGTGGAACAAATTCGCCGCCGCCGCGCGCGAAACCTCGTTCCACCCGCGCGCCGAGCTCCAAGCACCCCTCCTCGCCGAACTCGCATTGCTCGACGACGCCGCGTTCCGCCGATATTTCCGCGCCTCGCCGATCAAGCGCGTCGGCCGCGACCGTTTCGTGCGAAACGTCTTGATCGCAATGGGCAATTCAGGGGACAGAACGCTCGCCAAACACGCGGAAACGTTGCTGGCCGATCCGTCGCCGCTCGTGCGCGGTGCGGCCGTATGGGCGCTCACGCGATTGCTGCCGGACCGAGAGGTCAAAACCTTGCGCAACCGCCATGCGGCCGCCGAGCAGGAGGCAAGCGTCGCCGACGAATGGAACGCCGTCGCGGCCTAGCGCGTCTTTTTCACTTCGAGCTTTTCGATCTGAACACGGGCACTCGCCGCCGCTTCGCTCTCGGGCGCGCGTTCCAGCACGGCAAGGAAGTCCTTGCGCGCGCCCGCCTTGTCGCCTTGCGCCGCACGCAGCAATCCGCGCTCGGCCAGCGCCTCGACGTTTTCGGGATCGAGCAACAGCGCTTGCGTGATGTCGCCCATGGCGCCTTGCAGATTCTTCTGCGCGCGCCGTGCGCTCGAACGCAACACCAAGGCCTGCACGTTGCCGGGTTCCGAAACCAGCGCCGACGACAAGTCGGACTCGGCCGCGGCCCACTTCTTCAGCTGTGCTGAGGCGCGCGCGCGATCGATCAAGTAATCAGCCTCGCCGGGCATGAGCTGCAGCGCCGCCGTGAACGACTGCGTCGCGAGTTCGGGTTGGCCCGCGAGCAACCACGCATTCCCGGCCTGACTCAGAAGTTGCGAGCGAACCTCCGCACCACCCGCCGAAGCCTTGCGCGCCAAAACGTCGAGCCGCCGCGCGGCCTCGCCGTATTGCTTCAACCCGACCAACGCGATGGCCGCGCAATGCTCGGCGCCCGCGTCGTCGCCCTCGCCGAGCGCGTTCATCGCCATTTCCAGCGCTTCGTCGGGGTGACGATCCGCCTTCTTCAGGCACGCGTCATAGGAGAAATCCGCCGCGAAAGCCGCGGCCGCGTTGGCTGCCACAAGGATCGCGGCGAGGAAAGCATGCTTGACCATGGGCAGAGACTTCGCAGACTTTGCGGCAAATTCAAGCCTCAACCGATTTCACGCTCAATGACGGCGAACCGGCTCTTCTGTTTCGGATTGGGATTTACGGCCGAAACGCTCGCGCGGCGGCTGAAATCCAAAGGCTGGCGCATCGCCGGCACCGCCCGCACGCGCGAGCGCGCGACGGCGCTCGCAGACTTGGGTTACGAGGCGTTCACGTTCGCGCCCGGCCATCCGCTCCCCGATCCCGCCGCCGCGCTGCGCGATGCGACGCATGTTCTCGTCAGCGCGCCGCCTGATGTCTCCGGCGACCCGATCCTCGCGGCGCATGTGCACGATCTATCGGCGGTCAAGCCCGCGCCCCAATGGCTCGGCTATCTGTCGACGACAGGAGTCTACGGCGACCACGGCGGCGATTGGGTGACGGAGGCCACGCCCGTCGCGCCCGAAAGCGAGCGCGCAAGACGCCGCGTCGCTGCCGAACACGCTTGGCTGGCCCTGGGCAGCGCGCTGAATCTCCCGGTGCAGATTTTCCGCCTCGCTGGAATCTATGGGCCCGGCCGCAATCAACTCGAAACCGTGCGCAACGGAACCGCGCGCCGCATCGTCAAGGAGGGCCAGATATTTTCGCGCATCCACGTCGAAGATGTAGCCTCCGTCCTCGAAGCCTCGATTGCGCATCCGCGCGCAGGCGCCATCTACAATGTCTGCGACGACGAACCCGCGCCGCCGCATGAAGTCGTCGCCTTCGCAGCGGACCTCCTGGGAATCGAACCACCGCCTCTCGAACCGTTCGAAGACGCCGCAAAGTCCATGTCGGAAATGGCGCTGAGCTTCTACGCCGAGTCCAAGCGCGTGAAGAACGACCTCATCAAAACCGAATTGGGCGTCGTCTTGCGCTACCCGACCTATCGCCAAGGCCTCAAAGCGTTGCTCTAATCCGCCGCGCCATTGCTTTCACGCCCGACATGTTGGATTTGAGGGCCACAACGAGAGTCGCTTCGGTTCGCTCATGGAGAATCCACCCGCCGCAAAGCTTGCACCAAAGCCCACCACTCTTGCCGTCCTGCAAGTCATCCCCGCGCTCGATGCGGGCGGCGCCGAACGTACGGCGGTCGATGTCGCGCGTGCCGTCGTGGCGGCGGGCGGGAGTGCGTGGATCGCAACCGCCGGCGGCCGCCTGGCGGGCGAGGCCGAAGCGGCGGGCGCAAAACTCATCACCGGCCCCTACGACACGAAGAACCCGCTCACGATCTGGCGCAACGCCGCGCGCCTTGCCGATCTGATCCGCCGCGAAAGGATCGCGATCGTCCACGCCCGCTCGCGCGCGCCCGCGTGGAGCGCCTATCTTGCCGCGCGCCGCACCGGCATCGCGTTCGTCGCGACCTATCACGGCATCTACAACGCGCGCGGCGCGCTGAAGCGCTTCTACAATTCGATCATGGCGCGCGGCGACGCGGTGATCGCCAACTCGAAATTCACCGCCGACCACGTCTTCTCGCAGCACGGGGTCGACCGGGAAAAGCTCCACGTCATCCCGCGCGGTATCGACATCAACGCGTTCACGCCCGAGAACGTGACGCCCGAGCGGGTCGAAGCCATACGCAAACAATGGGGCCTGAAATCCGGCAAACCGGTCATCGTGATGCCCGGCCGCCTCACGCGATGGAATGGGCAACTCGTCTTCGTTGAGGCGCTCGCGCGTCTGCCGAACCGCGATTTCGAAGCGGTGATGGCCGGCGACGCGCAGGAACGCGACGCCTATGTCGACGAACTGCGTGCCGCGGTCGATCGGCTCGATCTCGGCCAAATGGTTCGCATTCCCGGTCACTGCAGCGATATGCCGGCGGCTTTCATGGCAGCGGACGTGATCGTCACGCCGTCGATCGAGCCCGAAGCTTTCGGCCGCGTCGCCGTCGAAGCGCAAGCGATGCAGCGCCCGATCGTGGCTTCAAAACTCGGCGCGCAGACGGAAACGATCGCAGACGGTGTCACCGGGTTTCTCTTTCCGCCGGGCGACGCCGACGCCCTCGCCAAGGCAATCGCAGGCGCGCTCGCCCTCACCGCCGATCGGCGCAAGGCGATAGGCGACGCGGGCCGCGAGCGGGTCCTGCGCGCATACACCGTCGACGCCATGTGCGCCGCAACATTGAGGGTTTACCGCGAAATACTGGCGTCCAAGCCGCCCGCCTGACAGGCGGCGCGCTCAGTTTGGGCGTCAATTCTGTCAGGAACCTCACAGCGGCCTTAAGCGTTGTTCACTGGATTCGCTCGACCTGCGGGCGCTTCATCCGCGCACGCCATATCAGCATAAACGGGGCTCGCCATGCTCCAGCATGATCACAGGCGCTCCAGCTTCGCGCTCCCGGCGGACGCCGCCGCATTCGAAAGGGCACCCGCAGGCGTCATCGATTTCCACGCCGTGCGTGCCACCCAAGCGTCGCAAGACCCCTATCCGCACTTGCTCGCCGCCGATGTTCTCTACGATGGCGCGAAGACCGCGTTGCGCGACGACTTTCCCGACATCGCGCGCCCGGGTTTTTTTCCGTTGTCGGAAATGAAGGTGGAAGGTGCCTTCAAAGCGCTGATCCACGACTTCACCTCCGACGAGTTCGCGTCGATCCTCAGCGACAAACTCGGCATAGAGCTCAGAGACAAACCGCGCCTGATCACCGTGCGCAAATGGTCCGCGGCCGGGGACGGGCGCATCCACAACGACAGCGAATCGAAAATCGCAAGCGCGCTGATCTACTTGAACGACAATTGGCCAGCCTCTGGCGAAGGTTGTTTTCGCGTCCTCAAGAACGACGCATCCTTCGCGGACTATGTGCACGAGCTCCCGCCCGTCACCGGCGCGATGATCGCCTTCAAACGCACGCCGACTTCCTGGCACGGCCACTTGCCGTTCGTCGGCGAGCGCCGCGTCGTTCAGATGGCCTATCTGCGCTCGCAAGCCGATCTCGAACGCAAGACGCGCCGCGGTCGCTGGTCGCTCTTCTTGAAAAAACTAAACCCGCTCGGCCGCACCTAGCGCGTCGAGAAATTTCGGCAGTGCCGCCGCCCACAACGACGCACGCGCGCGCTCGGCTGCAGCAGCGCCAAGCCGCCGCCTCAAGTCGGTGTCGTCCAGGATACGCATGATCTTGCCGCTGACGTCGGCGGGCGCGCTCCCGTCGCACAGCAAGCCGGTCTTGCCGTCGATCACCGCATCGGGCGCGCCGCCGTCGCGCCCCGCGATCGCGGGCACGCCGTACCACCCCGCCTCGACAAAGACGATGCCGAAGCCCTCGACGGAATCGCGCTCGCGCCGCGTCGGCATCGCGAACAGGTCGGCCGAGGCGAGCAGCGCGGCTTTCATCTCGCCGTCGACCGGGCCCGCGAAATGGACATGAGCTGTGACGCCTGTGTCCGACGCAAGCCGCTCCAGCCGCGCGCGATCGTCGCCGCCGCCTGCAATCACGAAGACTGCACTCGGATGCGATTTCAGAACCGCGGGCAGCGAGCGGACGACCATGTCGACGCCCTTGCGCGGCTCGAGGCGTGACAGCGACAGCAGAACGGGCGAACGACCGGCGATAAGGCGGCGAACCTGATCCTTTGCTTGCGCCGGCGGTTCGGGCTGCTCGCCGATCGGCGGATTGACGATGCGCAACCGGCGGTCGCCGTCGCTGAGATACGGCCGCACCAACGTCGCGGTGTAGGCGGAGTTCGCAATCACCGTGCGCGCCTTGCCGAGCGCGCGTTTGATGCGCGCGCGTTTGAACGGCGAGGGGCGCGCCGGAAACTCCATTCCGTGCGCCAGGACGGCAATCGGCACGTCGAGCGCGGGCAACAACTCGATGCTCTTGTAGGAATCCGCAAAGATGCCTTTCACGCCGCTCGCGCGCGCCGCCACGGCGACCGCGCCCGCCTTCACGCGCCGTCGCAGCGGCCGCAAATTGCCAAAGCGCTGAACCGGGTAGGAGAGCGCACTGCGTTCCAGCAAACCGGCCGTGCGAATGCGGTCTGCATAAACCGCAATCTTCTCGCCCGCCTGCGCGAGACTGTCGGCGAGCCCGCCCATCAACGTCTCGATGCCGCCGCGATCGGGCGGAAAGTTCTGCGTCGTGATGATGATCATGGCGCCTTGGTGCGCTCGTTGAGCGCCTCGGCGCTTGGCGTGCCCTGTGTGCCGCGTTGCGCCACCTCGAGCATGCGCGCGATGCGGGCGAAGCGCGAATAGGCGCCGATCATCGACGACTGAAAACCCATCAGCCCGCCCGTGAAATGCCGCCGCAACACATAGTAGCGCAGGAACGACGCCGGAAACTCGAACAGCAGCCGAAAGCGCAAAGTGCCGACCGACTTCATCTTCGCGTTGTCGGCGTTGTAGCGCGCGCGCTCGACCGCCTTTTGCAGCTGATCGTCGAACGAACGCGCCGAAAAGTGATGCACGTCGCCCCTGAGCCGGCCGGTCTTCATGCCCGCCGTGTCGAGCGAATCGTGGAGCGTCGAATCCTTGAACCGCACACGCCTGCGATCGTAAAGCCGCGGCTGCACATAGTCGTTGGCCCACAACCTCGGCCGCGTGCTCCCCGGATAGACGTCGTTGATCGGCAGCGCATAGACGGCAAGCGGCGGCTCGCCCGCGGCGAACCGCATCTGTATCTCCGCGGCAAGCTCCGGCGACACGACCTCGTCCGCATCGAGGTTCAAGAGCCAGTCGTTCCGGCATTGCGCCTCGCCGAAGCGCTTCTGCTGCCCGAACCCCGGCCACGCGTTGAAGATCACCCGCGCGCCTTCGCCCTCCGCGAGCTTCTGCGTCCCGTCCGTGCTGCCCGAATCGACGACGACGACCTCGTCGACCCAATCCTTGACCGCGCGGATGGTACGCACGATGCGGTCGGCTTCGTTCTTGGCGATGATGAAGCAGGACAGTTTGAGGCGCGTCACGGACGTTAAGGTCCCACAAATCAACGCCTTGGGCAGTGACACAACGCGCGCGGCCTCGCAAGGCGGTCTTCCTTGACTTGTGAAGGCCCCCTCACCAATCTGCCGCGCTTTCGCGCGCCAAAGGCGCTTAACCGAAGAGAAGGAGACTTGGCCCGTGTCGGCAGCACCCGCCAACGAAATCCGCATCACCTTGCCTGACGGCTCGGTGCGGACGACGACGCGCGGCGCGACCGGCGGCGACGTCGCGGCGTTGATCGGGCCGGGCCTCGCGAAGGCGGCGCTTGCGGTCAAGGTCGACGGCGAGATGAAGGATCTCGACTGGCCGATCGAACGCGACGCCAAAGTCGAGATCATCACGAGGAAGAGCGAGGAAGCGCTCGACCTCATCCGCCACGACACCGCGCATCTGCTGGCGCAAGCCGTGCAGGCGCTTTACCCCGGCACGCAGGTCACCATCGGCCCGAACATAGAGGACGGCTTCTTCTACGACTTCGCGCGCAACGAGCCGTTCACGCCCGACGATCTGCCCAAGATAGAGGCCAAGATGCGCGAGCTGGTGGCGAAAGACCTGCCGACGCGCCGCACCGTGTGGGAGCGCGACAAGGCGGCAAAACACTTCCTCGACATGGGCGAGCAGTACAAGGCCGAGATCATCCGCGACCTGCCGGCGAACGAAGAAGTGCGCGTGTACTATCACGGCGATTGGCACGATCTCTGCCGTGGGCCGCACCTGATGTCGACCGGCAAGATCGGCCTCGGCTTCAAGCTGACCAAGATCGCCGGCGCCTATTGGCGCGGCGACGCCAAGAACGCGCAATTGCAGCGCATCTACGGCACCGCCTGGCGCGACGAGAAAGAACTCGCGGCCTATCTGACGCGCCTTGAAGAAGCCGAGAAACGCGACCACCGCAAGATCGGCAAGGAGATGGATCTCTTCCACATCCAGGAAGAGGCCGTCGGCCAAGTCTTCTGGCACCCCAAGGGTTGGACCCTGTGGCGCACGGTCGAAAACTACATCCGCCGCAAGGTCGAGCGCGCCGATTATCGCGAGGTGAAAACCCCGCAGCTGATCGACCGCAAACTGTGGGAACAATCCGGCCACTGGGAAAACTATCGCCCGCACATGTTCATCGCCGAGGTCGACGAGGGCGGCGACCACGCGCGAAAAATCCTCGCGGTCAAGCCGATGAACTGCCCGGGCCACGTGCAGATCTTCAAGCAAGGCCTGAAATCCTATCGCGACTTGCCGTTGCGCCTTGCCGAGTTCGGCGCGTGCCATCGCAATGAACCGTCGGGCGCATTGCACGGCATCATGCGCGTGCGCAGCTTCGTGCAGGACGACGCACACATCTTCTGCACCGAAGAGCAGATCGTCTCGGAGACCAAGCGCTTCGTCGAACTGTTGAGCGAGGTCTATCGCGAACTCGGCTTCGACACGTTCATCACCAAGCTCGCGACGCGCCCCACTTTGCGCGGCGGCACGGAGGCGCAGTGGGATCACGCCGAAGCCGCGCTTGCGAACGCCTGCAAAACCATCGGCTTGCCCTACACGATCAATCCGGGCGAAGGCACGTTCTACGCGCCGAAACTCGAATTCGTGCTGCGCGACGCCATCGGACGCGACTGGCAATGCGGCACGATCCAGCTCGACTACGTGCTGCCGGAACGTCTCGACGCCGAGTACGTGGCGGAGGACGGCACGCGCAAACGCCCCGTCATGCTCCACCGCGCGATCGTGGGCTCGCTCGAACGCTTCATCGGCGTGTTGATCGAGCATCACGCGGGCAAATTTCCGCTCTGGCTTGCCCCCGTTCAGGCGGTGGTCGCCACGATCGTGAACGACGCCGACGCATATGCCAAAGAAGTGACGGCGGCCCTGAAGCTTGCCGGCATCCGGGTCGAAACCGACATGCGCAACGAGAAGATCAACTACAAGGTCCGCGAGCACGCGCTCGCCAAAGTGCCGTATTTGCTGGTCGTCGGGCGCAAAGAGGCCGAGGAGCGCACCCTGTCGATCCGCCGCTTGGGCTCGGACAAGCAGGAGATGATGACCCTCGACGCGCTGACCAAGACGCTTCAGGCCGAGGCCATGCCCCCGGATTTGGTCTAAACCGCGAACAAACGCACCCGGCACGTGCGCAGAAGTTCCGCCTCCCCCTTGTGGGGAGGCCAGCGAGAAGAGCGAAGCGAATTCGAGCGGGTGGGGGTGTGGGCCGCGCCGCCACCCCCACCCGCTCAAGCATCGCTCCGCTCGCTTTCGCTGGCCTCCCCACAAGGGGGAGGCGGACTCTTTCGGCGTCGTGATGACACAGCGCACATATCCGCGAGACGTTCGCACAAGAAGACCTTGCCTTACCCGCCCGGTTTCCTATGCTTCATCCTCGGATGGGACGCCGGAAAACCGGTGCACCGTTCACGAGACCCGGAAGCGTTCTCAAGCGCCTCTGAGGGCTCCGAACCCGACGACTGAAGGGTGAACCGCTTACGGACAATGCGAAGGTGAAACCACCGTTGCAGACAAGCCGGAGCGGACCATGCTTCGAGATTGTCGGCAACGGGACCTAAAGCGTTCGTTTGCGGCCGGGCAAACCCTATGGAGACAACCAATCGTTAGACGTCCTTACCAAGCAGCCATGCCGGTCTCGAAAGACGGACCGCGCATCAACGAATTCATCAATGCCCACGAACTTCTGGTGATCGACGACGAGGGCGGCAAACGCGGGGTGATGAGCAAGTTCGACGCTCTCAAGCTCGCCCAGGCCGAAGGCCTCGATCTCGTCGAGGTGGCGCCGCTCGCAAAGCCCCCCGTCGTCAAGCTGATGGACTTCGGCAAATACAAATACCAGGAACAGAAAAAAGCCGCCGAAGCGCGCAAGAACCAGAAGGTCATCGAGATCAAGGAGATCAAGCTCCGTCCGATGATCGACGATCACGATTACGACGTGAAAATGCGCTCCATCAAACGCTTCTTCGAGGAAGGCGATAAGGTGAAGGTGACCCTGCGCTTCCGCGGCCGCGAGATGGCGCACATGGAAATCGGCATGGAGCTCTTACAAAAGGTCAAACGCGACGTCGACGCGATCGGCAAGGTCGAGCAAGAACCCAAGCTCGAAGGCCGCCAAATGGTCATGGTGATGGCGCCGAAATAATCGGCGCTTTTCTCTGCTCCGCCGCCACCTTGATCTGTACCGCGCGGCTGCGCGGTCGCGGCCGCACGACGATCCGCACATCCTGTCCGAGCGCCTTTGAAAATCGCATGAGGCGCTCGGTCGAAAACGCGGTCAGCCGTCCGTTCAAAAGAGCGGAAACCTTCGGCTGGTCGATCTCGAGCAGCGCGGCGGCCTTTTCCTGACTCAAGGACTTTCGTTTGATCAGCTTGCTGATCTGTCGCGCCAACTCGGCCTTTGCCAGCATCTCGTCCGCGTCGGCAAACCCCAAATCGCGGAAAAACATTACCGCTGCTTTTTTCGAATTTCGTCATTCCGGTCTCACCGCCGATTGATTTCAGCGCCTCGATTGCTGAGGCGTCAGCCAGGCACCGCTACCGCCCCCGCCGAGGGGCGGTCGATCGTTCGAAGCCCGAAGGGCGAGAAGGATCGGGTGGGGGGACTCCAGCGCGCGAGCATCAAAGCTTCAACCACCCCACATAGCGGATCAGGCGCCCAATCATCGGCAGCGTCACGAGCACGTCGAAGCGGTAGCGGCCGTCGGCGTTGGCTGACGCGCCAGCGATCGTGCTTGGCGCAAGGAATCGCGGCAGTGGGATGCCGTGAAACCTGGCGCGGCGGATCGCGAGTCGGAATCCGGCGTCGCTCGCGACCGCGTCGAGGTCGAACGACAGCGGGCCGAACTGTTCGACCGCGCGGTTCACGCCCGCGCCCGCTCGCAAGCGGCTGCGAAATTCGGCGGGCCCGAAGCGGCGGATCCAGATTTCGTCATCGCCGTCGCGCTCGACAGTGACGGAGGCGGGCAGATCGCGGCCGGACGACGGGAAGCCGAACAGCCGCCCGATGATGCGCCCCGCCCACGTTTCCGCACCGTCGATGTCGACCCGGCCTTCGAGTTCGCTCGCCGGATCGGGCGAATGCACGTGCCGCACGATCGCCGGCATCTGGTCGAAGCCTTCGAGCGCGCGCTGAAACAACGGCTCGCGCTCGAGCACCTGCGTCTCGCGGCTTGTGTGAATGGCGAAGCGTTTGAACTGCTGCTCGATCGCTGCGAGATCGAGAAGGCCGACGCACGCCATGGCGCCGCGCCGCGTCAGCGTGCCGTCGAGGAGCGCATGGATCACGCACAGCGCGGGCAGGGCAGGGACCTGCGGTCCGTCGCCAGCCTCCGCGATCAGCGTCCACACCACGCGCAACCGCGCGCCATCGGCGTAGACGCCGGTAATATCGACGAACATCCCGCCGCGATCGCTGCCAAGCGCACGGAAGATTTCCGCCGCATCGCGCAACGGCTCGGCGAGCGCGGCAACGCTCCGCACCCAGCCGAAGCGGACGGGAAGACTCAGCGCCCAGATGGCGAGATGCTGAAACCACAGCTCGAGCCCGCCGCGAAACACAACGCTGCGCACGGAT
>JBGOVA010000089.1:0-17061 GCA_041477875.1 Micropepsaceae bacterium | reverse complement strand
TATTGGCTATTTCAGATCCTGAAACCGCTTGCCCTCGCCCGCCAGTTTCTCGAGCAGCTTCGACGGCGCGAATTCCGCTCCCATCTGGCCTTCGAACTGGCGCATCTTCGCCAGCACCTTATCGAGCCCGATCGTGTCGCCGTAGAACATCGGCCCGCCGCGATAGACCGGCCAGCCATAACCGTTGATCCACACGATATCGATGTCGGACGAACGGATGGCCTTGCCTTCCTCGAGAATCTTCGCGCCCTCGTTGATCATCGGATACATGCAGCGCTCCAGGATTTCGTCGTCCGAAATCGCGCGCCGGTTGACGCCCTTCTTCGCCGCGAATTCGAGGATCGCCTTCTCGACCACCGGTGATGGCGTCGCGTTGCGCTCCGCGTCGTAGTCGTAGAACCCCTTGCCGTTCTTCTGCCCGCGCCGGTCCATCTCGCACAGGATCTCGCGCATCGTGGAGCTCTTCGACGTTTCCTTCGACCAGCCGATGTCGAGGCCCGCCAAGTCCGACATCGCAAACGGCCCCATCGGGAAACCGAAATCATAGAGCACGCGGTCGACATCCCACGGCATCGCGCCTTCGAGGATCAGCTTCTGCGCCTCGCGCTGGCGCTGCGCCAGCATGCGGTTGCCGACAAACCCCGGGCACACGCCGACCAAGGCCGCGATCTTGCCGATCTTGCGCGCCGTCTGCATCGAGGTCGCGATGACGGGCTTCGACGTTTTTGCGCCGCGCACAAGTTCGAGCAGCCGCATGACATTCGCCGGCGAGAAGAAGTGCCAGCCGATCACGCTCTCCGGCCGCTTGGTCGCCGACGCGATCTCATCGACGTTCAGATACGACGTGTTGGTCGCCAGGATCGCGCCTTGCTTGACGATCTTGTCGAGTTTGCCGAACACGTCCTTCTTGATGTCCATGTTCTCGAACACCGCCTCGATGACGAGATCGCGGTCGGCCAGATCGTCGAGCGACAGCGTGCCCTTGAGCATCCCCATCCGCTTCTCGACATCGGCCTGCGTCAAGCGCCCGCGCTTGGCCGTGTTCTCGTAGTTGCGCCGGATGGTGGCAAGTCCGCGATCGAGCGCCTCCTGCTTCGTCTCGACGATCGTCACGGGAACGCCGACATTGAGGAAGTTCATCGCAATACCGCCGCCCATCGTACCTGCGCCGATGACGCCCACCTTGCCGACCGGCAGCGTCGCCGTATCGTCCGGCACATCCGGCACTTTCCACACCGCGCGCTCGGCAAAGAACACATAGCGCTGCGCCGCCGATTGCGTGCCGGTCATCAGCTCCATGAACAATTTGCGCTCGGCCTTCAGCCCCTCGTCGAACGGCAGGTTCACCGACGCTTCGATGCACTTGATGTTCGACTCCGGCGCCTGGAAACCGCGGAACTTCTTCGCGTTCGCCTTGCGGAAGGCCGCGAAAATCTCCGGATGCCCGCGCGCCGCCTCGACCTTCTCGTTGAGGTCGCGCACCTTCTTCAGCGGCCGCTTCTCGGCCACGATCTTGCGCGCGAACGCCACCGCTCCGTCGCGCAGCTTGCCCTCATCGACCAGCGCGTCGACCAGCCCCATCTCCGCGCATTGCTTGGCGCCCACATGCTCGCCCGAGGTCACCATCTCGAGCGCCTTCTCGACGCCCACGATGCGCGGCAAACGCTGCGTGCCTCCGGCGCCCGGCAACAGCCCCAGCTTCACCTCCGGCAAGCCGCACTTCGCCGACGGCACCGCGACGCGGTAATGGCACGTCAGCGCGACTTCCAGCCCGCCGCCGAGCGCCGTGCCGTGGATTGCGGCGATGACCGGCACGGAGGCACCCTCGATCGCATTCATCGCATCGAACAGGCTCGCGCCCTTCGGCGGCTTGCCGAACTCGCTGATATCCGCGCCCGCGATGAACGTCTTCCCCTCGCAGACCAGCACGATCGCCTTCACCGCCGGATCGGCCGTCGCCCGGGCGACACCCAGCGCCAGCCCATCGCGCACAGGCGCCGACAGCGCATTCACGGGCGGCGAGTTCAAAGTGAGAACGGCAACCTCGCCGTCTATGGCAAGATTGGTGACGTCGTTGATGGCAGTCATGGGCGCGGCCTCTCTATAGTGGTCCCCGCAAGCTAAGGGCGAGACGCGCTCACCGCAATCGGCGCGCCGAACCCGTGCACCGTTGAGGCTGAAACGGAGGTGTATGCCCCCTCCCCTCGGGGTGTTGATCTGTTGACGGTCTACAGGAAGGGATAAAGCCCCCTCCCCGGTCCTGATCCGCGACCACCGGCGCCGCGTCTGGCGCGGACGGGAACGCCGTATGTGCGCGCGTGAACCGGCGCCATCTGCGCAATTTGCTTCTGCGAACCGTCGCGCACGAGATCGCCGAACTACGAGAGCCTCGTCCCGTTATTTTCAATCCTTGAAGCCCGCATCATGCGCGGGCTGGATCCGGTCCAACGCTTGAATGCGCGCGAGAACGCAGCCGATTCGGAGAACCCCACCAGATAGGCCGTCTCGTTCACCGAAACCTTCTTTGCGCTCAAATAGTCGAGCGCCAACTTGTGACGCAACTCGTCCAGCACCTTCTCGAATGTCGTACCTTCCGCTTTCAGCTTGCGGAACAGCGTCTGGCGGCTGAGGCCCAGTTTGCCGGCGATCTTGTCCATGCTCGCATCGCCGGTGTGCAGGATCGGCATCAACAAGCTCTCGACGCGGCCCCGCATGGTTTTCGAATTCTCCAGCTCCTTGAGCAGCGCCTCCGCACGTTCGCTCAGGACGCCGAAGACATAACGCGGCTGCCGCGCGATCTTGTGGAACATCCAGGCTTCGTCGAGCAGGAACGCATTCTTGTCGCTTTCGAAGACGACAGGAGCGCGAAAGATCCGGTCGTATTCCGCGCGATAGCTCGGGGCCACGTGCGTGACGTGGATCTCTTTCGCCACCTGCGTCACGCCGAACTGGCGCGGCCCGCAAACCATGCGGGCGAAGGTGGATTCGGTGAGCTCGGGAAAATCGCCGGGATTCTGCCGGGTATCGACCACCCAGAGCCCCGCGCTGTCGCGCACGAGCTGAAAGCGATCGGCGCCGCCGTCAAATTCGATAACCAGCCGCGCATAACGATTGAGCTGCGTGAAGGCCTCGGCCATCGTCTCGGAGGCTTGGCCGATCAGCCCGACGATCGAGATTTGGGAAAAATCGTTCGTCTCGCCGTAGTGGAGCGCCAGCGCGGGATCGTTGCACAACTCTTTGCCCGCCCGCATGAGCGCGACATAGTTCGCGAACGGGATGCGGTTGTCCTGGTCGTCCAGAGTCGCGAGGTCGATCCCGGCGCGTTCGGCCAACGCTGTCTGGCTCGCGCCCTTCGACACAGCCAGCTCGATCAACCCGCGCACAAGACCGGCGGCGACCGTCAGCTCCGGCATGGCGCCCTGCTGATACCTGCGATCATGTTTTTGATGCGTGGCGTCATGTCCGCTTGGAGACATCGTGGCTAAGCTTGTGCCTTGCGTACCACAACCCTAGGGGACAGGCGTGACACCCGCAACGCCGCAGGCCGCGGCTGCGCGCGCGGGCGTGGGCGGCTCGCTCAGCCCGCCCGCCCCGCGCCAAGCATGATGCCCCTCGAGCTCTTGGCTTTTGATATCGGCACGGCGGCGCTTGCGCTCGTCTCGGGCACCGCGGCGTTGGTGTTCGCGCGGCCGGCACCGTGTTCTTCCTCTCGATGCAGCCGACAGCGGCGACAGGCGCGTATCTCGCCGTCTTGCTGCCCCAAAGGGTGCCTTGTAGTCCGCGATCATCTTTTTGATGCTTCGCGTCATGTCCATCCTGACCCGTCGCCGATAGGTTCGGTCCCAAGATAAGGCTCAAGGAGGAGCACTTTCCATGATCAACCAGATTCAAAAAGCGGGGCGTGGCGTGTCGTTCGTCTCTTATGAGGCGTTCAAGCGATCGAGCGGGAACCTGCCTCTGCTGGCGCGGATGTTCGGCGTTGCGGCGATCGGCATTGCGGCCGTCCATCTGCTCAATCATGCCGCTCCGTTGTTTGTCTCGGTAGGCACAGGCGACACCACCGCCTTCGTGATGGGTCAGGTGCAGACGCTGACGCACGTGTCGGTCAAGCTGATGATGCTGGGGCGCGACGTCCTCGTATTTCTCGGCTTGTCTTGACGGGATGCCTGATCGTCGGCCGGTGTCGGAACCCCGGGCGCCCACGCTGTCAGGCTATATCGCTCTTTTGCGCGGGCTGGTGCCCGTCCAACGCTTGAAGGCGCGTGAGAATGCCGCGGGCTCCGAGAAGCCCACGAGATAGGCCGTCTGGTTCACCGAAACCTTCTCTCCGCTCAAATAGTGCAGCGCTATTTTGTGGCGCAACTCATCCAACACCTTCTCGAAGGTCACGCCTTCCGCTCTCAGCTTGCGAAAGAGCGTCCAGCGGCTGAACCCCATCTTGCCGGCGATCGCATCCATGCTGACGCCGCCCGTGTGCAAGACGGGCATCAGCAAGCTCTCAACACGGCCTCTTGTCGATTTCGAACTCTGGAGACTCTTGAGCAATGCCTCCGCACGCTCGCTCAAAACGCCGAAGACATATCGTGGCTGGAGCGGGACTCTATGGGTCAGCCACGCCTCGTCGAGCAGTATCGCGTTCTTGTCGCTTTCGAAAACCACCGGCGCCCGGAAAATCCGATCGTATTCGGCGCGATATCCTGGGTCCGCGTGCGTGACATGAATCGCCTTGACCGACGGCGTTTCGGCAAACTGGCGCAAGCCGGAAACCATGCGGGTGACGCCGCAAACCACGCGGGCAAAAGTGGATTCCGTGAGTTCGGGAAAGTCGTTCGGGTTCATGCGCGTGTCGATCAACCAAAGCCCGCCGTCGCCGCGCGCGAGCTGAAAGCGATCGGCGGTCCCCAAATCCACTTCGATGACGAGCCGCGCATAGCGATTGAGTTGCGCGAAGGCGTCGATCATTGTTTCGGAGGCCGGGCCGATCAGTCCGAGGATCGAAATCTCGGACATATCCATCGCTTCGCCAAAGTGGAGCGCAAGCGCAGGATCGTGCGTGAATTCCTTGCCCGCCCTCGTGAGCGCGACATACTTCGCGAACGGGATGCGATTGTCCTGGTCGCCCAAGTCCTGCGGATCGATCCCCGACCGCTCAATGAGCGCCGTTCGGCTGGCCCCTTTCGACACGGCCAGGTCCATCAGGCCGCACGCCGGTTCGTCGCGCCGCTCGTGGCTCGCGGACAATGTTTGTTTGGTAGCCCATCCTAAGCGACGGAAACTCACATATGCTCAGCCGCATCTTTCCCAAGCAGCTCGACAACAATTTTCAGGGCTACAAGCTCGCGATCTGGCTCCTCGCTTCGATCGTGTTATTGAGGTTGGGGATGTCCTATGGAGCCCTATTCGACACCCGCCATATGATTCAGACCGCCGACTCGATTGCTCTCGACACCTTCGGCCCCGGCGGCGCGGAAGCCGTTGTTTCGATAACCAAGCTCTTGGGGCTTGATCACCTGATGCTCAACTTGCTGGGCATGGTGGTGCTGATCCGCTGGCGCGCGATGATTCCGTTCATGTATCTCCTGCTCGTGGTCGAACAGATCGCCAGGAAGGCGCTGATGTTTGCGAACCCAATCGCCAGGACCGGGGTGCCGTATCTTCCCTTCGACCCGAACCTTGTGTTCATCGCCGCGCTGCTCATCGGCCTTGCCTTGTCATTGGGCAAAACCGACAACGCGATGGAAAAGCGAGATGCGTCGCCTTGACGTTCGCGCGTAAGGTCCGTTTGGCGGCCATGCTGGCGGGGGTGTAAATCGCGGAATGCCGATGAAGGCTGCGGTGTATTACCGATACGGGCCTCCGGACGTCCTCCAAATCAAGGACGTCGCAAAGCCCGTCCCCAAGGACAACGAAGTCCTCGTTCGCATACATGAGTCGACGGTTTGCGCAGGCGACGTGAGGCTCGGAAAAGCCGACCCATTCTTCCTACGATTGATCAACGGCCCTTCGCGGCCGAAGAGGATAAACATCCCGGGGATGGAGCTTGCGGGAACGATCGAGCAGGTGGGCAAAAGCGTGACCCGGTTCGGCAAGGGCGATCAGGTGTTCGGGTCGGCCGGTTTCAAGTTCGGCACCAATGCCGAATACGCATGCGCAGCCGAGGATCGCTTGCTCGTTGGCGCCGGCCCCCTACTCGCCCCTAAGTTTCAGGCACGCGCAGTCGCCCAGCACGTCGGGCGGCAGCTTGTCGAACCAGGCGTCGAGCGCCTCGCTCACGACCTCCTGCACCGGCCGGTGCAGCAACGCCGCCGAGAGCTTGAGCTTGATGAAGCGCGGACGCTTCAGCCTGAGATTGACATGGAAGGTCTTGGTCGCGTCTTCCGGCAGCGGGCCCACGCACGAGCTGCACTGGTCTTCCTCGTCGTGATGGAGCTGCGTGACGTTGCTCGGCGCCTCGTGCTGCGCGCGTTCGAGCTCCGCCGCGGTGCGCCGCCCGAACGACCCGAAGACCGCCGTCGCAGGGTCCGACAAGGGCTTCGGCGCCGGTGGCTTGGGGGCATGCGGATGCGGCATCGGGGTCAGCGCGCGGATGTCGGCGGCGGGCGCGCCCACGCGGGTCAGCAGTTCGTCGGCGAAGGGCGTCGCTGCGGGTTCTGCTTCCCCCTTGCGCGCCAAAAGTCCTGCCGTCAGGGATGCGAATTTCGACATTTGCGTCTATGCCTCGAACGGTGGGAACTAAACCGCGCGGCGACCGAACACCGGCACCTCGCGCCCGATCGAACTCATATTGCGGAACAGCGGCGCCACGACGGACTCGCCCGCCTCGTTGACGTCCGCATCGAGACGCATCAGGCGCTGTTGGATGTACTCCCACAGCTGCTTGATCTCCTCCGCCGACTTGCCCTCGGGCTCGATCTCCATGACCGTGCGCCCGTCGATCATCGAGGCCGCGAAGTCCGTGCGGTTATAGATCGTGACCGGCGCGACCGTACCGTGTTGGGAAAGCGCGACCGCCGCCTCCATCGTGATCTTGGCGCGCGGCGTCGCCGCGTTCAGCGCAAAGATCATCGGCTTCTTGCGCGCGTCGCAGATGTCGATCGTGGGCCCGACGGCGCGCAGATCGTGCGGGCTCGGCCGCGTCGGCAGCACGACAAGGTCGGCGAAACTCACGACTTCCGAGATCGCCTTCGTCACCGCCGGCGGCGTGTCGATCACGACCAGCTTGAAGCCTTGCGAACGCGCCTCGTCGAGGTCGTGCACCAGGTTCGTGAAGACGGAATGGATGAAGGCGGGCGTCGGCGCTTCGCGGCAGTTCCACCACTTCGCCAAGCTGCCCTGCGGGTCCGTGTCGATAAGCGCCACAGGGCCCGCGCCCGCCAGTTCGGCCTGCACGCCAACGTGGCCCGCAAGCGTCGTCTTGCCCGATCCGCCTTTTTGCGAAGCGAAGACGACTACGCGCATGGTCTGCGACATCCAACTCTCCTGTTCGGCAACCCCGCTATCCGCCCAAAAGGGTGAGGACCGGAGGCTTTGCGTCCCGCCGTCTCCGACGGTTTGCCCTTGTCGTGGGTCTAATCCCAAGCGTGACCTTAGCGCAGGCGAATTGCCCGGCGTTTAAGCTGCTGGGTTGGAATTAGTTCGAATTGTCGGCGGCGGTTTACTACGCCGCGAGCGCGCCTTGCGCGTTCCACAAGGTGACGGCGGCCATCGCTTTGTCCTTGGGCAGAAGATCGTAAATCTTAGCCACGTTCTGCACGTGGGCGATCGGACGTGCCTTGCCGAAACGCTTGTAGTCGAGCTGCAGGAAGATCGTCGTGAACTGCGACCGGTCGGCCCCCACCGCCTTGCATGCGATGGCCAAAGGTTCGCCGCCCGCGTCCGACACGATCTTGGCGGCGACAGCGGGCTCGACGCCGATCAGCTTGCCCAAGCCCTGCGTGAAGCCGTTGACGTCGCCCGCCTTCACCTTGGCAATCAGCCCGTTGACTTCGCCAATGCTCCATTGCGCCGGCCTGCCCGTCGCGCGCTTGTCGGCCTCGATCTGCCTGTCGGCAAGGACGCTTGCGAAAACATCGTCGAACTCCTTCGGATCGACGGCAAAACGTTCCAAGATCGCGTGGCGCATCGCCGCCGACACGAACCAGAACATGCGATGCGCCAAGTCCTTCGGCATGTCTTTGCGCTGGATCAGCGGCTTCCGTATCGTTTCGACCGCCTTCGACAGTGCCACGAGATCGCCGAACACCGCGCGCGGGATCACCGCACCCATGTTCGCGAGCAGGGCTTCGACAACCTTGGGTTCGTGCGCCGCCGCCAACGCCGTGCTGACATTCGCCGGAACCTCGGGCCGCTTGGCGATAGCCTCGCGATGATCGACAGTCGCCGTCTCGACGACTGCGATCAAATCCAAGTCGGTCAGCACCGGCGAATGATGGAGGATGGGCCGCGCGATCTCGATCGCGTCGTTGGCCAATACCTTGGTCAATTCGTGCGGTGCGCTCTTCAGCGACGAGATTCGCTGCGCCACTTTCTGGCGGACGTCGCTTTCGACATGCTTGATGAGGCCCGTCAGGATCTGATCGATCAGTGTGCGCACTTCGGGCGTGAGTTCGCCGTCGGTTTCAAACAAGAGGCCGGCGACGCGGTCGAACAACGCGCTGCGGGCGAACCCGGCGCGGTTCGCCGCCAGAGTCTTCAGATTGAGCAGCTCGCCGCTGTTCACGTCTTCCACCGTCTATGATTCCGTCCGGCCCGCCCGTCGAAGCCTTGGCGAAGACGGGTCCGTCCGCATGCCAACTCGACGGCCCGGATGCGCCGCCCCTAGCGATGTGTTAGTTAACTGGAAAATTGTTAATTTCGGGTTCGGCCGGGGCTAAAGATAAGCCTGCCATACCTGGCAACCGAGCGCCTCTCGATCCGTTTCCGTAGGAGAGCCCCATGCGTCCGACAGCGCTTTTCGCCCTAGCAATCCTCGCTGTCGCGCTTGGCGCCTGCGGTGGCAACAAATACGAGGAAGACCCGCTTTATGACGCGGGCTTCAGCGACGGCTGTGCCACCGGCACGGCCCGCAGCCCCGGCACGCCCGTGACAAAGCCGGTGCGCGACCAAAACCTCTGGGACACAAGCGACGCCTACCGCGCCGGCTGGAAGTCCGGCTACGGCGCCTGCTCGCCCGGCGGGCGCGGCGACGTGCCGGGCTCCGACCGCGACATGGGCGGCCGCTGAACGCCGATCACCGATAGGGGGAACACGCACATGCGCGCGATCGCGTCCGTCATTGTCCTTGTTGAACTCATCGTGTTCGGTCCGCTGCTTGGGGTTTACGGCCAGGTCGATCCTTGCCGCGCGCTCGCCACGGAAATCTCCTGGCGCGCCGACGCCGCCGGCGGCCTCGGCGTCACGCTGACCAGAACCTTCGGCGACCTCGAAATCGACGCCCGCCGCGACGTCGCCGAATACTCGACCGGCGAATGCATCGGCAAGCTGGTGACGAGCTGGAGCGAGCGGGTGACCGGCTAGGCTGCGCTAATTCGCCGGCGGCGTCTCGATGATCATCAGCTTGAGATCCTGCTCGGGCTCGAAATCTCTCCGTTCGACCGCGAACGTCGTCGCGCCCGTCTTGCGCACGCCGTCCATGCAGAACGAGATCAGGTTCTCGCGCTTGCCCTTGTCGACCGTCAGGCGGAACTTCGCGATCGGTCCTTTCCAGTTCTTGCCCGTCGTCAGCACATAGTCGACGAACCAGCTGAACAGCACGGCGCCTTCGCCGCGATGCTGCTTCAACCAGCGCAGGCGCTGCTCGATCCCCGAAAACGTCGTGGCGTCGACGCAATAGCCGTTGAAGAATTCGTCCCGGCGAAATTTTTTCGCATCCTCGAAGTAAGTAGAGGCCGGAACGAATGCGCCGCCGACCACGGGCTTGTATTCGTGTTCGACCGCGACCGGCTTTTGCGGCGGGAACGTCTGCTGCCAATGAAACGTGCTTTTCACCGTCCATAGGGGGCGCACCCAATCCCCGCTCTCTTCCATCAGGCCGCGCGCCGTGAGTTCCTTTCGCGCCGCCGCCGGCAGCTTCTTCAAGGCATCGCCGACCATCCCCGGGCGATAGCCGAACGGCACTTTGAACCGGCGCAACACGTCGCTGACGTCTTGACCTTTGAGGAATGCTTTCTCCTCAAGCTCCGGCTTGACCGCACGGCCGTCTATTTTCAATTTGAAGGCGACGATGTTGCTCTGATTGTCCGTCGGCCAGCCGACGTCGCTTTCGCCGAGCGCATCCAAATCGGCGACGGGCAGCGGAAACGCCACCCGCGTCGTGATCGGCGCCTGGCTTTCGTTGATGAAGGAATAGCGCACGCGGATGACCTCGCGGCTGACGAAGAGGTCCTCGCTCGCCATGCGGATGTCCGCGCTCTCCGTCAGCACGATCCCGCCCGCGCCCAACGCCGCCGTCGAATCGTTTGCCAGCGCGCTTTGCGCCGCCACGACGGAAAGCACGATCGCCGCGACCCGCCAAACAATGCCTGTCATCTATTTCCCCGCCATCGTCAGGGGCCGCGTGTTCTCCGCCTCGCGCTTGCGCGCAATGTCTTCGATCGTTTCCCGCAAGCCCGCATGCGCCTTCAAGAGCGCGTCGAAGTCCCGCCGCTTCAACACCAGCATGTTCGTGTAACCCGCCGACACCACGTCCGCGTTGCGCGGCTTGTCGCTGAGCAGCGCCATCTCGCCGAAGAAGTCGCCGTTCTTGAGCCGCACGGGATCGGGCACGACCAGCACATCGACCACACCCGACGCGATGAAATACATCTTGTCGCCCTGATCGCCCGCGCGGATAACGCGCTCGCCCGGCGTGAACACTTCCGGCGTCAGCATCTGCGCGAGCCTTGCAATCTGATCGCCTTTGAGGCTCGCGAAGATCGACACCTTGCCCAGCATCTCCGTCAGCTTGAGGCCGAGATCGAGCGGCGGCCGCTCCGCCGCGACCTGACGCCGCGAATTCCGGTCTTCCTCCAGGCTTTCGAACACTTCGTTCGAGATCAGCGATTGATCGACCTGGCCGCGATACTCCGCCTCCTCGAGCCCGATCGACAGCCGCTCCAGATAGCGCGCGCGCATCGCCTTGGTGAAATCAGGATATTGCAGATCGAGCGCTTCGATCGACCCGCTGATCGCCTGCAAGCGCCCTTCGAGCGCCTCCTTCACAGTGAAGGCCGCATGCTGCCCGATCAACTCGGCGACCTTGGCCTCGGCAAACGCCAGCAGCTCGCGCAACATCAACTGTTTGACCAGCAACAACTCGAAGCGGTTCGCGATTTCTTCCGCCAAAGGCAGGCTCACCCCAAAGCGCCGCTGCAGCCACAGCGTCAACCGGAATTGCCAGCTCAGCCGTTGATTGCCCAGCGCCGCGGACAAATAGCCGATATTGCCGGACTGCCTCACACCGTCGAGCACGCGCCCCGCGTCCGCACGCATGCGTTCGGCGACGCGCCGCCCCACCAACCCGCGCTGCAGATACTCAAGGCTGAGTTCCGTCTCGCGGTTCGCAACGACGATCAGCCCCGCGCGCACCAAGTCGTCGCGGCTGAGCGCGCCGGGCTTCGCCGCCGCCTGATTGGCCGGCGGATGCTGCGGCGCCAGCACGTCGGAAAGGCCCAACGTGTGGGCCACCTGCGTCAGGTTCTCGCGCACCCGCCCGCGCGACAGTGCCATCACGCGGTCACGCACCAAGCGCTCTTCGGCGGAGAGCTTGTCGAGCTTCAAGAACCGCATCAGCGGACGCAAGCTCGGCGCGGCGATGAAGAGCGTCGCCAGCACATATCCCATCGCCATCACGAAGATGAAGCGCGGCGCATCGGACGTCAGCCCGCGCGACGCTGCTTGCTGGATCGCGTCGGCACCGCCGGCCTTCATCAGCACGCCATACGCGGTTTCGACTTGCGATGCGGCGAGGAGCGCCAGCGCCACGGTCACGGCACCGCGCAAACTGCCCCACGAAAGCACGACCTTGTATTCGTTGCTGATCGGTTGCGAGAGGCCGAACCACGACAGCGCCGGCATGATGCCCCACAAGACCGCCGCGCGCGCGATGAGCGCCGCGAAGAACACGGCGGTGACCGCAATGCCGTCCGACCACTGAATGTCGCCGAGCATGCGCGGCGCCGCCATCGCGGCCAGAACGAAAATGAGCGACGTCGCCCAGAATTCGAGTTGACGCCAAGTGATCTGCAACGTCTCCCACGTGCCCGGCGACAAACGCATGCGCACGTCGGAAGCAAACACCATCGCCGCCGTGACGACCGCGATGATGCCCGATACCTCCAGGATCGCTTGACCCAATACGAAGGTCAGATACGTGAACGCGACAGAGATCGTGATCTCCGTCACCGCCGCGCCGCGCAGCTGGCTGATCACGAAGCCCGCGATCCACGCCATCGCGTAGCCGAGAATCACCCCGCCCACGAATCCCCAGCCGAATTCGAGGACGGCGTCGATCAGGCTCGGCTCGTGGACGCCGGTCAAAACATCGAGCAGCACCACGAACAACGCGATCGCCGCCGCGTCGTTGAACAAGCTCTCGCCCTCGACGATGACGGTGAGCCGGCTGGGCGCGCCGATGTCGCGGAAGATTCCGAGCACGGCGGCGGTATCCGTGGTGGCGACGATGGACCCCAGCAGCAGGCACAGCACCAAGGGCGTGCCCGTGACCGCGTTCAACGAAGCGCCGACCGCCACCATGCACAGCAACACGGCGATGATCGCGAGTACGAGGACCGGCGCGATGTCGTCGAAGAGGCGACGCACGTCGACCGTCAGCCCGCCCGCGAACAGCAAGGGCGGCAGGAAGACGTAGAGGAAACCTTCGGGCGGGATTTGCAGCGAACTCAGCGCTTCGAAAATGACCTGCACCACGCCGCCGCCGCCGGATGCGCCCGCGGGCGCAAACCCGAGCCCCGCCCCCACCAGCGCCAGCAGCACCGGGAAGGGCACCAGCAAACGTTTGGCGACCGGCCCCAGCACGCTGACCAAGAGCAGCAGCGTCGCGAAGCCGAGTACGACGAGGATTACTTGCGTCATGCAGTCCTGGTCAGGCGTCCGGGCGAAAGGCGCATTGTGTCCGCTCGCCCGGCCCCGATGGAAGAGAAAATCATCGCCAATGTGTCGCTTACCACGTTCATGCGGCGGGTCAAACTTTCACCGCAATGACGGCGATTCTCTAGGCCATTCTTCTTAGGCGTCGCGCCTAAGTTCTGCCCCGGCCCCGCATTCCCCTTGGGAGGTCGCGCTGCGCCTGATAACGGTGTGTCCCGCATTCGCCGTTACGCGCGCCGCTAGATCGTATGCCCACCGCCGCCTCTCCGACTGCCTCGCCGCAGTTCCGCTGGTATCTCGCGGGCGCCGGCTCGTGGTTCGCAGCCTTCGGCATTCAGCAGGTAATGTTCTCGTATCTGGTGACGACCGTCCTGCACGCGCCGCCGAATCGGATCGGCCTGGCGCAAACCTCGCTCACGCTGATGTCGACGATCTTGCTTCTCGTCGGCGGACTCGTGGCCGACCATATGGATACGCGCCGCCTCTTGGTGCTCTGCCATGCCGCAGCAGCAATCCCCGCAACCGTGCTGGCGCTTGTCGTTTGGTCGGGCGCTCTGCGCTACGAGTGGCTGCTCGTCTACGGCCTTTTCATGGGTCTCATCACCGCCTTCATCCTGCCCGCGCGCGAAGCGATGATGGGCGACGTCATCGGCCCGCAAGGCTTGCGCGCGATCCAGCGCGCGGTGACAACAACCGTAGGGATCACGTTCCTGGCCCAGATCGTCGGCATGTTCACGGCCCGCTTTGCCGCGGTCGCGGGCGCGGCGCCCATCATCCTGGTTCAAACCGCGGTTCAACTGCTCGGCGCATTCAGCTCGTATCAGCTCGCGCCTTCGACCCGCCATAGCGACCACGCCGTGGCGGGTGGCGGCGGCAGCTACTTCGCACGCATCGCGACGGGTCTGCGCGAAGTTCGCGCATCGCATGCCTTGTTGCCCGTCAACATCCTGACGCTTGCGATCGGCGTGCTTTTCATCGGCGCCTTCCTCGTGATCCTGCCCGTCATCCTGCGCGAGGAATTCGGCGGCGACGTCCGGCAGTTCTCGACCATGCTGGTCGCATTTTGGGGCGGCTCGATCCTGTCGTCGCTGACAATCAGCCGCGTTGGCAACATCGTCCATCGCGGCCGCTTCATTGTCGGCGCCCTGTCGACGGGCATCCTTATTCTCACGATCATGAGCCTCAAAGCCCCGCTCGTCGTGCTTTACGCGCTCGTCTTCGTCTGGGGGATGGGCGCCGGCGTCACGATCGCCATGTCGCGCACCATCGTGCAGGAACACGCGCCGCCAGCCCATCGCGCCCGCGTGCTGTCGATATATCAGTTGGGCTTCACCGGCGGCATGTCGATCGGTGCGCTCTTCATCGGCTTCGTCGTCGAAGCGGTCGGCGCGCGCCAGGCGACGCTGGTGCCCGCGGGCGTCATGGCGATGGTTCTCTTGGCGCTGCTGGCGACGACGAAGCTCTGGAACATCACCGCGCTGAAGCACGACGTGGGCAAGCCTGCGTGACGACGAACACGCAGTCCACGCTGACTCGATACATGTTGTCGCTCGCGGCCCATTTCGGTGCGGGCGGCATGATGGGCGTCGTCTTCCAGTGGTTGATCGCAAACGAGCTCCACGAAAGCGACGCGCGCGTCGGGGTCGCGCAAATGATCGCGACCCTGCCGATGGCGATATTCATCCTCATCGGCGGCGTGAACGCGGACGGGCGCGACTTGCGCGGCTACATCGCGCGCCTTCAATTGGGCTCGGCCACGCTGCCCATCGTGCTCGCCCTGATGGTCGCGCTCAATCTTTTGACCTTCGTTTCGGCCACCACGTGCGTCTTCGTACTCGGCATCTTTGCCTCCTTCATCATGCCCGCGCGCGACTCGCTACTGTCGTACGTATCCCCGGCGTCGCTCGGCCTCGCACGCACCGCCGCTCTCGCGACCGGCACAACCTTCGCGGGTCAAATCTGCGGCACGCTCATCGCGGCAAGCGCCTCCACGATCGGCGCGGTGCCGCTGCTCTGTCTTCAGTCGGGAATGCTCGCTCTCGCCGCCGTTCTGACCGCTCGCCTGCGCATTGAAGCGCCGAAGATCACGCCCGTCACCGAGCGCGAACGACTCGCGCGGCTGTGGCACGAACTGGTCGACGGCCTCAGAGTCGTGCGCCACAACGAACGTTTGCGCACGGTGCTGCTCTGGCTCGTGCTCGGCGCGCCGCTCTTCAACGGCATGTTCCTGGTCGGCTTCCCGCTGATGGTGCGCAACATCTATCGCGGCGACGCGCCGATGCTCTCGGGCCTCATCATGTCGTTCCTGATCGGCCTGACGATCTCGTCCTTCGGCTTCGCGCGCGCCCGTCCGGTGGAGCGTCCCGGCCGCCTCCTGATGCTGCTCTCGCCCAACAACATCTTCGTCTTCGCCGCCGCGCATTTCGCGCCGCCCTTCCCGCTCTTCGCGGCGCTGATGCTCTGGTGGGGCCTCGTCTCCGGTGTCTCGATGTCGCTGACGCGCGGCATGATCCAGACCGCGGCGCCCCACGCCTACCGCGCCCGCGTGCTCTCGATGCTGCAATTCGCCAACATCGCGGGCGGCCCGCCCGGCGCGTTGTTCTACGGGTTGCTGTCGCAGTCGATCGGCATCCTGAACACGCTGCTCGTCGTGCCCGTGGTCGTCACCCTGCTCTGGATCAGTTTCCGCCTCTTTTCGCCCCTTTGGCATTTCCAGCGTGACGAACCGGCGCCTGCTTCCGTCGCGCTTTGATCTCGGTTGCGATGTTCGCCGGCATCTCGCGGCACCCGCAGACCTCCGCGTGCTTCACGTGCCAAGCGATGCGCTCGTCGAGCGACGCCTTGCCGCCAAGCCCATTGCGCAGATGCCAAGCGCGATTGAGCGCCGTCAGGAAAACTTCCGCTCGCTCCACCACGGGAAATAGCCGGGCATGTCGGCCGACACCTTATTCGGATAGTGCGGCTGGCGCTTTTCGAGGAACGACACGACGCCTTCCTTCGCGTCTTCCGACTGCCCGCGCCCATAGATGCCGCGGCTGTCGATCTTGTGCGCCTCCATCGGATGGTCGGCGCCGAGCATCCGCCACAGCATCTGGCGCGTCAGCGCCACCGACACCGGCGCCGTGTTGTCGGCGATCTCGCGCGCCAGCGCCTTGGCCGTCGGCAGCAATTCCTCCGCCTTCACCACGCGCGACACAAGGCCTGCGTCCAGCGCTTCCTTGGCGTCGAACACGCGCCCCGTCGCGCACCATTCCATCGCCTTCGAGATGCCGACGATGCGCGGCAGGAACCAGCTCGAGCACGCCTCCGGCACGATGCCGCGCCGCGCGAATACGAACCCGAAGCGCGCCGCCTCGCTCGCAATGCGGATGTCCATCGGCAATTGCATCGTGACGCCGATCCCGACCGCCGGCCCGTTCACGGCCGCAATCACTGGTTTCAAGCACTCGAAGATGCGCAGCGTCACGCGCCCGCCGCCGTCGCGAATGCGTTCGTCGCTCCAATTGATGTCTTTGCCCGTCCCCGCACCCGCGCGATCGGGCCGGTCGCTGCGCGCGTTGTAATCGAATGCCTTCGCGCCCGCGGACAAATCCGCCCCCGCGCAGAACCCCCGCCCCGCACCGGTGACGATCGCGACGCTGACATTGTCGTCCTTGTCGACCTTGCCGAACGCGTCGACCAACTCGTTCTGCATCGTGCCGGTGAAAGCGTTCAGCTTCTCCGGCCGATTGAGCGTGATCGTCGCGATCTTGTCGGCGACGTCGTAGGTGATCTGCGTGTAGGACATGGGACGAGTTTCCTTTGTGATGGCGTGATGGCATCACCATAGCGATTGCACCGCCGTTGCCAAAGCGCGCGCCACCCAAAATAGTTCGTCATGGCCGGGCTTGACCCGGCCACCCAGTGCGCGCACGTCCGTGCGCGCGAGATACTCCCGCACTCACACTGCAAATTGAGTCTTCAGGCCGCGCGGCC
>JBGOVA010000244.1:0-5535 GCA_041477875.1 Micropepsaceae bacterium | reverse complement strand
CGCCGACATCCAGCGCGACGACGGACCAATCGGACATCGGTCCGGTCTTCTCGCTGCGCCCGTGTCCGCGCATGTCGACGGCGATCGCACGATAGCCGGCAGGCAGCGCCGCGATCACCTTGTCCCAGCACCGCGCGTGAAAGCCCGTCGCGTGAACGAGCAGGACGGGAGATGCCTCCCTCTCGCCCCATTCGAAATAAGCGATGCGGGCGGTCGAGGCTTGAAAGACGCATTCAAGGGGAGAGGGACTCATCGGTGCTGGCAAACCCCAAGTGAACAGCCGTCCTGCGTCGCGCAAAACGCGGCGCACTGCAAGTCGCGCGGCGCAGTTGACGCTACGACCTGGTCAAGGCGACAGTGCAAAGAGATGCCAAGCCCGTGGTTCTCATGCGCATCGCGCGCGTAGAAGCATCGGAACTCTCCGACGGCACCCTGAGATTTCTGGCGCTCGCCGAGACGGGCAACGCAAACCGCGCCGCGTCCTCAAACGCAACGGTGAAACTGTGATCGAGGGCCTGACCATCGGCGGCGAGTTCCGAAACGGCGACGCCTGACGCCTAGAGAAGAGAAAGGGTTCACGCGAAGCCGCGAAGAAGCGAAGGAAGAATGGCAATGGACGGGCGTCGGCCCGTCCCGGCGGCGCCTGCATAGCGCACACCACGCCACGATGAGGCCAGGCGCGCCGAGCCGCCTGGCGGTCCAAATCCCTCGCCATCCGGGCCGCGGCGGCAGACCTAATTACGCATTTTGGATTGCCCGAGTCAGACGTTCGACAACTTCTTCGATCTCTTCCGCCGTGGTGGATCGACCCAAGCTGAAGCGTATGGCACTCACGCCCGCTTCCGCCGGCACTCCCATCGCGGCCAAGACCGGTGACAGCTCGATACGGCCGGCATGGCAGGCGGAACCCGTGGAGGCGGCCACACCATCCAAGCGAGCAAGGATATCTGCACCGATGTGTCCCGCGAAGGACACGTTGAGCGTATTCGGCAACCGGTGCTCCGGGTGGCCGTTGAGCGCGACGCGGTTGCCGAAGCGCTCCCGCAGCGCACCCCAGAAGCGGTCCCGCAGGTTCCTTACTCTTTCCATGTCCGTAAGATCGGCGGCCAAGACGCAGGCTTCGCCGAGCGCTGCTGCCAGAATGGCGCTCTCAGTACCCGCGCGGCGACCGCCTTCGTGACCCGCTCCGTGGATCAGCGGCTCCAGAGCGATACCGTTGCGAACGTAAAGCGCACCCACGCCCTTCGGCGCATAAAGTTTGTGGCCGGCGATCGTAAGAAGGTCCACGCCCAGATCACCGACGCGCGTGGGGATCTTGCCGACCGACTGAGCCGCGTCGGTGTGGAACGGGATGCCGTGCGCCCGAGCGACGGCGGCACAGTCCTCAATCGGCTGGATTGTTCCGACTTCGTTGTTGGCATGCATGACGCTGATCAGGATGGTGTCGGCGGTGATAGCGCTGCGAATGTCGTCGGGGTTTATCCGTCCCGCGCCATCCACCGACAGCCAGGTGATCTCCGCGCCCAAGCGTTCCAGGAAACGGCAAGGCGCGACAATAGCCGGATGTTCGACCTGCGTCGTGATGATGTGTCGGCGCGCGCGTTTGCTGGCGAAAAATGCGCCTTTCAGCGCGAAGTTGTTGGACTCGCTGCCGCCGCTGGTGAACACCACCTCTTCCGGCGCACAGCCGAGCACGCCGGCCACTTGGCTCCGGGCCCTATCCACCGTCTGGCGCGCCGGTACGCCGGCCCAATGTGGGCTCGACGGATTGCCGAACGCGTGGTCGATCGCGGTACGCATGACCGCGGCGACCTCGGGCGCAATCGGCGTGCTGGCGTTATAGTCGAGATAGATGCGCTGCATCGCTCAAAACACCAGCACTTTGTCGGCGGCGAGCGTCGCGGACGCCAGCTCGTCCGTGGTGCTCCTGCGCGCGCCCTCCATCAGGTCCGCTTCGGTCATGCCGCGCGCGTCCATGCAGGTGCCGCAGAGCAGAACGCTGCCTTTGCCGACGACCACGCGCTTCAACATGCGTTCCATGTTGTAGTAGCCCTCCGGCGTCTTTTGTCCCTTGCGCGCCGCAACCACTGCATCCGCCATCAGAAAGACAGTGACTTGCGCTTCCGGGTCGTTTTTCAACAGCGCATGGGCAAGGCGCAGCGCGTTGTAGCAGCGTTCCCTCCCATAAGGCGGATCGTTGAGGATCATCAGCGTTTTCATGACTCTCGCTTTCGCCGCATCGTTCGCCCGCGACTTGCGCGACGACCGACGCTGTTACCAAGATCGGTTTTCGATCAACTCGAGAGGTCGCGCTTCTTCTGCTCGTATTCCTCTTTCTGTATCTCGCCGCGGGCATAGCGTTCCCGCAGAATCTCGAGCGCCGTCTTCCCGCGCGAACCCGACTGATCGGACGGCCCTCTGAGCAGCGCGACGATTCCAACGATCACGAGCGCCCAAAACAAGATCATGAACAGCCAGCCGAAACCCATGCCCCAGCCCATGCCCCAGCCCCAATATCCCATCATGTGATGCATCTCCGTCTCCTAACCGTTGGGTGGCATCAGTACGTAAGTCATTGTCGATCGCCATGTTTCAAGGTTTCCGTCATGCGAATGGCGGCGAACACGCCTGATGCGAATGTGAGCGCCGCAACGAGTAAAATCGCCGCGGGAAGGCCGAAGAGATCAGCCGTCACACCCGCGAGCAACGCGCCGATCGCGTAACCAAGATCGCGCCACAGCCGATAAACGCCGACCGCGGAGGCGCGCCACGCGGGTTCGGCAACATCCCCGATCGCGGCCAGCAAGGTCGGATAGACCATTGCCGTTCCGATGCCGAGCAAAACGGCACTCGCGGCGAACACGGCGAAGTCGCGCGTGACGACGATCAAAGCTATTGCGATCGCTTGCCACCACATGCCGCCCACAATGAGCCATTTGCGGCCGATCCGATCGGAGAGAGCCCCCGTGAAGAGCTGTGCGATTCCCCATACCGCCGGATAGACGGCGGCGAGGATGCCGATTTCCTTCAAATCCATGCCGGCGGCAGCAAAAAAGAGCGGAAACAAACCCCACGCCATTCCGTCATTGAGATTGTTGACGAGCCCCGCTTGGCTGACGCTCGAGAGGTTCCTGTCCGAAACGCTGGTCCGCCAAAACACTTCGCGCTGACTGGGAGGCAAAACGAAGTCACGCGGGTTCTTGAGCGCCGACTCGTGCGCGACGTGATGCTTCGTCTCCCGCACGAAGAGCGCCGATAGGACGAGACCCGCCGCCGCGAACGCGACACCCAGATAGAAAGGCTCCGGGCGAAGTCCGTACTGCGCCGCAATCCAGCCGGTCGCGAGCGCCGAGGCTCCGACGGCGAGATAGCCCGAGAATTCGTTGAGACCCATCGCGAAGCCGCGGCTCTTCGGGCCGACGAGATCGATCTTCATGATCACCGTCATCGACCAAGTAAGCCCCTGGCTGACGCCGAGCAGCAAATTCGCTGCGAGTACCCAGTTCCAATCCGGCGCCCACATCAAAAGAAACGGCACCGGCACCGCGACAAGCCAGCCGGCGATGAGGATATGTTTGCGGCCAAGACGGTCGGAGAGCCGGCCGGCAAAGTAGTTCGTCAACGCCTTGCTGATTCCGAAAACGACGATGAACGACAGCACCGCCGTCCGTGCGGCGAGGTGAAAATCCTGTTCTGCGATCGCCGGCAGAATGCTGCGCTCCATGCCGACCATGGCGCCGACAAACGCATTTACGACAACCAGAAGCGAAAACTGCGCGAGGTTTTCGCGCAAACCTAGGCGCAACTCAGCCGATCCGCCGGGTGCAAGCACGCTCATTATCGCAACTCGTCACCTTTGCCCTGGTTGAAGCGCATGATGCGCTCCATCTCGGCGGGCTTCGGCGGCACGTCCATCAACGCGGCGATGAAGTCGTCGCGGCTCATCGCGAGCATGGGATTCCACCGCTTTTCGAATGCAATCGTGCTTGAGGGTTTGCCGCTCATCCCGGCGCCGCAGACCGAACCCGCGAAGTGCGCCGGACAAATCTCAAGGTCGCCCGGCAATGTCAGGAGCTTGGCCTGAATGCTGTCATAGAGTTCGCCGGCGTTTTTACGCACCTGGCCCGGAAGATCGGGGCGGCCGACCGCTCCGACGAACAATGTGTCGCCGGTGAGCACGAACCACGGTTCGGGGCCGCGACGCAGGTCCGTGACCACGAGGCAAATGCTCTCGGGCGTATGGCCGGGCGTGTGGAGGACCTTGATGCGGGTATTGCCAAGCTCGATTTCTTGACCGTCGTGCAGCGGCTCGAACGAAAACCCGACGGTGGCGGCCTCGTGCAAGCAATATGATGCGCCCGTCTTGCGCGCGAGCTCGCGCCCGCCGGACCGATGGTCCGCATGCACATGCGTGTCTATGACGTGGGTAATTCTCATGCCCTTCGACGACGCGAAGGCGATGTAAGCGTCAATGTCGCGCTCGTGCGCATCGACGACCGCGCACTTGCCGAGGCTCCCGCAACCAAACAGGTACGCGGCGCAACCCGTTTCAAAATAGTAGTACGGCTTCAAGATCATGTTCGACCCTCGTTGACGCGGGTTGCGACGCGAAAACCGCGAGCTTTCCAGCGGGTGGCGGGCTCGTGGACCAGAAGAAAGTCACGCATGGGGCGGCCGAGTTGACAATCGTGGCGTGACTGGTATCATTCAAGCGATCTATTGAATATAAGAATGGTAGCCGGCCGATGTCAACCCGAAGCCCCAAGAGAGCGCTCTATGAGAGCTTTGCGCTCGTCGCGAAGGCGCTCGCGCACGGTCATCGGCTGGAGCTGCTCGAGCACGTGGGGCAAGGCGAGCGGCCGGTTGAGGCGCTTGCCGCGGTCGCCGGGCTCTCGGTCGCAAACACCTCGCAGCATCTCTTGCAGCTGCGCCGCGCGGGTCTCGTCGCCTCGCGGCGCGACGGCAAGAACGTCCTCTATCGCCTGACCGACAAATCCGTGATCGATCTTCTGGCGTCGCTGCGGCGCGTTGCCGAAACCAATGTGGCCGAAGCGCAGCAGGTCATCGCGCAGTACTTCCACGCGCGCGATGCGCTCGACCCCGTGTCGCGGACCGAGCTCGTGAAACGCTTGCGCGAAAAATCCGTAACGCTTCTCGACGTGCGACCCGAGGACGAGTTTGCGCTCGGTCATCTGCCGGGCGCCATCAACATCCCCCTCAAAGCCCTCGAACGGCGCCTCGCGCAACTACCCCGCGGCCGCGAAATCGTTTCGTACTGTCGCGGTCCCTACTGCGTCCTTTCCTTCGAAGCGGTCGCGCTGCTTCGCAAGCGCGGTTTCAAGATTCGCCGGTTCGAAGACGGGTTTCCGGAATGGGCGGCCCACGGCCTGCCCGTCGAAGGCGCTCCGGTTGATCGAGCCGACGGATAAGACCATGCATGAGGTGCAAAGCGATGACGACGATTTCTCCCGGCACTGTGCGACGCCTGCACATCCAAGGATTCAACACCGTTGATGAGGCGTGGCTCGCCGAGAT
>JBGOVA010000156.1:0-10913 GCA_041477875.1 Micropepsaceae bacterium | reverse complement strand
CTTGTCGCCGCCCACACGCACCGAACGCGCATAGACGATGCCGCCCAAGGACAGCACGGCGACTTCCGTCGTGCCGCCGCCGATATCGACGATCATCGAACCCGTGGCTTCGGTCACCGGCAGATCGGCGCCGATCGCAGCAGCCATCGGCTCTTCGATCAGATAGACGCGCCGCGCGCCCGCCGACAACGCCGACTCTTGAATGGCGCGCCGCTCCACGGCCGTCGCACCGGAAGGCACGCAGATGATGATCATCGGATTCGCAAAGGAGCGGCGATTGTGCACCTTGCGGATGAAGTGCTTGATCATCTCCTCGGCGACTTCGAAGTCGGCGATGACGCCGTCGCGCATCGGGCGGATCGCTTCGATGTTGCCGGGCGTGCGGCCCAGCATCATCTTGGCCGCATTGCCCACTTCGAGCACTTGCTTCTTGCCGCCCTTGTTCATGATCGCCACCACCGAGGGTTCGTTCAGCACGATCCCCCTGCCCTTCACGTAGACGAGCGTGTTCGCCGTACCGAGATCGATCGCCATATCCGACGACAGCATTCCTAGCAGACTCGAAAACATTGACTTCTTTCTCCGCCCTCTTTGGCGGACCGCCCCTCAGCGATCCGCCACTGGTTTATTGTTGACTCTCACCCTCGTGCGGCGGTCAGCGCCTCCGGCGCCGTCTTGAGCCGCTTCACGAGTAATTTGTTCAGCGCATGCACGTAAGCCCTGGCCGCCGCGACCAGCGTATCGGTGTCGGCGCCGCGTCCCGTCACGCTCTTGCCGTCCTCCGCAAGTCGCACGGTCACGCCTGCCTGCGCGTCCGTTCCCTCCGTGACGGCGTGCACTTCGAAGAGCGCCAGCGTTGCCTCATGCGGGAACAGCGATTTGATCGCATTGAAAATTGCATCGACCGGGCCGTCGCCGCGCGCCACGCCGAGTCGTGTCTCGCCGTCGACCGACAATTCAAGCTCCGCGCTCTGCGGCCCGAACGTACCCGCGACGACGCGCAGATTCACGAACTGGATGCGGTCCTGACCGCGCGCGATCTCGTCGTCGACCAGCGCCGCGATGTCCTCGTCGAACACGTGCTTCTTCTTATCGGCGAGATCCTTGAAGCGCCGGAACGCGTCCTCGAGCGCGTTCGAGCCAAGCTCGTAACCCATCGCGTCGAGCTTGTCCTTGAAGGCATGCCGGCCGGACAATTTCCCGAGCACGAGCGAAGTCTTCGATACGCCGACCGATTCCGGCGTCATGATCTCGTAAGTCTGGGTGTGCTTCAGCATCCCGTCCTGATGAATGCCCGACTCGTGCGCGAACGCATTCTTACCCACGATGGCCTTGTTGTACTGGATGGGGAAGCCTGTAACGTTCGACACCATCTTCGACGCGCGCGAGATCGACATGCTATCGATGCCGGAAGAAAACGGCAGGATGTCGGCGCGCACCTTGAGCGCCATGACGATCTCTTCGAGTGCGGCGTTGCCCGCCCGCTCGCCGATGCCGTTGATCGTGCATTCGACCTGGCGCGCGCCCGCCGCGACACCCGCGAGCGAGTTTGCGACGGCCAACCCGAGATCATTGTGGCAATGGGTCGAGAACGCCACGCGTTCCGCACCGGGAACTTTGTCCCGCAGCGCCTTGATCAGCGCCCCGTATTCCGACGGAATCGCATAGCCGACGGTGTCGGGAATATTGATCGTCGTGGCACCCGCCTTGATCGCCGCTTCGACACAGCGGCACAGGAACTCGAACTCCGTCCGCGTCGCATCCTCGGCCGACCATTCGACGTCCCCGACATGGCCGCGCGCCCGAGTGACGCTGCCGATCACGGCTTCGAGCACCTGGTGCGGTTCCATCTGAAGCTTGTGCTTCATGTGCACGGGGCTCGTCGAAATGAACGTGTGGATCCGCGCGCGCTTTGCCGGTTTCAACGCCTCGGCCGCGCGGTCGATGTCTTTGACGCCGGCACGCGCAAGGCCGCAGATCACGGACTTCGTCGCGCGTTTGGAGATCTCGGTGACGGCTTCGAAATCGCCGTTCGAGGAAATCGGAAAGCCCGCTTCGATGACGTCGACGCCGAGTTCTTCGAGCATTTCGGCGATCTTCAATTTCTCGTCGAGATTCATCGCCGCGCCCGGCGATTGTTCGCCGTCGCGCAATGTTGTGTCGAAAATCAAAACACGGTTCGAACTTGGCATGGTCTCTTCTCTAAGCCCGCTGGAGAGCGGTTCGGATATCGGCCCGGGTCGCTTCTTTGTTTCCCCTAAGCACCGTCCG
Source organism: Micropepsaceae bacterium (assembly GCA_041477875.1). GTDB lineage: Bacteria > Pseudomonadota > Alphaproteobacteria > Micropepsales > Micropepsaceae > SZUA-430. The sequence goes on along the minus strand of JBGOVA010000156.1, from coordinate 8,642 downwards.
GGTCGCCCTTGAGCGTTCGACCGCGGCCGCTTGCGTGCCTAGGGGCAGCTAAGAAGCAGTCCGAGATCGACCCGAAGAGACCCGTGAGAACATGCGCGCGCGCACGAACGCGTCGGGAGACGATGAGCCCCCGCAACCTCGTTCTTCGTGCGCACGTCATTCATGCCGTCTTCGCCTCACGCGCCAGCTTGGCTTGCCAGCGTTCACCATAGGACGGCGCCGTTAAGACCTGATGAAACTTGCGGTCTAAACCCATGCCGTCACTACAGAATCATTAGGGCGAATCGGCTCGCTCACGCAACGACAAACAGCGCATTTTCGCTTGATTCGTAAAGATTTCTTGGCCGGCCGCTGTCTCGCAAGGAACTTGAAAACCTGCCGTCGGCATGTAACCGCCGGGATTCTCGGCCGACCGGCGCGCTAGACTGATCTCATGACGACCACCCCAAGCCACAAGGATCTGCACCGCGAAGGCTTTGCAATCATCGCCGAGGTCCTTGCGGGATGTACCGTCGACGCGCTCTTGGCAGCCCTGGATGACGCCCAAATCACCCGCCTGCGCCGAGGCCATTCGATCTTCGGCGCGCGCAATCTGCTCGACGTTCAAGCGGTCCGAGACCTCGCCGATGCGGCGGCGGTTCGCCGGCTGATCGACCCGATCTTGGGGTGCTCTGCCCGGCCCGTTCGCGCGCTCTTTTTCGACAAGACCCCGGAGGCGAATTGGCCGGTGCTCTGGCATCAGGACCTGTCGCTTGCGGTGGCCGAAAGGCATGCCGTGGACGGCTGGGGACCCTGGTCGACCAAGGCCGGAATCGTGCACGTTCAGCCGCCGGCCCGTGTCCTTGAAGCCCTGCTCGCTGTCCGCCTCCACCTCGACGATTGCAGCACCGGCAACGGACAGCTTCGCGTGTTGCCTGGCACGCACTTGCTCGGCCGCCTGAGCCGGGAGCGCATCAAAACTTTGCGCGAGGAAATAGGCGAGGTGTCGTGCGAGGCGCCCGCGGGCGCCGCTCTTCTCTTCCGGCCCCTGCTGCTCCACGCGTCGTCACCAGCCAAGGCACCCAGTCATCGCCGTGTCCTCCATTTCGAATTCGCCCCTGAAAACGTGTTGCCGAAGCCGCTGGCCTGGGCCCGTTGAAGGCCAAAGAACCAATTTGCAAGCAATTCGACCGATACTCTCGCCAAGCGAGAAGGCCGAATAAATGCAACCGGCAGGAGAGTCCACGTCAGTAACGAGCTGGGAAGGGCCCGGCGGCGTGATGTTCGAATTTGCCACGAGCACGAACCTGAAAGCGCTCGCGCTGAAAACGCTCTTCGCCTATTGGCTCGCCAAATGCGCCGGTCGTTTCGCGCCGTCACGCGAAGACATCGACCCGAAAGACATCCCGGCGATCCTTCCCAACATTCACATGCACGACGTTCTGGACGCGGGACGCGCTTTCCGCGTCAGGATCATCGGCACTCGGATTGTCGCCGCCATCGGCGAAGACCAGACCCACCGCGTCTTGACGGAAGCCGACGACGATCTGCTGGGCGCGAGAACATTCGCCGCGATGCATGCGGCCGTGACGCACAAACGTCCCATTCGATGCATGGCACGACACGCCGCCGCGCCCCACGTGAACTTCCTGTCCGCCGAGACTCTTTGCCTGCCGCTGTCGCAGGACGGCAAAAAGGTAAGCAAGCTTTTGGCGTGCACCATTTTTTCTCAGCCGCACGCATTGCTCTGATGCGCTTCAAGGCGCGCGCGTCTTGATCCGCTCCGCCGCCGTCTTCGCCCGATGACGCGCCGTCGCAATGTCGTCCGCGCGCGCCAGCGCGACACCCATGCGCCGCTTCTTGAAGGATTCGGGCTTACCGAACAGCCGCACCTCGCTCTCAGGCACCGACAGCGCCTCTTCAATGCCCTCGAACACGATGCCCTTCGCCTCCAACCCGCCATAGATCACCGCACTTGCGCCCGGCGAACGAAGGCTCGTGTCGACCGGCAATCCCAGGATCGCGCGGGCGTGAAGCGCGAACTCGCTCTGGTTCTGCGTGGCAAGCGTGACGAGACCCGTGTCGTGCGGACGCGGGCTCACCTCCGAAAACCACACATCGTCGCTCTTGACGAAGAGCTCGACCCCGAAAATACCGGCCCCGCCGAGCTTGTCCGTGATCGTCTTCGCCATCGTGCGCGCCTTCTCGAGAGCCGTGCGCGACATCGGCTGCGGCTGCCACGACTCGACATAGTCGCCGTCGATCTGAACATGGCCGACGGGCTCGCAAAACGCGGTGCCGCCCGCATGCCGCACGGTCAGAAGCGTGATCTCGAAATCGAAGCGGATTTCGGACTCGACGATCACCCGCGCCTGCTTCACCCGGCCCGCCGCCATCGCATAGTCCCAAGCCTTCGCGACCTGGTCGGCGTCCTTGATCTTGCTTTGGCCCTTGCCCGACGACGACATCACCGGTTTGACGAAGCACGGATAGCCGATGCCGCCGTCGATCGCGCGCTGAAGCTCTTCCAGCGAAGAGCAAAACGCGTAGCGCGACGTCGCCAGTCCGCATTCTTCCGCCGCCAGCCGACGGATGCGCTCGCGGTTCATCGTGATATGCGCGGCATTGGCCGTCGGGATGACGCGCGCAAGCCCTTCCGCCTCGATACGCACCAGCTCGTCGGTCGCGATCGCCTCGATTTCGGGCACGATCAGGTGCGGCCGTTCCTTCAGCACCAGGTCGCGGACCGCCTTCGCATCCGTCATGTCGATCACGTGCGCGCGATGCGCGACCTGCTGGCCCGGTGCGTTGGCATAACGGTCGACCGCGATCACTTCGACGCCGAGCCGCTGGAGCTCGATCACGACTTCCTTGCCGAGTTCGCCCGCGCCCATGAGCATGACCTTGGTCGCCGTGGGCGAAAGCGGAGTACCGATGCGCATGGGTCTACCTTCCTGTGCAGCGAAATCGCTAGCTGTCCGCAACCTCCGCCGCAATCGCCGCCATCAGTTTTTCGCGCATCCACTTGTGGATCACGTCGCTCGTCCGGCTCGGATGCCAGGCGCAAAGGAGCGCCAAAGGCGCAAGTTCGACCGGCGGCGGCCGCACAACCCAATCCCCCGCCGCATGTTTGACCAGCAAACGCGGAAGAGTCGCGACGCAATCCGTCGCCGCCACGATCGGGAGCGCCATCAGGAACGACGGTACGCGATACGCAACGCGCCGGCGCAGCCGCTGCCGCTCCAGGCGTTCGTCGACGATACCCTCGCCCGTCCCCGTCGGGGAAACAAGGACGTGGTCGAGGCCGACGAATGCTTCGGTCGTCAATCGTTTGCGTGCCATCGGATGACCCGAACGCATGACGCACACGAAGCGGTCTTGCGCCGCGCGTCTCTGCACGAATTGGGTCACGTCGGCAAAAGCGCTGACGTTCTTCAACGCCAGATCGGGCAGGACGACGAAATCGACGGCGCCCGATGCCAAGTTCCTAGGCAACTCCGGCGTCAACGAAACGATCGTGAGACTAACTCCCGGCGCTTCGTCGCGGACATGGTTGAGCCAAGCCTGGACGCACGCGCCGCCCGGGTAATCGTTCGCCGCGAGGCGCAGATGCGATGTGGTCGTGCGCGGATCGAACGCCTCCGACGCGCGCACAGCTGTTCGCAGCGCCTCGACGGCACGTCCCAGCGGCTCGCGTATGCCGAGCGCACGCTGCGTCGGCGTCATCGTGCGGCCGGTCTGAACCAAGAGCGGATCGCCGAACGTCCGTCGCAGCGCCGCCAAGGCGCGGCTCATCGCCGGCTGCGACACCGACATCCGCCGCGCCGCGAGCGTGACGCTCTTCTCCTCCAACAGCCAGTGAAAGGCCAACAGCTGATTGAGGTCCAAATCCTCGAGTTTCGAATCCATACCAAAAACGTATACGACAAATGAAATCAATGCATTCGATTTATGCATGCTGCATCGTTAGTTTCGTACGACCGCCGAAAGGGACAACGACATGCGATACGTATTGGGCTTCCTGGTTGTGCTGGCAGGACTCGCCGTTGGACTGGCCGCGTACATAGGAATCAGCGCGCCGATCGGCAACATCGTTATCGAGGCCGCCGGACCTTCGTCAACGTCGCAACCGCGCGACTGGAACAAGGTTTTTGCCGACCCGACCGACTTGAAAGTCACCGCGTTCGTAACCGGTTGGGTCGAGGCGGGACCCGAAATCCTCATCGACGCAACGAACCCGCGAACGCCCGATGCGTATCGCAAGAAGATCTGGGTGCCCTCGATCGCCTATCTCATCGAACATCCGACCAAAGGACGCGTGCTTCTCGACACCGGCCTCAAAGGCGGAAACTGCGCCTACGGCACCGAGCCTCTCTATTGGGTACCCTGCCGCAACACGGCCGGCAGCGACGCGGTTTCGCAACTGGCTGCGATGGGCCTGAAGCCCAGCGACCTCAACTTCATCGTCGTCTCGCATTTCCACGGCGATCACGTCAGCGGTCTTAGCGCCCTGTTGCGCGCCAGCGCCCGCCGCATCGTCACCTCGCGTGCCGAGATCGACGGCGTCAAAAGCGCCTTCCGCATTCTCTCTGGCTACGAATCTTCGATGCTGAAGAACGACTTCAACGCTCTCCTCGTCGACAAGATGCTCGCACTCATGCCGATTGTGGGCGCAGCGGCGGACCTCTTCGGCGACGGCTCGGTCTGGCTGATCCCCGTCCCCGGCCACACCGAGGGCCAGCTTGCCGCCGTGCTGAACGCGCGCGGCGGGCCGTTGCTCCTGACTTTCGACGCCTCGCATCTGAAAGCCGGCTTCGATCTCGACGTCATCCCCGGCGCCTACGTCGATCGCGCCGCCGCCGAAGCTTCGCTCGCGAAATTGCGCACGTTCGCCGCCGCCTATCCGCAGCTCAAAGTCATCTATGGCCACGAACCGTCGCAATGGGAAGGCCAAACCCGTGTCGCGCTCACGCCTTAGGAGAAACGCTCCCACGCCGCCTGGCGCGAGATGCCGAGCGCCTCGCCGATCTGCGCCCAACTGACCTCGCGTTTGCGCAGGATGTCGATCTGCGTCTGCAGGATGCCGCGGGCCGCCTCGACGCTCGCCTCCGACGGCGCGAGGGCCGCAAGCAGCCGCTCCGTCGACAGAATGTCCCAGCCGGCAAAGCCGGTCGTGGGCTTGCCCGCGATCACAAGCACGCACTGATCGATGCACGCATCGCAGATATGCACGCCGGGGCCGCCGACGAGTTTCGTCACCTCGGCATCCGAGCGCCTGCAAAACGAACAGAACAGCTTTCGCTTGAGGCGGGGCAGCATGGCAGGGTTTCCTTGACAGATCGTCAAGCTATCCCTGACACGGACCGGTTGTCAAGCAATGCCTGACAACGGCTTCAAGGCCAGTCGTTGTCGTCGAACAAACCGCGCAGGGTGACGAATCCCGCCCAGATGAGAACGACGACGGCGATGCCGAAGACCACGAGCATGCCCGCCTGAAACCAGTCGTGCGGCACGCCGAACCAATTCTCGAAGAACGCGGCGCCGAGGCCGAGCACGAGCCCGACCACGCTCAACGTCAGCCATTCGGCGACGGCCTTGCGATTCATCCGCGCAGTCTAGCGGTAAATCCTGTCGAATGCGTCAAACAGCATCCGCCGCTCCGTGGGCCCGCCGTCCAGGACCAAGGCATCGTCCTGGAACACGACCCCGGGCGAGGCGCGCTTGGCGAAGATGTGCGATGTCGGCACCGCCCAACTGGTGTCGTCCAGCGTGCCGACGGCGACGATGACGATCTGCGGCGCCGTCAACGGCTCATGCCACAGCCGCACGCCGCACGCGGCGCAGCGCACGATGTCGATCTCGTTGCCCGAATCCGCCCGCTTGCGGTAGCGCTCCGTCGCGCCGCTGTGGCTGAACGCCTCGCGCGGCGCCAACACCATCAAGAGATTGGTGGCGCCGGTGAGCTTCTTGCAATCCGCGCAGTGGCAAGCGTTCACCGCAAGCGGCCGTGCATCGAGGCTGTAGCGAACCGCGCCGCACAGACATCCGCCTGCATGCGGCGGTTCGGGTATCGCCGGCCGCTTCATCAGTTCTTCGCCTGATCCACGAGCTTGTTCTTTGCGATCCACGGCATCATCGCGCGCAGCTTCGCGCCGACCTCTTCGATCGGATGCTTGCCGAGATTGGCGCGCATCGCCTTGAAGCTCGCCTGGCCCGCCTTGTTTTCGAGCACCCAGTCGCGCGCGAACCTGCCCGACTGGATGTCGGCGAGCACACGCTTCATTTCGGCCTTGGTTTGCTCAGTGATGATGCGCGGTCCGGTCACATATTCGCCGTACTCGGCGGTGTTCGAGATCGAATAGTTCATATTCGCAATCCCACCCTCGTAGATGAGATCGACGATCAGCTTCACTTCGTGCAGGCACTCGAAATACGCCATCTCAGGCGCGTAGCCCGCCTCGACCAGCGTCTCGAAACCGCCGCGGATCAGCTCCACGAGACCGCCGCACAACACGACCTGCTCGCCGAACAAATCCGTCTCGCACTCTTCGCGGAAATTCGTCTCGATGATGCCGGCGCGCCCGCCGCCGATGGCGCTCGCGTACGACAGGCCCAACTCCTGCGCGTTGCCGCTCGCGTTCTTGTGCACGGCAAGCAGGCACGGCACGCCGCCGCCCTTCTGATATTCCGAACGCACCGTATGCCCGGGCCCCTTCGGCGCGACCATCAAAATGTCGAGATCCGCGCGCGGCTCGATCAGGCGGAAATGCACGTTGAACCCGTGCGCGAACATCAGCGCGGCGCCCTGCTTCATGTTCGCGTGCAACGACTGCTTGTAGATGTCGGCCTGCAATTCGTCGGGTGTGACCATCATCATCACATCCGCCCATTTCGCGGCGTCTGCGACGTCCATCACTTTAAAGCCCTGCGCCTTGGCCTTTTCCGCCGACGCGCCGGGCCTCAGCGCCGCAACCACGTCCTTCGCGCCGGAGTCGCGCAAGTTGAGCCCGTGCGCGTGGCCCTGGCTGCCGAAGCCGATAATCGCGATTTTCCGGCCCTTGATGAGATTCACGTCCGCATCGCGGTCGTAGTACACGCGCATTTCTATCTCCGTATCTGAAGGATTTGTCTCACGCGACCTTCACGCGGACGCGCGTGACGACGCTCACTTGTGGGAATCACACCCTCACCCAACCTTGTGCGGCGGGGAGACGACTGAGAGCGCATCCAAGGGAGGACACGCCAATGAGAAAAAGTCTTACCGCATTGAGTTTGGTTTTGGGATTCGGCTTGACGTCGAGTGCCGCCGTCGCGGACCCGCCGAGCTATCCGCTGCTCTGCCGTGGCGGCCGCGACATGAAGATCATGGTCAATCACGACGTCGACGGCGCGGGCATCCCCGGCGCGACGCACATGACGATCTTCTTTCACGCCGCCGGAACGCCGGGCTCGGTTGCCCCGCCGCCCGCCGGTCAGTGCGTTTGGCTCGATCGTACCTTCCGCCCGGGCGAACCCGAATCGATGTGGATCAAATCGCCCAACATCGAGTTCGCCTTCCAGGTGATGGGCAACGGCCGCATCGCCTACGATACGACGGGCCCGCGCGTGAACGTCGAAGGCGCGCACATCTCGCCCGAAGCACAGAGTTGGGACTATCTCGTGAAGGGCGTGCTGACGGCCCAGCTGTTCACCGTCCAAGTCTACAACGAGAGCAACCGAACGATGGTCATCACGCACGTCGGGCCATAGGGCGGCCCGACTAGCGGGGAGGAGCGCGGCGCGGAGGTCCACCACAGCACCTCCGCGCTGCTGCATTTCGCTCCACGCAAGGACGCTCACATCGCCTCCGCGCCGCGGCTGATTGCAACGACGCCCGTCCGCGAAACCTCGACCAAGCCCAGCGGCTTCATCAGGTCGACGAACGCATCGATCTTCTGTTGATTGCCGGTGACCTCGAACACGAAGCTCGAATGCGTCGTGTCGATCACGCGCGCGCGGAACGCCTCCGAAAGGCGCAGCGCCTCGACGCGCTTCTCGCCCGCGCCCGCAACCTTCACCAGCGCCATCTCACGCTCGATGCCCGGCCGCTCGGCCGTCAGATCGACGACCTTGTGCACCGGAACAAGGCGCTCGAGTTGATGGCGAATCTGTTCCAAAACTTCCGGCGTGCCCGACGTCACGATCGTGATGCGCGAGGTGTGATCGAGATGATCGACCTCGGCGACGGTCAAGCTTTCGATATTGTAGCCGCGCCCGGCAAAGAGCCCGATCACGCGCGCCAGAACGCCAGCTTCGTTGTCGACGAGAACCGACAGCGTCGTGCGGATCTCCTTGCCCTTGGCATCGACGAGAAAATAGGCGGAACCCGGTTGCTTGCTCATCAGACCAGCACCTTTCCGGCTTCGGTCACGGTCGGCGCATCGACCGCGTCGCCAAGAATCATCTCGTTGTGCGCGGCGCCCGAGGGGATCATCGGGAAGCAGTTCTCATGCTGGTCGACGACGCAGTCGAACAAGACCGGCCGCTTCACGTCGATCATCTCTTTGATCTTTGCGTCAAGTTCATCGGGCTTCGTCGCGCGAATGCCGACCGCGCCGTAGGCCTCGGCCAGCTTCACGAAATCCGGCAGCGCTTCCGAATAGGAATGCGAATACCGCCCTCCG
>JBGOVA010000017.1:0-34169 GCA_041477875.1 Micropepsaceae bacterium | reverse complement strand
GGGTTCTTCGGCATGGTGTTCGTCCTCGAAGGGACAAGCACGCAGCTTGCCACCAAGGGCGCCGAAGCGCTGATGCAATCGTTGCGGTTGCCGGAGAATTGCTTCCGCTATCTGACGTCGCACGGCACGCTCGACATCTCGCATATGCAGTTCTTCCAGGCGCTGATGAACCGCATCGACGATCCGCGCGACCAGGCGGACATCATTCATATGGCCAAGCGGATGTTCGTTCTGTTCGCCGACGTCTTCCGCAGCATTCCGCACGATATGGCGGTGCAAGATGCGGCTTAAGGGGCGAAACGTCGTGCTGACCGGCGGCGCCGGCGGCATCGGGCAGTTGGTCGCCAAGGGCTTGCTCAAGGCGGGCGCGAAGCTCAGCGTGGTCGATCGCGCCGACAGGCTGCCGTTCGACTCGCAATATCTCAAAGGCGATCTGTCGACCATCGACGGCATCACGGCCGCCGGCGCATCGGTCGCGGCGCAAGAGCCGGAAATCCTGATCAATCTTGCGGGCGTGCAGTATTTCGGATTGTTCGAGGAACAGACGGACGAGCACCTCGAACTGAACTACATGGTCAATCTGATCGCGCCCGTCATGCTGACCAAAGCGGTGCTGCCGGGGATGAAGAAGCGCGGCCTCGGTCATATCGTGAATATCGGTTCGGTGTTCGGTTCGATCAGCTATGCGCATTTCGTGACGTATTCGAGCGCGAAGGCCGGGTTGCGCGCGTTCAGCGAAGCGCTTCGGCGCGAGCTCGAAGGCACGCCGATCGACGTAACCTATATCGCGCCTCGCGCGGTGAAGACCGGGCTCAGCACGGGCGCGGTGATGGAATACGCCAAGCTCACCAGCATGAACATGGACAAACCGGAATACACCGCGCGCCAGATCGTCAAAGCGATCAAGGGGCGCAAGAAAGACGTCTATATCGGATTTCCGGAAAGCCTGTTCGTACGCGTCAACGCGCTGATGCCGCGGATCGTGGATGCCGCCGTCGCCAAGAACGACCGCAAGGCCAAAACCCTCTTTGCTTCCTGACAAGACGATAAGGAATCGATCATGCAAAAGTACGACAAACGCTTGGCCGCCGCCGTTGTGGCTGGAATGCTCGCTCTCGGTACGCCCGTGGCGCGCGCATCGGACAATGCCGCCATGGACGGCGACATTCGCCATCTCGAGCACGAATGGGCGCGCATCGTCTATCAAGTGAAGGACAGCGACACGCAGCTGAGCCAGATCGATGCGCTGAACAAAGAGGCCGTAACGATCGTGCAGCGTTATCCCGATCGTGCCGAGCCTCTGATCTGGAACGGCATCGTTGCAAGCGAGGAGGCGGCCATCGCCAGCATCTTTACGGCGCTCGGCTATGCGAAGGACGCGCGCGCGCTGTTCGAGAAGGCCGAAAAAATCGACCCGAAGGCGTTGGACGGCGCGGTGCCGATGAGCCTGGGTACACTCTATTACCGCGTTCCCGGCTTCCCGGTCGGATTCGGAGACAACGACAAGGCGCGGCGCTTTTTGGAACAAGCCATGGCCCAAAATCCCGACGGTTTGGATTCGAACTATTTCTACGGGGATTTTCTGCTGCAACAGGGCGAGTACGACAAAGCCAAGCATGTGCTCGCGCATGCGCTCGAAGCGCCCGTGACCGTCGATCGCCCGGTTTGGGATGCGGGGCGGCGGGCGGAAGTGCGCGCCTTGCTTGGCAAAGCCAACGCGAAGACCGCCTCGGCGCATTGAACGGGCTCTGCCTCTCCATGACCTCCACCGATATCTGGCACGAAATCGGTCAGCAGTTCCGCAACCCAAGCGGCGTGCCGGGGCGGGTCATGGGAAACGTGATGCGGGTGATCAATCGGCGGCCGAACCGGTTGGCCATCGCGGCGCTGGCGATTGAGCCCGAAGACAGCATTTTGGAACTTGGCTGCGGACCGGGCTCGGCAATCAACGCGATGAGCCGCCTGGCCGTGCGCGGCGTCGTGCACGGTGTGGATCAGTCGGCGACCATGCTTGCCCAAGCCCGGCGCAGGAACCGCAAGGCAATGCGGTCCGGACGGGTCGCCCTGCATCACGGCAGCTTCGAGCGCATTCCGGTGTCGAATGCGTCGATCGACAAGATTCTCGCGGTCAACGTGGTCTATTTCTGGACGAACATGCCGGCAATTTTGGCCGAGATGCGGCGGGTCTTGCGTCCCGACGGACTGATTTCGATCTACGCGACGGACGCGTCCGCGATGAGGAATTGGAAATTCGCGAGCCGCGAGACACATCGTTTGTTCGACGGGGATACCCTTGCATCGTCGCTTCGCGCAGGCGCCTTTGCCGATCACGACGTCGGCGTCACCAAGGTGCGGGCGGGGATGGGCGTGCCCGGACTTGTCGCCATCATCAAGCCGCGAGCGCGCCCAGATCGCGGATAAGTTCATCGACGAGCCAAAGGAGAAACCATGGAACGTATCATCAGCAGCCGCCGAGCGATCGTGCAGGGCGCGGCGGTGTTGACGGCGTTGACGATGATGCCCGGCGGCGCACAGGCGTCGGCGAAAACGGAGACGGCGACAAAGCTCAAGATCGGGCACTCGCCGGTCGGGCAAGTCGCGTTGCCGTTCGCGGAGGACGCGCTCGATCCGGTGATTTCGGCCAAGACGATCGGCCTGCACTACGGCAAGCATCACAAGATCTATGCGGACAAGGTCGCGCAAGCGATCAAAGGCACACCGTTGGCGGAGGCGTCGCTGGAGGAAGTCGTCTTGGCTTCCTCGCGGGATCCGGCGCAGACGTCGTTGTTCAACATGTCGGGACAGGTCTGGAATCACAACTTCTATTGGCAGAGCCTTGTGCCCAAGGCGCAGACGCCGTCAGGCAAGTTGAAGGCTGCGATCGAGGGGGCCTTCGGATCGGTCGACGCGTGCAAGAAGGTCTTGGCGGACGTTTGCGTCGGACAGTTCGGAAGCGGATGGGGCTGGCTGGTGTTGGACGGCGCAAAGCTCAAAGCGGTGAGCACCTCCAACGCGGACACTCCGTTCCTGCACGGTCAGGTACCGCTTCTGACGATCGATGTGTGGGAACACGCCTACTACCTGGACTATCAGAATCGTCGCGCCGATCACGTGGCAGCCGTTATCGACAAGATATTGAACTGGGAATTCGCCGAGAAGAACTTTGAAGCCGCGTGAGGCAGAGCTGGACGCGAACGGCGTGCGCTAGACCCGCCCGCGCGCTTGCGCCGTTTCCACTTTCTCGCGTTCGGGATCGGGGGCGGTGTCGGGGAGTTCGATCTCGCCGGCGAGGACACGGCGCTTCCACTCCTGGTGCGCCGGTTCGTGCGCCTGGAATTCGGGCATCACTTCCTTGGCGAAGAGTTCGAGCGAGGAGCAGATGTCTTCGTGCGTGTTCTTGCCGGCCTGATTGAGCAGGATCACTTGATCGATGTGCGAGTCCTCGAACGCCGCCAGGCGCTTGCGGATTGTCGCGGGCGAGCCGATGAGGCCGCCGGTCATCAGCTTTTGGCCTTCGGGCGTCGCGCGGAACGCCTGATATTCCTTCCACAGGTCGACCGTGCCGGGCGCCACGGGGCCGTGCGCGTTGTAGAAGCGCAGCGCGAAGGAAAAGAACGTCCAGCCTTCCGACATGCGTATCGCTTCTTCGTCGGTGGCTGCGCACATGAAGGCGGAGACGAGCGCGATGTTCGGGTTGGTGGCGTAGTCGCAGAGTTTCTGCAGGCGCTTCACGTAGGAATTATAATAGACGCCGACCCATTTCTGCGCCATGTCGGCGGAGAGGAATTGGAAGCCGAGCGCGCCCATGCCGCGCATGCCCGCCATGCGGATCGTCTCGAGCTGCGAGCAGGCGACCCACAACGGCGGATGCGGCTTCTGGTAGGGCTTCGGCAACACGTTGCGCAGCGGGAACTTGAAGAACTCGCCGTCGTACTCCCAGCCTTCGCTCCAAAACATCGGCAGGCAGGCCTTGACGGCGTCTTCCCACACCGCGCGCTTGTCGCGGAATCTTCGGTCGAAGGGATGCAGCTCCGTCACGGAGGCCGCTTCGCCGATGCCGAACTCGACGCGCCCGTGCGAGAGGAGATCGAGCGTCGACACGCGCTCGGCGACGCGGGCGGGATGATTGGTCGTGAGTTGAATGATGCCGTGGCCGAGACGGATGTTCTTCGTGCGCTGGCTTGCGGCGGCGAGGAACACCTCGGGCGCGGAGGAATGCGAATACTCCTCGAGGAAGTGATGCTCCACCTCCCACGCGAAGTCGTAGCCCAGCCGGTCGGCGAGCTCGATCTGCGTCAGGCTGTTCTGCAGCAGGCGATATTCCGCATCCGCGTTCCACGGTCGCGGCAATTGGTGCTCGTAGAAGATGCCGAACTTCATGGTGCCCGTCCCGGTGTCGTGATGTTCGATGAGGCAGCCTAGCACGGCAGCGCGCGATCCTGCGCGCCCCTTCCAGGTGGCGCGGATCCAGTTTAGCCTTGGCCAATGACGAGCGATCGTGTGCCCTATTTGACGTACGGCCAGCGCCTTTGGTTCATGGGGGCGATGTTTGCTTGGATGGCGGCGGCGACGATTGCGGCGCGCGTGCTGCTGGGTCCCGATCCCGTGTTTCTGTTTGCAGCGCTTGGGCTGGCGTTGCTCTCGGCCGCTTTGGTCGCCAATTGGTGGGCGGTGCGCAGCGGGTGTGAGCTCGTCTCGCCGGATGAGCGCCAGAGACGGCTCACGGCCGATGCGGCGAGCGAGCCGCTGTGGCGCGGCGCGTTGTGGCGCGGCGTTCTCTTCGGGGCGTTCATTCCGGTAATCCAGGTTCTGTTCCGAGCGGACGGGCGTCTCGATTGGCGCGATGAGGTTTGGGTCTTGGGCGCAGTCGTCGCGATCACGTTCCCGCTCATGCTGGCGCTCGGATTTGTTTTGACGAACTTTGCGCGGCGTGCGGCGCGCGAACGGCTAGCGGCGGGCTCAAGCGACGATGCGCCGGTCGACACACCGTTGTGGCGCGCCAATCAGGTGCGGACCTACTTTTTGACATTAGCCGTCGCATTTGCCGTGGCGGGCTTGGCGGCGCTGGCGGTCCGGTTGCTGTTCAAGCACAGCGTGGCGGGCGCATTCGGTTTCTTTCTTGGGTTTTGCGCGGGTCTGACCCTTGCGCTGTGGCTTACCGGCCAGCTACGACGTCAAGCGACTCGTATCGTGCGGGCAGACCGTTTCAGTTTGGCGCGCGCCGCCTTCGTCGGTCTATGGGTCGGGGTGCCGATCGGGCTTGTGACCGCGGCCATGATATCCATCGCGTATCCCGAGACCGCGCCCGGCGAAATCGCCCAGACGTTTTTCACCTTCTTCGCGGGGGCGATGGTGTTTGCCGCGTTCATGTGGGCGATCGTGCAAGCGCGCGATTGGACGCCGCGGCAGGAATGAGTTCGACTTGAGATGACAAACGAACCTGTGCCAGGCGGGTGATGAGGGGACTCCCGTTCTGGGCGGTTGCGGCAATGCTCACGCTGGCGGGGCTTGCGGCGATGATCGGCGCGAGCTTCTTCGTGATCGGCTACCTGAGTCCCTTTGTCGGGCGCGGCGTGTATTTCCTGCTGACCGTGGTCGCCTTGGTGTTGGGCGGGCTCATCGGCGTTGTGTTGCGCTGGTTGGCTCAGGAGTGATCGCGCAAAAAAAGCCCCGGCGTTTCCGCCGGGGCTTCGCTTCAGCTAAGCGGAACTCAGTAGAACATGTTGTAGCGGACCTGGACGATTTCGCCCGTGTAGCGGTCGACCAGCAGAGCGTCCGATCCGTAGCGCACCCAGATCAGGCCTTGCGGCGGCGAGAACAGGCCGTAGAGGATCGCGTTCGGCAACCAATAATTGCTCGACAGATAGGTGAAGGGTAGGCGCTCGCCGAACGACCAGCGGCGGTAGTTGAAGTTCTGCGGCTGGCGATAATTGCCGACGCGGAAGCGCTGGGGCGCGGAGAAGTTCCGACGGAAGTTGTCGAACCTGTTGTTGTTGCGCCAGCGGTTGTCGTTGTTGTTCTGCCAGTTGTTGTTCTTCCAGTTGTTGTTCTGCCAGTTCTGCTGCGGGTTGACGTTGGGCTGCCAGTTGCGTTGCGGGGGCTGCGTCACCTTGAAGTTCCGGTTGCGGTCGCCGCGACCGTCGAGGCGATGGTCGCCGTCTTGCTGCGCGAAGGGCGTGTTGCCGTTGCCGTTGTGGTTGCCGCGCGGATGGTCGGCGGCAAAGGCGGGGGCGCCGAGCAAGGTCAGCGCGAACGCAACGCCGGCGATGGGGAGTACTTTTCTCATATCGATTCCTTTCACTTGAGCCCTGATTGGCTCGACTGCCAATGGCTGCAGCCTTGATGTGGGGAGTTTCGGGCGCAGTGCATGAAGGGCAGCCGGTGCGCGCCGTTCAGAATGCGTTCATCGCGGTAACAGGGTGTCTCAAGCGCGGCGCACGGGGGCGTTCGTTACACGATAGGAGGCATTTGGGCACCGATCACCGACGCGTGATCGCGCGGTGGATCAGGCCGCGTTGCCCGGATTTGCCGGGTTTGACATAGTCGGCGCCTCTTCTCGCGCGGTGAAACACGCCGCTTTCGACTCTCAGCAAAGGCACAGTTTCCATGTTCGCCATCGACAAGTTCCTCGCCCGGACGGCGGTCTGCGCGGTTCTCTCGGCCACGGCCTTCATCGCATTTGCCGCCGGTATCGACCGCGCAGCGATGGATACCGCGACGGCGCCGGGTGACGACTTTTGGACTTATGCGAACGGCGCGTGGGTGGCGGCGCATCCGATTCCCGCCGATCGCAGCAGCTACGGCGTCAGCGCGATCCTGAGCGAGGAGGCGAACAAGCGCACGGTCGATCTCATCCAGGACGCGGCCAAGAGCGCGAAGCCCGGGTCGGATGCGCAGAAGGTCGGCGACACTTACGCGAGTTTCATGGACGAGGACGGGATCGAGGCGAAGGGCGCGGCGCCGCTCAAGCCCGTGCTGGCGAGGATCGCGGCGATCGGCGACCGCGCGGCACTGGCGCGATTTCTCGGCGAAGGCTTGCGCGCGGACGTCGACCTGCTCAATGCCACCGACATCTATACCGACAACGTCTTCGGTTTGTGGGTCTCGCCGGCGTTCGACGCGCCGACGACCTATGCGCCGTTCCTGGTCCAGGGCGGGCTCGGCATGCCGGACCGCGAGTACTACCTCTCCGACAAAGAGGCGATGAAGAAGGCGCGCACGCAGTACGTGGCGCATATCGCGGCGATGCTGAAGCTCGCCGGGATCGACGGCGCCGAGGCGACGGCCGCGCGCATCATGGCGCTCGAGGTCAAAATCGCGACCTCGCACGCCAGCCGCAGCGACAGCGACGACGTGCAGAAGGGGAACAATCCGTGGCCGCGCGCCGACTTCGCGAAGCAGGCGCCCGGCCTCGATTGGGACGCCTATTTCGCCGCGGCCGGCCTTGCGAAGCAGAAGCGCTTCATCGTGTGGCAGCCGTCGGCGGTCAAAGGCATCTCGGCGCTGGCGGCGAGCGAGCCGGTCGAGGACTGGAAGGACTATCTCGCGTTCCGCGCGGCCGACCACTACGCCGATTATTTGCCCAAGGCGTTTGCGGCGGAGCGCTTCGCGTTCTACGGCACGGCCTTGCAGGGGACGCCCGAACAGCGGGCGCGCTGGAAGCGCGCGGTCGACGTTACGAACGCCGCGTTGGGCGAGGCCGTCGGCAAGCTCTATGTCGCCAAGTATTTCCCGCCCGCGGCCAAGGCCGAACTCAAGACGATGGTCGCGAACCTGATCGCGGCCTACAAGAAGCGCATCGACGCGCTCGCGTGGATGGCGCCGACTACGAAGGCCGAGGCCAAGCGCAAGCTGGCGTCGCTCACGGTCGGCATCGCCTATCCCGACCGGTGGCGCGATTATGCCGCGCTCAAAGTCGTGCGCGGCGATGCCTTCGGCAACGTTCAGCGTGCGGAGGAATTCGAGTATCGCTATCGCCTTGCGCGGCTGGGCAAGGCGGTCGACCGCAGCGAATGGGTGATGACGCCCCAGACGGTCAATGCGGTGAACCTGCCGATCCTCAACGCGCTCAACTTCCCGGCGGCGATCCTGCAGGCGCCGTACTACGATCCGAAGGCATCCGCCGCGATGAACTACGGCGGCATCGGCGCCACGATCGGGCACGAGATCAGCCACAGTTTCGACGATACCGGCGCGCAGTTCGACGCGACGGGGCGCCTGCGCAATTGGTGGACGGACGCCGACCTCAAGCAGTTCAAGGCGGCGGGCGAAGCTCTGGCGCTGCAGTTCGACGGCTACAAACCGTTTCCCGATCTCGGCGTGAACGGGCATCAGACCTTGGGCGAGAACATCGCAGATCTCGCGGGCCTCGGGGCCTCTTACGACGCCTATCGCGCCTCGTACGGCGGCAAGGAAGCGCCCACTGTCGACGGCTTCACCGGCGACCAGCAGTTCTTCCTCTCCTACGCGCAAAGCTGGTGCGGCTATTATCGCCCCGACGCGCTGCGTCAGAGGCTTATCAACGACGGCCACGCGCCGGCGCGGTATCGCGCGCTGACCGTGCGCAATCTGGATGCGTGGTATCCGGCGTTTCCGGTCGAGCCGACGGACAAGCTCTATCTCGCGCCGGAGAAGCGCGTGAAGGTCTGGTGATGTTTCAGGCGGGGCGGTCGGCGGGCGGGATCAGTTGCGCGATGCGGGCGCGGAACTCGGCCGTCGTGTTTTCGGACGGGAAGGGCGCGTCGGGCAGGGGGCGATCGAGGAAACGGCAGAGCGGCGCCCAGCCTTGCGAGGCTTCGTAGACGAGCAGGCGGTCTTTTGGAATCAGCCGCTGGACCTCTTCATTGTGGCGCTCGAACACGCGAACGCAGTGATCGCGATCGGCGAGATTGCCGTCGAAGACGTTCTTCGCCAGCGCCTTCATCATGCGCTCGATCGGGTTGGCTTCGGCCGGGTTCTTGGCCGCAGCCAGCGCCAGGGGCACGAAGATCGTGTTGCTGACGCTCTTCCACCAGCTTTCGGAACTGCGCACGGTCAAGAGAATTTTCGCGTGCGGGTAATGCTCGGCGAGCTCGCGATAGAAGGAACAGGCCGGCCAATCGACGGTCGCGCCGTAGCCCGCGAAGATTTCGTCCCAAACGACGGGCTGGCCGCTGAAGGCGCGCTCCCAAAACGGCGGCGCCTTGGGATCGGGGAACACCTCGACCATGTGATAGCAGCGGCCGAGGCCCAGCATCTGGAGCGCCGTCTGGAGCGATTTCGTACCCGTGCGGCCGAAGCCCGCGCCGATCAGAGATAGAGTCACTGGCGTTTCCCCCTAAAAGCAGTGTGCGTTGCTTTGAATCAGTCGCAGATGTTACCCGGTCAGGGAGAATATCAGAGGGCGAACGTACGTTAAGACGTCTCGTCGGTTCACCGATGCGAAGCAGCGCGGGCTGCTTCGTCGGCCAGCGTGGCGCGAACAGGCCGACCGTCGCGGGTGCTCTTCCTATGGAAGCGGCTTTTGATACTTGCAGCGATACTTGAATTGGCTGCCCGCGCTTGAATTGCCGGTTGGCAGCGCCTGCGTAAACGACAACATGCCTGTGCGCGGTGGACATTTGATAATGGGTGTCCAGCATGCATAGGTATCGGCATCGATGGCGACATGCGTGAAACCGGTCGCGCAGGTCGACACCTGTGTCGGGAGGGGCCAAGCGATTATTTTCGCGTTCGCGGCGATCAGGGTGCCAATGAGCGCGGCCGACACGGCGACGGCATATAGAAGAATGTACTTCATGACTTGCTCCTTCGGAACCGTGGTCAAGGCCGGCCATTCTAGCTGCCCCACGTCGTCGTGCCGAGGCGCCCAGCCCAGGAATTAGGGGGCGGTGTGGCCAGGCGACGGGCTTCGGCGTGGGTGGCAGACCAAACGTCGCGCTTGACCTTGGCGCGGCGGATCAGTTTGTCGAATGATCCAGATGCGCGGGCGATGGCCGATGATGTGCGGGTTGCCCGCCGGTTGGGGCTATGGTTTGCCCATAAGTCGCCCTCCGATTCAGCGAAGCCGCCGATGAACCGTCAGCCAATCGTGCCTATCTCTGTTTCCGATTATCGCGCGCTGGCGCAGACGCGGTTGCCGCGGCAGTTGTTCGATTATCTCGACGGCGGGTCGTATCAGGAGTTGACGCTTGCGGCGAACAGCGCGGCGTTCGATGCGGTGAAGCTGCGTCAACGGGTGCTGCGCGACGTCGGCGCCGTCGACACGGGGCGCGAGGTGTTGGGACAGCGTTGGACTATGCCGATGGCGCTGGCGCCCGTGGGCTATGCGGGGATGCTGGCACGGCGCGGTGAGGTGCAGGCCGCGCTTGCGGCGGAGGCGTTCGGCGTGCCGTTCACGCTGTCGACGGTCGCGCTCTGTTCGATCGAAGAGGTGCGCGCGGCGGTGAAGGCGCCGTTTTGGTTCCAGCTTTACGTCTATCGCGATCGCGGGTTCGCGCGCGCGTTGCTCGAGCGGGCGCATGCGGCGGGGTGTCCGGTGCTCGTCTACACCGTCGATCTGGCCGTGTTGGGCGCGCGCTACCGCGAGCAGCGCTACGGTATGGGTGCGAGCCTGTCGTTGGCGCAGCGCGCGCGTGTCGCGGCGGACTTCGCGTGGCGTTGGCGCTGGCTCTACGACGTGGCGTGGCGCGGGCGGCCGTTTGCGTTCGGCAATCTTGCGGGGGCCGTCAGACACGCGCGCGGCATGTCGGACTTCCGCAAATGGATCGCCGCGAACCTCGACCCCAGCGTGACGTGGCGCGATCTCGAATGGCTGCGCGCGAATTGGAAGGGCAAGATCGTCGTGAAGGGTTTGCTCGATCCGGAGGATGCGCGCACCGCGATGTCCGCGATCGCGCCCGAGGGGATCATCGTGTCGAACCACGGCGGGCGGCAGTTGGATTCCACGCCCGCGACCTTGCACGCGCTGCCCGCGATCCGCGAGGCGGTGGGCGGACGGACGACGGTACTGATCGACGGCGGGATTCGCAGCGGCTTACACGTGTTCAAGGCGCTGGCGAGCGGCGCGGATGCCTGCTTGATCGGTCGCGCGTGGGCCTATGCGCTCGCCGCGCGCGGGCGTGCGGGTGTGAGCGCGGTGCTCGCGACGATGAAGCGCGACCTCGAAGTCGCGATGGCGCTGACGGGATGCGTGAGCGTGGGCGAGATCAACGGCGACGTGCTCGTATGACGCCGCTCGCCCTTCCGTCTTCTGGAAGGGCGAGGGGCGGAGATGGGCTAGCGCGCGGGCAGCGCCGGGTCGTAGTAGAATTGCTCTTCCACGATCTTGTCGTTCTGCCAGCGTTGGATGGTGAGTTCGTCCATCGTGCGGGTCACGCCGTCGCGGCCCAGGATGTCGAAGACCCAGTTGATGACGACGAGGTCGCCGTCGATGAGGATGCGCTCGACCGGGCGGGTTGTGATCTTTTCGACCCGTTGGAGCATCTTGCGTTCGGCGGCGATCAGGGCGGCCAGGGATTTGCGCGGCGCCTCGCGGTTTTCCTGCATCGTCGCGTCGTCGGCGTAGAAGCCTTCGAGCGCGCCGATGAAGTCGCCTGCTTCGACGGTTTTGGTGAAGGCTTCGACGGTTTCGCGGCTCGGCATCGGCGGATCCTCAAGGCGTTCGGCGGCAACGTTAGCGCCGCGCGCGGCTCCGTTTGCGCCCAATCGGACAATGTCGAGCACGAAAGGAAAACTCGTCGCGTTAACGACGCGGCAAAACGTGGCGCCGGCGCGATTGCGTTGGCCGAAAAGGTGCAGCAAAGTGAGCGCATGGGTGCCAAGCTCGCATATGCGACGAATGTCGCGGTCGACCTGCCGTCGCGCGGGTTTTCGATCGCGCGCAAGAGCGTTCCGGCCGGGGTGACGGAGAACACCGGCGCGACGGCGCATCTCATCAGTCTGCATGCCGGCGCGCCGGTGCGCACGAGCTGCGTGCGCGGCGGGCGCAGTTATGTGGCGCTGCTCACGCGCGGGGACATCGAGATCGTGCCGGTGGGCGAGGGCGGGTACTGGGTCGACGAAGGGCCGGCCGAGTATCTGCTCATGCGCGTCGATCCGGGGTTCTTGAATAAGGTCGCATCCGGGTTGGGGCTCGATCCGAACTCGGTCGAAGTGCTGCCGCGCGTGCAGGCGCGCGATCCGCAGCTGGAACATCTCGGCTGGGCTCTCGAAGCGGCGCTGGCGGAAGGCAAAGCCGTCGAGCCCTTATATGTGCACGGGCTTGGCGTCGCGCTCGCGACGCGGCTGATCAAGCAGCATGCATTGGTGCGCCCGGCGCGCGTGCGCCGTGCGTTGACGCGCCGGCAGGCGACGGCCGTGTGCGATCACATCGAAGCCAATCTCGGCAATTCGCTGTCGCTGGCCACTTTGGCGCCGGTTGCGGGGGTCAGCGCGTCGCATTTCAAGGCGCTGTTCAAGGCGGCGCTCGGCGTGCCGGCGCATCGCTATGTCGTGCGGCGGCGCGTGGCGCGCGCGGTCGAACTCATCAAGACCGGCAAGGTGCCGCTCGCCCAGGTCGCGCTCGAAACCGGCTTCGCGCATCAAAGCCACATGGCGCGGGCGATGCGCGCCGTTCTCGGGCGCACGCCGGGCGAGTTGGCGCGCGAGTATCGCTGACCGCATTTCCTTCATCCGATCGTGCGCAGCCGTGCCCGATCTCGCGCGATGCGGCGCGGCGCTTGCGCAATCATGACGCGCGCGGTGGGGAGGCGTTTCAAGCATGTCGACGGTTGCCGAACAGCCTGTGGACGCATCAGGCGGTATCGTCGGACGTGTTGTCTCCGCCGCGTTCCTGGGCGGCGTCGTCGCCGGTGCGTTCGACATCACCTACGCGTTCACCAATTGGGGCATGCGCGGGATCGAACCTTTGCGCATCCTGCAGTCGGTCGCGAGCGGCCTGATCGGGCGCGAAGCGGCGCGCGCGGGCGGCATCGAGACCGGCATCTTGGGCGCGGTGCTGCACTTCTCCATGGCGAGCGTGATGGCCTTGGTCTTCGTGGTCGCGTCGCTGATGCTGCCCGTGTTGCGCCGCGCGGCGGTGATCTGGGGCATGGCCTACGGCGGGGGCATCTATCTGGTGATGAACTATATCGTCGTGCCGCTATCCTTGGCCGGCGGGAGATCGGCGCCGCCATTGCTCGACTATACGACCGGCCTTCTCGTGCACATCTTCTTCGTCGGCCTGTCGATCGCGTTGATTGCGCGGATGTATCTGGGCAGCGACGAGCACTAGAGACATGGCGACCATCCGCAAAGAGATCGTGGTCGAGGCGCCGGCGCCTTACGTGTGGGCGGCCCTGCGCGAGGCCGGGGCGGCCGAGCACGCCCTAGGCTTTGCCGTCGACGCGTGCCTGGAGGGGCATGCATGGGACGGGACCCGATGTTTTCCGGCGGTGCCGCCGTGCGGGCGATCCTGACGGCGTTCGACGACAATCTGCAGCGGCTGGCCTGTGTCATCGGGCGCGCGCGCCCGATGCGGCACAAGGCATCGTTCCACGTCTCCTCCGACGGCGCGGCACGCAGCCTTCTGATTTGGACGACCGACGTTGCCGTCGATGACGCGATGCCTGCGATCGGTGAGGCGATCGAGGGCAGCGCGCTCGTGCTGAAGCGCGCGCTGGAAGGTTCGCCCGCGAGCTAGCGCGGGGCTTTGGATTCGAGCAACACCTTGGCTTTTTCCATCATCGCCTTGAAGCGCGGGTGGTCGCGGATGGGATCGAGATCGTTGTCGTTCGCAGCCCAGAGCATGATTTGCGTTGTCGGCTCGGCGAGCAGATCTTCGAGGAGATCGATCGCTGCTTCGGCGTCGCGCATGATCACCATCGTGCAGGCGAGGTTGTAGCGCAGGTTCGAGTTGGTCGGATCGAGCAGCAGGGCGCGCTGCGCCCACTCTTTCGCCCGCTCCGGTTCGCCGAGGAAGGCCAAGATGCCCGCGCCGTGGCCCATCGCAGAGCCGTGCTCGGGCTCGGCGGCGACGATCTTCTCGATGCGCGCAAGGGCGCGGCGGGCGGCGTTCTTGGCGCCTTCCGGATCGCCGATCCCGGTGTAGCACTGGATCATCATCGCGGCGGCGCCGTAGTCCGTTTCCATCAATGCCGCCGCCTTCTCGAAATGACGGATCGCTTCGTGATAGCGGCGCGTGAAGACGAAACTACGACCGGCGTATTTGTTCACCTCGTACGACTCGGGATCGAGCTTGAGCGCGATCGCGTGCTCGGCGAGCGATTCCTCCGCGCGACCCAGCGAGAGGAAGACCTGGCCACGCGCGGAGTGGGCCTCAGCGAGGTTCGGGTCGAGCGCGACCGCTTTCTCCGCGGCCGGCGCGCCGTCGTCGCGCGAGACGCCGCGATAGTGCATGCGTGATTGCGTGGTGGCCAGGAGCGCCCAAGCGCGGGCGTAAGTCGGATCGATCTCGACCGCCTTGCGGCAGAGGCGGGCGATCAGTTCCTCGTGGCGCTCGGAACCGGTCACTGAATATTGGCGCGCCATCAGGTAGACTTTGTAGGCCTCGGGATTCGTCGTGGAGCGTGTTTCGATCGCCTTTCTTTCGGCGGGCAGGAGCTTGAGTTTGAGGGCGGCGACGATGGCTTCCGAGATTTCGTCCTGCAGCGCGAAAATGTCGTTGAGGTCACGGTCGTAGCGTTCGGCCCAGGTGTGGCTGTCGCTTGCGCCCTCGATGAGCTGCGCGGTGATGCGCACGCGGTTGCCGGATTTGCGCACACTGCCTTCGAGGACGTGGCTGACCTTCAATTGGCGCGCGACGCTGCCGACATCGATGTGCTTCGCCTTGAACGTGAAGGCGGTGTTGCGCGAGACGACGGCGAGTGCCGAGACCTTCGACAGGTCGGTGATAATGTCTTCCGTGACGCCGTCGGAGAAGTACTCCTGTTCCGGATCGCCGCTCATGTTGACGAAAGGCAGTACGCAGATCGACATGCGCTGCGGGCGTTCGGCCTGAGATTGCGAAGGCGGCGCCGCGCCAGCACCGCGCAAAACGAAGACGTGAACCGGGCGCTCTATGTTCTTGACCGTGTGTTCGCCGAGATCTTCAAATTCGGCGGCGACCTTGCCCGTCACCTGATCGCGCACGGTGCGCGAGAGCGCGACGCCGCCAGGGGCCGCCAGCGTCTGCAGGCGTGCCGCGACGTTCACGCCTTCGCCGTAGATGTCGTCGCCCTCGACGATCACGTCGCCCAGGTTGACGCCGACGCGATAGCGGATGCGGTCGCTCTCCGGATTGCCTAACTCTGCGGCCTCGACGGCCGCTTGAATCTCGAGTGCGCAGGTCACGGCGGCAACCACGCTGGAGAATTCGACGAGCGCACCGTCGCCCATCAGCTTGACGACGCGTCCGCCGTTCGCGGCGACGCGCGGATCGAAGATCGTGCTGCGGTTCGTCTTGAGGCGCTCGAGCGTGCCTGCTTCGTCGCGCTCCATCAGCCGGCTATAGCCGACGACGTCGGCAGACAGGATAGCGGTGAGTTTGCGCTGCACGGACGCTCCCCGAGGGCCTGGTGGGGCCAGTCTACGGGGTTGGCATGGAGCGCGCTACGGGCTCGCGTCAGCGCAGTTTTGAACGACGAATCGGGATCCACTTCGCCTCGGCGCGCGTGGGTGGGGTGAGTTTGCGCATGAAGGCCCAGATGCCGCGCAAGCCCAGCGCCGTGACGAGGCGCGCGAGGCCCGCGGGCTGCGCGCGCGCATCGCACAAGTCGGCGTAGGCGTCGCCCGAGCGATGGGCGAGGCGCACCACCGTCGCGAACTCGCCGACCGTGCGGCCGGTGAAGGAGAGGCCGAAGGCCGAGCGGCCCGAGGTTTCGAGCTGACGCGAGAGCTGGACGGGAAGCGTCGCTTCGCCTTGTGCGTTCTTGACGGTCAGCACGCCGGCGAGCGCGAGCGCTTGAAGGTCGACGATTTCCTCCGCGAGGAAGCGCGCGCCGTGGACGGAGATGTCGGCGAGGCGGCCGATGTAGCGCTCGCCGCCGAGGAGAAGTGTTGCTTCGACGCGGCGCGAGACGCGCGGCGAGAGGCGGCGCTGGCGCGGCTCGGCGATCGCGCCCAAGAGGCAGGCGAAGAGGCAGGCGTCGAAGATCGTGAGCGACAGGAGCGGGGCCAGCATTGCTTGCAGCTCAGGCTTTAGGAACCAGGCGGCGACGCCGGCCGTCGTGCCTGCAAGCGAGACCGCGAACAAGATAACGAGGAGGCCGTTCGCGTGCTCCGGCTCGGGCGTTGCCTTGCCGGCATCGATGCGCCGACCGAAGAGCGCAAAGAGCGACGGGGCGGAGAGCAGGGATTCCAGCATCTCGCTCCACACCGCGATCACGCCGCCGCGCATACCGGCGTTCAGCGTACCCGCCATCGTGAGTGCGATGATCGACGCGGCGAGCGATACCGCCGCACCTTCGATCCTGTCGATGCCGCTGAAGAGCGGGATCTGCATGAGAAGGGCGAAAGGCGGGAGCGCGAAGGCGATCGCCCAGGCGAAGGGCAGGATGGTGCCGAAGAGCGCCGGCATCCACGACAGGCGCTCGCGCAGCGTGAGGCCGCGTGCGAGCAGCGGATCGCGCGTCAGGGCGGCGTCGATCGTGCCGATGCGCGTGGCCAAACGCTGGCGCAGATAATCCTTCACCGTGTCGGGCGCCAAGGCCGCGATCATGGGCCTGGTGACCGCGCCGCGGCGCCAACCCGACTCCGCCGCACGAATGCGCGCGGGCGCATCGGGGCGCAAGTTCCAGCGGCTGCAATTGCCGGAAGCCGAAAGCGCCGCGCGGCGCCATACCGTGCGTTGCCCAAGGCCGAGGCCGCCGGACGCTTCGCCGATCGTCTTCAGGCACGACTTGAAGAAGTGGCCGGGATCGTTCGGCATGCG
The DNA here is from genome assembly GCA_041477875.1 of Micropepsaceae bacterium. Classification (GTDB taxonomy): domain Bacteria; phylum Pseudomonadota; class Alphaproteobacteria; order Micropepsales; family Micropepsaceae; genus SZUA-430. Next base: position 17,281 of record JBGOVA010000017.1, on the reverse strand, counting down.
CTGCGCGACGTCGATGTCGGTCAAGACCGGATCGCCGTCGATCGCGAAAACCGGCACGTCGCAGTAGGCGAGCCTCGGATCGTTGGCGAAGCCGGCGGCGATGCGGCGCAAGAGGTCGGGGGTCGGCGTCTCGCCCGCGTGCAGCATCAACAGCAAACTTCCGGCGGTGCGCGCGAGCACGGCGTTCATCGCGGCGCCTGTCGTCGCCTCGGGCGAGGCGGCGAGCCACGAGGCCTTCATGCGCTCCGCCAGCGTCGCGAGCGCTTCGGCTTGGTCCGTCGCGCGGTCGATCCCGATGAGGTGCAGGCGCACGAGTTCGGGCGGGTAGTCGAGCTGTGCCGCGGCGGCGAGCGAGTAGGCGGCCTTCGGCGCCTGTTTGGGATCGGCGACGATGATGAAGATGTCGGTCGAGGGCAGATCGTATTCCGGGACGGCCTCGGGCAGGACCGCGACGGCGGCCGGCATGATGTCGGCGAGTGCGCTCACGACGAGGGCGACGGCGATGAACGCTTCCATCGCAAAGAGCGTGATGGAGAGCGTCAGCGCGGTTGTATCGAGGTTCGCGAAGGTTGCATCTGCACGCCAGAGTAGGTGTACGATGAGCGCGCCGGCGCCGAGGCCAAGCCATGCGGCGCTGGTTAACGGAATCGATCTAAATACAGGACGTGCCGACGAAAAACGCCCGTCACCTTCACTCGTCACCGGGTGCCCCTCCGCTCCCACGATTCGCCCCGAATCGCTGCAACTAAAGAATCGTAAGTTGAGTCCAGCAACCAGTGGCAAGAAGGACTCACTGGCTTCTATTCTGCCGAGCACCGATGAATCCCCGCCGTAAAGTGCCCGGTCGCGGCGACGAGCGTAAACGCGCATCGCACCGGGCGGTTCCCACTTCTTCGAGGACACGCATGATCGAACCACGTCTCAAGACAACGATCTGGGTCGCCGCCTTGATCCGGCGCGCCGAACTGAGCGGTGCGTCCGCTTTTGTGGCGCGCAAAGGCGAGCCGGATTCGGGCGCGGTGATCGTGAAGATCTCACTTCTTAACGGAACGGCACGTGTTTGGTCGTCGAGTTACGGGCGCGACGGCGGGCGACGCTGGGTGCACGCGACGGGCGCCGAGCTCGTGCCGGATGCGGCCGCCGAGGCCTACGTCGCACGTGCGCGGGCGCGCGACGCGGATTTGTGGGTGATCGAGATCGAGGACAAGGACGGGCGGGATTTTCTGACGGAGGAGAAGGAGTAAGCGTGACGCGAAAGCAGTCGCCGAAGCCATCAATCACGTTCGAATTCGAACGCTGGAACCCGCCCAATCCGAAGAAGCATCCGGTGTCGAGCTTCGACGCCTTGGACTTTGACTATCGTTTGCTGCCGGTTGCGCTCTATTGGGAGGACAACGGTAAGAAGTTTAAGTTCGGCCACGGCGGCCTTCTTGGCCTCGCCGAAAATTTCTACCGCTGGCGTTGCGGCAAGCCGCGAGCGCGCGTCTTGGAGCTTCCCGAGTTGGAAGGCGATGGAGTCATGTTGCGCGTTGAGCGAGGTGCACATGCGACGTCCATTGTCGTTGATGGCAATACGCGCGAGACTCTACATGCCGAAACAGAGGCGTTTGATGCGGCGATCGACAAGTTCATTTCCTCGGCGCGGCTGCGTTCGGCGGAACTTTTGCCAGGCGGGCTCGACCATCCGGTTGTCAAGAAATGGTTCGCCAACTGGAAGGACAACTAGCTGCGAAGCGAGCGGCGACGAGCGGCGATCGGAAGCGATCTCGTGATGATTCTGGCAAATGTGCCGAGATAAACGGCGCGACACATTCCGGATTGCACGCAGAAGGAGAATCTAAACGGCGTCTACAGCACAGGTCTGATGTTGTGGCGTAAAGTTCGACTGTTTGCGCGAGGAGCGAAAATGATCAGTGACGCGATTGGATTGGGTTTGAAGACACTGGCGATAGCTTTGGGGTTGTTTGGCGCGTTACTGATAGTGACTGTTGTGAGACCGGAGCTGTTGCCGCAGCTCAGGCTCGACGAGAAACGCACAATCGCGGTATCGGGCTCGGCAGTCGTCAGCGTTCAACCGACCAAAGTGCAGGTATCTGGCGCCGTCACAACTTCGGCCAAGTCTGCAGCCGATGCGCTCGACCAGAACAACGCGATCACGGCGCGGATCCTTGAGGGCCTGAAGAGCGATGGTATCGGCCGCGACAAGATCAGCACGACCGGTTTCAGCATTGCTCCGCAGCATCCGCTCTTGGGGAAGGACAGCTACTCAGTCAACGAGATGGTTACCGCCGGATATGTCGTGAAGAACTCGATCAATGTGACGTTGCCTGCGAATGAGTACTCCGGGAAGTTGCTTGATCGGATCATTCGGCTTGGTGCGACCAACATCGACTCTGTTTCATTCCTGGTCGATGACGCGCGGCGATACTCAAATCGAGTCCGTGCGGAGGCTGCCGCCGACGCAAAAGAAAGAGCAGAGGTGGCGGCAAAGGCTCTTGGTTTGCGCGTTGGAAAGGTTGTCAGTATCGATCGCGTCGATATTCAGACGACACAATATCCGATGGCGGCGCGATTTAGACCGGCCCCACCTCCACCTCCGACCGTGGAAATCATCGCTCGCGAGCAGTCGTTTAGTGCGGACCTGTCGGTTGTTTTTGAGTTGGAGTAGGTCGTCCCCTACCTCACCTGAAACTCGAACGTGCCCAACGCGCCCAAGTCCTGCGCGAATCTTCCGTCGGTGAGGTAGGCCTTCGCGTCTTTGTTGCCCATCAGATACGCGTCCCAGAATGCGAGGGAGGCTTTTTGGACGAGGGCGTGGAATTTGTCGTCGTTGGGTCTGGGACCCGAGCGCGGGGCGCGGCCGGAGAAGACCATGTGGTCGCCGCCGATGAAGACGAGGAGGTATTTGTCGGCGCCCGCGATGTTGCGATAAGGGATCTGGCGGCTCTCCGCGGGCTCGCCGTTGTCGAACGGCGTTGTGTCCTCGGTGCCCGTCATGTGGAACGTCGGGATGCGGATCGTCGCGAAGGCTTTGGCCGGATCGCCCATGCGCGGCTTCGAGGGGCTGTAGGCGATCGAGGCCTTGATGCGCGGATCGCCGAACGACATGCGTCCGCCCGCCATGCCTTGACCCGAGAGCGCCATGGTCGTGGTCGCACCGAACGAGTGGCCCGACATGCCGACGCGGGCCATGTCGAGGCGACCGCGCAGTTTCGGATCGCTCGCATTCATTTGCTCGAGTTCAGTGATCGCGAAGGGGATGTCGCGGAAGCGGTCGAACGCTGTTGACGGCGAGATCGCGTCCCTGAGTTTGTCGGGGAGGTCGCTGCGGTCCGCGTTGGCGATGCCGCCTTCCTTGGCGAGCTCGCCGAAGACGGCCGGTGTGTCGGAGCCCGGGTGCTGAACCGCGACGCCGACGTAACCGTTTTCGGCGAGGAAGCGCAGGAGATATTCCGCGCCGTCGCGGTTGCCGCCCAGGCCGTGCGAGAAGATCACCACGGGGCGCGCGCCTTGCGCGTTCGTCGGATAGTAGATTTTGTAGGGAACGATGCGGTTCGAGCGCGCTTGGTCCGTCCATTCGCCGAGGATGGTGTCGACCGCGAGCTTCGCGTCGGCCCGGACGAGGCTTAGGCTCAGCAGGAATGCCGCGACGAAGGCGGCGATGACGCGCAAGGTCATGGGCACTATGTTCCTCGGGTGTGCGTTAGAATGCTTGAACGTCGGAACGAGGCTTCATCCGTCGCATGACCAAAGCTTTGCGCAGCCGCCGCTGGTTCGACAACCCGGAAAATCCGGGGATGACGGCGCTTTACCTGGAACGCTACCTGAATTTCGGCCTGACGTGCGAGGAGCTGCAGTCGGGAAAGCCGATCATCGGGATCGCACAGACGGGGTCGGACCTCTCGCCGTGCAACCGGCATCATTTGGAGCTGGCCAAACGCGTGCGCGAGGGCGTGGCGCAGGCGGGCGGCATTGCGCTCGAATTCCCGGTGCATCCGATTCAGGAGACGGGCAAGCGACCGACGGCGGCGCTCGACCGCAATCTGGCCTATCTCGGGTTGGTCGAAGTGCTGCACGGCTATCCGCTCGACGGCGTCGTGCTGACGACGGGCTGCGATAAGACGACGCCCGCGTGCTTGATGGCGGCGGCGACGGTGAACATTCCCGCGATCGTGCTCTCCGGCGGCCCGATGCTCGACGGCGTTTGGCGCGGGCAGCGCGCGGGTTCCGGCACCATCATTTGGCAGGGCCGCCAGATGCTCGCGAAGGGCGAGATCGGCTACGCCGAGTTCATGGAAATGGCGGCGGCCTCCGCGCCGTCGGCCGGGCATTGCAACACGATGGGCACGGCGCTGAGCATGAATTCGATCGCGGAGGCGTTGGGCATGTCGTTGCCGGGTTGCGCGTCGATCCCGGCGCCTTACGCAGAGCGCGCGCAGATGGCGCACGAGACGGGCGCGCGCATCGTCGAGATGGTGCGCGAGGATCTGAAGCCGTCGCAGGTGATGACGCGCGCGGCGTTCTTGAACGCGATCCGCGTCGCCGCCGCGATCGGCGCCTCGACGAATTGCCCGCCGCATCTAATCGCGATCGCGCGGCACATGGGCGTGGAACTGTCGCTCGAAGATTGGCAGCGCTACGGCTACGAGGTGCCGCTGATCGTGAACTGCATGCCGGCGGGCGCGCATCTCGGCGAGGGCTATCATCGCGCCGGCGGCGTGCCGGCCGTCGTCGCCGAGTTGATCGCGGCGGATTTGATCGAAGAGGGCGCACTGACCGCGAACGGGCGGACGATCGGCGAGAACTGCCGGGGCAAGTTCACGCGCGACCGGGACGTTATCCGCGAGATCAAGGCGCCCTTGAAGACTTCGGCAGGATTCATGGTCATGTCGGGCAATCTGTTCGACGCGGCGATCATGAAGACGAGCGTGATCGGCGAGGAGTTCGCGGCGCGCTACCTGAAGCGCGCCGGTTCGCTGGGCGCGTTCGAGGGGCGCGCTGTCGTGTTCGAGGGACCGGAGGATTATCACGCGCGGATCAACGATCCCGCGCTTGCGATCGACGAGAATTCGATCCTCGTCATGCGCAATTGCGGGCCGATCGGCTATCCGGGCTCGGCCGAGGCCGTGAACATGCAGCCGCCGGACGCGCTCATCAAACGCGGGATCACGGCGCTGCCGTGCATCGGCGACGGACGACAAAGCGGGACGAGCGCGAGCCCGTCGATCCTCAACGCGTCACCGGAGGCGGTCGTCGGCGGCGGGTTGGCGCTGCTCAAGACGGGCGATGTGATCCGCGTCGACCTCAACACGCGGCGAGTCGATGCGCTGGTGCCGGAAGACGAATGGGCACGGCGGCGCGCGGCGTGGAAGCCGCCGAAGCTCGTCTCGCAGACGCCGTGGGAAGAAGTGGCGCGTGCGAATACGGGGCAGCTGTCGACGGGGATGTGCTTTGAGCAGGCGACGCTCTTCATCGACATCATCGCGACGCGCGGCGAGGCGCGGGATTCGCACTAAGACGCGAGTACCACGCCGATCAGGCTTGCGGTGATGACCGCAAAGACCGGCCAGCCGACGTGGCGCCAGGCTGTCATCGGGCCCGTCATGATGAGGACGACGGCGAACGTCGCGGCGGCGACGGCGTAGACCGGGGTCATGCCGTCGAAGCCCAAGAGCGGGGCGAGGAAGAGCGCGGCGAAGCCTGCCCACATCACGCTCGTCACGTGCCAGGCGAGCCGCACGATCAGGCGCTTGAAGGCGCCGGCGTTCGTGCCGCCGGGCCATGTCATCTGCGCCTGGATCTGCGGGACGAATAGGCGTTCGCCCAGCACGCTATGGGCGAGCGCGGCGGCAAAGCAGCCGAGCGCCGCGAGTGCCAAGAGCAGGTGGGTGAGCGTCGCGTGCATCGGGTCATCTCCATACGCTTGCGTATGGTCGGCATAGCGCAGACGCTTGAACGCGTCAATACGGTAGCGTATGGTGCGGCTATGGGTGCGAAGGCGGAAACGCGAGCGCGCGCGGCGAGTGCGCGCATCGGACGCGGCGATTGGCTACACAGCGCCTTCGCGGTCCTCGTGCGCGAAGGGATCGAAGGCGTGCGGGTCGAACCGCTGGCGGCGCGCCTCGACGTCACCAAGGGTAGTTTCTATTGGCATTTCAAAGATCGCGCGGCTTTGCACGCGGCGATGCTCGAGCATTGGCGGGCGGCCGCGACGCGCGACATCATTGCGCAGGTCGAGCAGGCCGGCGGCACGCCGCGCGCGAAGCTGCGGTGCCTTATCGCGATCTCGGTGCACGGCAAGGGCGCCGCGCGACTTGAGACGGCCATGCGCGGCTGGGCACACCAAGATGCCAAAGTTGCCGAGGCGATAGCGGCCGCGGACCGCGAGCGCATCGACTACGTGAGCGGCCTGTTGCGCGCGCTCGGCGTCAAGCCTGCGGTCGCTGATTTGCGGGCACGGATTCTCTACCTGATGGTGATCGGCAGCTATTTTTCGGCGGCGCAGAGTATGGCCGGCGGGCGCGATCCGTGGCGCGAGATCGAGACGCTGATCACTTAGGGTTAGACGCGTCCTATTTTTGAAAGAGGGTCGTGCAACCGGTGCCGGATAGTACTTTGTCGACCGTGGCGCGATCGGTGGTGCTCAAGTCGGCGTAGGCGTTGCGGATCCACTGCAGGCACTTTGCCTGATAGGGAAAGGTCTGCTGCTTCCAAGGTTTGCCGTCGATTTCGGCTTCGAACGTGTCGGCGCCGTTGGCGATGGCTTTGGCGTTCGCCATGAGTGCAGGTACGTAGACGCGGCCGAGCTCTTTCAGCAGCGCGATCGTCGTTGCGGGGATTTGCGCGGGGTCGAGCCAGTCGTCCGCGCGCGGCTCTAGACCCGAGAGGTCTTCCGTGACTTCGACCCAGGCGTAGACGCGCGGCGCCTTCGACATCGTCAGCGCCATGGGCGTGGGGTCGAAATGGGTGAGCTGCGTCAGTTGGCCGAAGACCGCGAAATCCGATGCGCCGGGACGTGCGCCCATCAGGAACGTGTGATGCTTCAGATGCGCATCGAAGAGGTCGAGGAAACGCTCGTAGCTCGCCTCGATGACGGGCGCTGTCGTGTTGTTCGAACCCACGACGTAGAGACGCGGAACTTGGCGGTCGACGATGAACTTCTTCATTCCCGCCATTTCGTCGTCGGATGCCGTTATGCGCGACCAGCGAGGTAGGAGTTCGCCGGCCTTGTCGGCGTCGGCGGCGTAGTGCCAGCGATAGTGGAACATCGCCTTGGTCAGCCATTCGTCGGCGTAGTCTTCAAGCAGGTAGTCGATGAAGGCCGTTGCGGGATGCGTCGGCAGGACCGAGCGGCCTTCGAAGTCGCGCTCCAGGCGTCGGATGATGGGCGTCGAGTCGACGATTGCTTCGAGCTCGCCTTGTGCGTTCGGCAGATAGCAGGTCGGCAGCAACTGCACTTTGGGCTTGGGCATGTCGGGCGGGCCGCCCAAGCCATACTGCAAGAGCTTGTAGGGGATGCGGCGATAGCGCAGCAGCGACACCATCTTGCGCGTATAAGGCGATCCGGGCGCGCCGTTGAGCGTGAGGGGCGGCGTCATGGTGTTGCTCGCGCGTTGCTATTTGAATCCCTGGACCAACGCGCCCGCTTTCACGAGTTCGGCCAGATGCTTGCCGTCGTGGCCGGGGACCATCAGCAGTTTCGGCTCGGCGTCGTGGATGCGCTTGAGTTCGACCAGTTCGTGCATCACGGCGTCGCGGTCTTCGTCGAGATAGTACTTCGAGACGAAGCGGGCGCGCGGGCGCACCATCTCGACGTTCTCCATGCGCCAGGCGACGTCGCCCAGGAAGAGATATTCGGTGCCGTCGGCGCGCTTGACGTAGACCATTTGGCTGCCCGGTGTGTGGCCGGGGGCCTTGATCAGCACGACGCCCGGCGCCAGCGCGTGATAGCGCTCGTATTCCAGCGCCTCCTGGTTTTCGATGATGCCGGGCGGCCATTTCAGGCCGAACATCTTTTCCGGATGATCGATCTGCTCGCGCGTGAGCTTGGTGTGCGTCATCACCTCGGCGATGTCGGGATGGCCGACAAGGCCGCCGATGTGATCGGGATGTTCGTGCGTGACGACGAGCCACGACGCGGTCTCCATCGCCTTCTGCATGCGCGCGTAGGCGTCGGGTACGAAGAGCGGGTCGCCGGGAACTTTCGCCGCATCGATGCCCGTGTCGATGATCAGCGTGCCGGTCGGATAGGCCAGCTGATACGACAGGACGGGCACGTCCATTTCCTGCCAGCCTTCGCCCGCGACCATGATGCTGAAGGGGAATTTGAAGGCGTAGACGCGCTCGTAGCGGATCTCCTGGACCTTATCGCCGGGGAGCGAGTCGGCGAGGCGGCGGACCTCGGCCATGTCGACCGAGTAGGTGCCGGGCGACGTGCTGGTGTCCACGAACAGCCAGTAATAGGCGCCCGCTGCGATCACAGCGAGCACGATCGCGGCGTAACCGAGCCAACGTAGCCATCTCATAACCAGCACTCCCAAGCCGATGCGGCACAGGCTAGACTGGCGCCAACGCCATTGCCTAGGGATTTTCGCGATGAACAGTGCAGACCGCCAAGCCCATGTCGAACGTGTCCGCCGCGACGGCTTCACGATCGTTGAAGACGCTATCGCGCCTGCGTTGGTGGACGCGCTGAACGCCGCGCTTTTGCGGCTCGAGCGCGAACTCGACGTCAAGCCCGCGATGAACGGGTTCGAGGGACACAAGACGGTCAGGATCTACAATCTCCTCGCCTACGGCGCGCCGTTTGCCGAGGTGCCGGTCCACGCGAATGTGCTGCCGGTCGTGGAGGAGATCCTCGATCCGGGGTGTTTGATTTCGTCGCTGTCGTCGATTGCGATCGACGCGGGAGAGATCGCGCAACCCATCCACGCCGACGACATGGTGATCCCGCTGGCGAAACCGCACATCCCGATCGTGTGCAATTCCATGTGGGCGCTCACCGATTTCACCGAGGCGAATGGCGCGACGCGACTCGTGCCCGGGTCGCATCTCAAGGACAATCCCGTCTACGGCGGCGAGTACGAATCCATCCCGGCCGAAATGAAGAAGGGGAGTGTGCTGATCTGGGACGGATCGCTGTGGCACGGCGGCGGCGCGAACAAGACCGACAAGCGGCGCACGGGGATCGCGATGAACTACTGCGCGGGGTTCATCCGCCAGCAGGAGAACCAGCAGCTGGGGTTGAAGCCGGAGTTGGTGAAGACGTTCTCTCCGCGGCTGCAGGAGTTGGTGGGCTACGGCGTCTACAAGGGTTTGATCGGGCATATCGACAAGAAGAGCGCGGCGCAGATTCTGGGCACGCCCGACGGGTTCGCGTCGATCTGGGAGCAGACTTAACAAATCTCGTCATGGCCGGGCTTGACCCGGCCACCCAGCACGCGCGCGTCCGCGCGCGGTGGAGATTTTATTCCGCACCTCACCAGGCTCAATCGGCCGCGTGGACACGCGGCCACTGGGTGGCCGGGTCAAGCCCGGCCATGACGATTTGTTCAGTCGGTGTCCAGCACCCGCTTGGGGTGCATCGAATCCACCATGCCCATGAAGGGCGGGTAGATCGAATAGCCCATCAGGCTTTGGATGGTGGGGCGCAGCTTGCGCGTGATCTCGCGCGGGACTTCGAGGAAGAAGTTTTCCTGCTGGCGCAGCCACGGCGCGCAGTATTGGTTGGTGAAGGCGAGACGCTCGCGCGCTGTGCGGTTGGCGCCGCCGCCATGCCAGAACGTGCCGAGGAACAAGACGACCGAGCCCGCGGGCATCACGCAAGGAGTCGTCTGGTCGTGCGTCGGGACGGTGCTCCCCCAGAGGTGGCTCTGCGGCACCATTTCGGTCGCTCCGTTCTCCGCCGTGAAGTCGTCGATCGCCCAGATCGCGGACATGGCCAGGGCGGGTCTCGGGCGCGGGATCTTGTAGAAGCTGTCGTCGAAGTGGAGCGTCTGCGCCTCTTCGCCGGGATGTATGTCGATGACCTGGGCTTGGCTCAAGAGATAGTTCGGCTCGAACAGGCGGCCCATGAGCGCCAGCAGTCGCGGATGGTCGATCAGGTCGTCGAAGACGCGCGTCTTGGCGAGGACGTTGTAGATGCGCTGGGTCTTGAAACCTTCGAAACTGTTGCGGCCGGTGCCGCCGAGAAGGCGCCGGCTCTCGGCGCGCATCGCATCGCACGTGGCGGTGTCGATCAGGCGTTCGATGACGACGTAGCCGTCGCGCATCAGTGCGTCGTGGTCGGCCGCCGTCTCGGGAAGCTCGCGCCTCTCGGCGAATTCGAAGCCATAGCGTTGCGGATGCGGGATCATCGTGTGCCAAGGATGAGAGCCTCGGTTCCGCCTGTCAACGAAAGGGCACGGGTTGGGGATTGGCACTGATCCCAGCGCGCAACGGCCGCGCGCTTCCCTTACGATAAGGCGGGTCCCGTCTGAGTCGGAGCCAAGCCCCATGCAAGCCAACAACCGTCTGTTGCCGCAGTGGTTCTCCCGGATCGAGAGCGGGCAGCTGCGCCTGCCGCGCTTTCAGCGCTATGAGGCGTGGGGGTCGGAGGAGGTGGCGAGTTTGCTCGACGCCCTGTTGCGCGGGCTGCCCGTGGGCGCGGCGCTAATCCTGGAGGTCGGCGAGCAGGAGAAGTTCGTCAGCCGGCTGATGTCGGGTGCGCCGGCCGCCAGCGACCGCGCGAGCGAGCAGCTGCTCGACGGGCAGCAGCGTCTGACAGCGATGTGGAAGGCGCTCAACAATCTCTACGACGATCGCACGTATCTCGCGCGGCTCAAGGGCGAGGTCGATGCGGACGACGACACGCCGAGCGTTTTGGGACTTGCGCGCTGGCGGCGCGAGAACGACGAACGCTTGTTTCCGGTGTGGGTGGACGAGCCGGTCGAGGCGTTGCGGCGCGGTTATGTTCCGCTGCGATTGCTCAGGCCGAGCGCGCCGCACAAGGAGATCATCGAGTGGTGCAATCGCGCGACCGAGGATCATGCACAGCGCCAGGCGATCCAGGGCCAGATCTACGGTTTGAAGGAGCGCGTCGCGACGTACAACATTCCCTATCTGTCGCTGCCGGCGAGAACGCCGAAGGATGTCGCGCTCGACGTCTTCATCAAGCTCAACACGTCGTCGGTGAAGCTCACCACTTACGACGTGATCGTGGCGGAGCTCGAAGAGGCGACGGGGCAGTCGCTGCACGATCTCACCAACAAAGTGCGCCAGGCGGCGCCGGGCATCGACCGCTATGTGGCGGTCGAGGATTTCGTGCTCTCCGTCGCGGCGTTGCGCGAGGATCGGCCGCCGACCCAGGCGAGCTATCAGATGCTGAACTATCAGCGCTTGGTCGACGGGTGGGAGCGGTTGTCGGCGGGCATCAAGTGGACGGTCGAGACGCTGGATGCCGAGCGCATTTTCGATGCGCAACGCCTGCCGACCGTTTCCGTGTTGCCGGTGCTGGCGGCATTGCACGAATACACGCCCCAGCCCTTCGACGCGGCGGGGCATTTGCGGGCGCTGATGCGCGCCTATATGTGGCGAGCGTTCTTCACGCGGCGCTATGAGAATTCGGCCGCGACGAGGGCGCTGCAGGATTTTCGCGCTTTGCGCGAGGTGCTGAAGGGCAAGCGCGTGCGCGCGACGGTCCCCATCTTCGACGAGGAGTCTTGGCCGATCGCGACCGTCGACGAACTCGTGCGCGCGCGCTGGCCGAAGACGAACGACATTCTCGGCCGCGCGATCATGGCGGTGTCGATCCGCGCGGGTGCGCTCGATGTGGCGGACGGTGCACTCGCTACGGGCGAGACGTTGCGCGGGCGCGAGTATCATCATCTTTTCCCCGATGCGCTGCTCACCGACGCGGGGCAGATGGAGGACGGCGTTGGCTACAAGGCGCTCAACTGCGCGCTGATCACCTGGAATACGAACCGTCGGATCTCGGCGAAAGATCCGGTGACTTACTTGCGCGAGCGGACGGAACAGACGGGGCTCGGCGAGGCCGACATACAGCAACGCCTGCGCTCTCACCTCATTCCGTTCGATACGCTGAACGTCGACAGCTATCGCAGCATCGACGATGCGGGCGAGCGTGCGGAGAAGGTGCGGCGCGATTATGCATTTTTCCTGTGCGATCGCGCGGCGCGCATGCGGGCGGCCGTCGTGGCGCTGTGTGCGGGCGAGGAGGATGTGCTCGATGCGTGGGGCCGGGCGTCGGTGTAGCGGCGCGTGGCCTGCCTATTCCGGCGAAAGATTGCGGAAAACTCATCGAATTTGAAACGGTATCGGCGGGCATTGCGGCGAGCGGCGGGGTAGACTTCGCGCCAGAGACCCGCGCGGCCCACTGCAACGCGCCTTGAACAGGAAACACCCATGAAAACCACCCGCTATCACAAGCGCACGATCGCCGGACGCCCGCTGCATACCGAAACGCAGATGCTGTCCTACGGTTATGACCCGATGCTGTCGGAAGGCGCGATCAAGCCGCCGATCTTCCTGACCTCGACCTTCGTGTTCCGCAGCGCCGAGGACGGCAAGACCTTGTTCGACGTGATCGGCAATCGGCGCCCGGCGCCCGAGGGGCAGGCGGGCGGCCTCGTCTATTCGCGCTACAACAATCCGAACCTGGAGATGCTGGAAGACCGGCTCGCGCTGATCGACGATGCCGACGACTCGCTCGTGTTTTCATCGGGGATGGCGGCGATCACCACGACGTTGCTTGCCTATTTGCGGCCGGGCGATTGCGTGGCATTCACCAAGCCGCTCTATGGCGCGACGGCGTCGGTGATCGAACGCTTCCTCACCGAGTTCGGGGTGACGTGGGTGGCGATCGAAGATGCGACTTCCATCGGCAAAATTCGCGCCTCCGTCGAGAAGACGGATCCAAAGACGATCAAACTGATCCTCGCCGAGACGCCGGCGAACCCGTCGGGCACGCTGTTCGACCTCGAAGCGCTCGCACAGGTGGCGAAGGAGATCGGGCAGAAGTCGGGAAAGAAGCCTGTGCTCGTGGTCGACAACACATTGCTCGGGCCGATCTTTCAAAATCCGCTGAAGCATGGCGCGGACATGAACATCTACTCGCTGACCAAATATGTCGCGGGGCACAGCGATCTTGTCGCCGGCGCGGTGACGGGCAGCGAGGCGGCACTGGCGCCGCTGCGCACGCTGCGCGGCTGGTTCGGCTGTCAGCTCGATCCCAATTCGTGCTGGATGGTGACGCGCTCGCTCGAGACCGTGGCGCTGCGCATGAACAAGGCCGCCGAGAATGCGCGCGCCGTCGCGGAGTTCCTGAAAACGCATCCGAAGGTCGAGAGCGTGAATTTCCCGGGGCTCTTACCGAAGGGCGATCCGCAGCGCGCGATCTTCGACAAGCAGTGCAGCGGCACGGGCTCGACGTTCAGCTTCATCGTCAAAGGCGGCAAGGATGCCGCGTTCCACGTGCTCGATAGTCTGCAGATCGTGAAACTTGCGGTCAGCTTGGGCGGAACGGAGAGCCTCGCTTGCCATCCGGCAACGACCATGCATTCGAGCTTCAGCGCGGAAGATCGCGCGCGGCTCGGCATTCCGGACGGGCTGATCCGCATCTCGATCGGCGTGGAACATCCCGAGGATCTGGTCGCCGATCTGAAGCAGGCTCTGGGCTGAGGCATGGAGTCCGCAGAGCAGTGGGTCGCGCGCGACGGGGTGCGCCTCAAAGTGCGCGTCGTCGGGCGCTGGGGCGAGCGCGATGTGGTGATGCTGCCCTCGCTCGGGCGCGGCAGTCGCGATTTCGATCCGCTTGCGGCGCGGGTGGCGGCCCAGGGTTATCGCGTGATCCTGCCGGAGCCGCGCGGTATCGACGGAAGCACAGGCGCGCTCGACGGGCAGACATTGCACGATTTTGCCGGAGACGTTGCGGCGGTGATCGAGGCGCTGGCGAATGCGCCGGTGGTGTTGATCGGGCATGCCTACGGCAATCGCGTGGCGCGCACGGTGGCGGCCGATCATCCGCGGTCGGTCGAACGGCTAGCGCTGATCGCGGCGGGCGGCATGGTCCCGATCAGGGAAGAGATCGTCGAAGCGATGCGCGGGTGCATGACGTTGGCCCTCCCGCGGGAGGAACGTCTCAAGCATTTGGCGAAGGCTTTCTTTGCGCCGGGCAGTGATCCTTCGGCGTGGCTCGACGGCTGGTGGCCGGAGGTTGCGGCCGCGCAATCGGCGGCGGTGCGTGCGACGAAAGTCGAGGATTGGTGGGAGGCCGGCGGCAAGCCGATCACCGTGCTGCAAGCGAGCGACGACGCCATCGCGCCGCGGGAGAATGCGGAAGATTTGGAACGCCGGCTCGGCGACCGCGTTACGATCATCGACATTCGAAATGCCGGGCACGCGATGCTGCCCGAACAGCCGGACCAGGTTGCCTCGGCGGTCATAGACGCCGTGCGTGGAGCGGAGAAGACGCCATGACCCGCAGCAGCATCGCCAACTGGATCGGCCTCGTCGCGCGGCTTTACGCGCTGTGTTTGGTTGCCTTCTATGCCTCGAGCGTGGCGATCATCGTCGCGATCAAAGCCGAAACCTTTCTGACGCGTGACGTTCTATGGGACGTTTTCGTGCTCGATGCCGCGATCAGCGCCCCGATCGCGTTGGTGTGTTCGCTGATCCCGGTCTATTTCGCGCACGGGGCGGAGGGCTAACCCTATTTCGCCATGGCGCGTTTGAAGGCGTCGCGCGCTGTCAGGCGATTGAGATAGTTGCGCACGGCATCGGGAAATTCGCCGTCGATGCCGATCACGGTCGCTAGATGGAGCGCGAAGCCGATCGCGATATCGGCGGCGGTGAATCTGCCGGCGGCGAGATAGTCGCCTTCCTTCAACGCCGCATCGACGGCGCGCAGGCGGCCGTAGAACCAACGCTGATAGTCGGTCACGGCTTGCGGCAGGCGACGCTCCTGGGGCTCAAGCTGCGAGTAGCGCAACACGATCGTCTGCGGGAAGGTCAGCGTTGCGTCGCTGAAATAGAGCCAGTTCAGATAGCGGCCGTAGTCGGCCTCGTCGTTGCGCACGTGGAGACCGGGCTTGCCTTGGGCAGCGCCGTACCTCTCCGCGAGGTAGTGCGTGATCGCGGGCGATTCGGTCATGCGCATGTCGCCGTCGAAGAAGCACGGCACCGTGCCGAGCGGATTGATCGCCAGGTATTCCTTCTGCAACGCGCGCGGCGGGAAGGGGAGAACATGGAGTTCGTAGTCGAGCCCGAGTTCTTCGAGCATCCACAGCGGGCGCAGCGAGCGCGAATTTTTGCAGTGATAGAGCTTGAGTTGGGCGTTGGCGGTCATTTGGTCACCGGGCTGGCTGCAAGTTCCTAACGCCAACTGGCTGGTGCGCGCAATCGATTGTTAAGCCTTGCTCGGATAGTATCAATTGTGGTACACCATCTCGGTGAGCGAGAAGAAGCGGATCGAGGTCACGTTCTTTGAGACCGAGGGCGGCCACATGCCGCATCGCGATTGGCTCTTGAGTCTTCCTCGGGACGACCGTCGCCAAATCGGCGAGGACATCAAGACCGTCGAGTTCGGCTGGCCGATCGGGATGCCGGTGTGCAAGCCCCTGGGGCGCGGGCTTTATGAAGTGCGGTCAGACCTAAAGGATCGGATCGGCCGCGTGATGTTTTTGATCGACGAAGGCGACATGGTCTTACTGCACGGCTTCATCAAGAAGAGCCAGGCGACGCCAAAAGGCGACGTCGATCTCGCGCGCAAGCGCCAACGAGCATGGGAGAAGGTGAAATGACCGGCAGACGCAACCCGCGTAGCGGGCAGAAGTTCGATGCGTTTCTTGCGGACGACGGGATGCTCGAAGAGGTCACCGTCGCCGCGATGAAGCGCGTCCTGGCGTGGGAGATTGCGAAGCTCATGAAGGCGCAGGGCGTCACCAAGTTGGAACTTGCCAAGCGAATGCGCACAAGCCGTGCCGCGCTCGACCGCTTGCTTGACCCCGAAAACGCGTCGGTGACGCTGAACACAATGGGGCGTGCTGCCGCCGCTCTCGGCAGGCGCCTCGATGTGCGGTTGGTCAAGGCCGCGTGATGGCGATGCTCTCAGTGCAGTGACGCTACTTGCAAGGGTTCGATGAGTTCTCGGCCAAGGGGTGGCTATTGTAAGCATTGTGCGAGGCTACTTCTGGGCCATCGCTCGCAAATGACTTCCCACAGAGTCCTATTAGTATCGGGCACGATGAGCGCCCATTTTCGTTCAGCGCGTTGTGCTTGTAGATCCGGTGTGTTCCTGGGCCCGCAGTGAGCACCGGCGAGACGCCGTTGCAGAAATCGGCGGCTACGGCGGCGCGCATCAATGGTGTCGTTGCGACGCCCTCGATGATCGGGCGATCGGCGCGGCACCAGACGGCCTTTATCGCGCCATGATTGGCGCGCATCTAAGCGGCCTGCCATCGATGGGGGCCATCGTCATGCGCACAATTCTGTTCGTCGTCGTCGCGATCGTCACGCTGCTCGTCGCGACCAATCCGACGCGCGGCGAGTTCAACGACTGGATCATGCAGTACGCGGTCGAGAAGGCGAAAGACGACGCGCGCGTGCAAAAGCGCGACGTCGGCTGGGGCGAGCGCGTCGTCGGCGGCTGGTCGACGGGCTGGGTGATTTCCAACCTGCCGGTGGCGCGGTCGAACTATCTTCTGTTCTCGATCTACCGCGTCGACCTGCCACAAGAGGTGCGCGGGGAGTTTCCTGGCTGCGTCATCGCGGTCGCCGGTCAGTTCGTCGCGCGCAATTCCTGCTGACTAGCGCTTCTTCAAGCCTCCCGCGCGGATGGCGGTGTCGGCGCGTTCTTTGACGCGGCCGGCGTAGTTCATGACATGGAAGATGTAGTTCTCGTCGACCGTGCCGCGGAAGAGATGCGCCCACGGGCCGGAGGCATAGATCGCCACATCCTCGCCGCCGTGGGTTTCGCCCTTCATCGGCACGAGCGATTGCTGGCGGAAGTCGGGCGCGGTCGTGTCGACGTCGGTCAGGTCCTTGCGCGGCTCGCCGTTCGGCTCGGCGCCTGGGCCGTTGGCGTAGGACAACGTTGTGTAGGGCTTGCCGTCGCCGGCGAGCGCCGGCTTGCCGTCCGCGCCGTCGACCTTGCCCAGGATCGGATTGTTGCGCGAGGGATAACCCGAGATCATCAGCGTGTGGCTGTGGTCGGCGGTGACGACGATCAGCGTGTCGGCTGCGTTGGTTGCTTGAAGCGCCGCTTTGATGGCGTCGTCGAATGCGG
>JBGOVA010000254.1:0-5287 GCA_041477875.1 Micropepsaceae bacterium | reverse complement strand
TTGAAGCTCTGGCCGCCGCAGAAGGCGCACGCCGGCTTGTCGGCGGGATAGCGCGAGACGCATTGCCATGCTTCGCGCGCCGGAAGTTCGGCGAGCGGATGGATGCGCCCGACCGGCAGGTTGTAGTCGTTGTCCTTGATCCGATCGAGCACCGCGTCGAGTTCCTCCGGCGTGCTCGCCGCGGCGCTGAGACAGCGCACCGCGCGGCGAATTTCGGCCGCGACCACATGCTCGCGCGTCGCGCGCTCGTCCTTGCGGCACGACTCGATGCGCCAGCCCGTCCAGATCGGCTCGTCCTTGGGATAGGCGTCGAGCACGGCCTGCACTTGCGCCCGCATGTCGCGGCGCGAGACCAGCATCCATTCGGCGCCGCCCGTGCGCGCGGCGAAGGCGGTCGCGCCGTTCAGCGCTTTCAGCGCGCGGTCCAGATCTTGGATATCGCGGTCGCCGACTTCGTGGCCCAAATGAATATTGCGGCGTTTCAGATCGGCGATGTTGAAGCTGTAGACGAAGCCCGGAAGATAGCGCGCGGCCTGGCGCCGGAATGTTTCGTGCATGGTCATGCTGCGCTCTCCTGATCCGGCCTGCCTGGGCTCACTTCAGATGGCGCAGCGCGGCTTTCGCTTCCGCCGCCTTGTGGGCGATGCCGTGCACCTCGTGGCCCGCGCGCAGCCACTCGAACAGCGTGATCAAGCCTTCGGGAACGAGCGCGACAAACAATAAGATCTTGAGCAACAGCCACACCCCGTCCGCCGCGAACAGAAACGCGTATTGGACGACCCAATAGAGGCAGGACGAGGCGAACGCGGCCAGCGGCAGCGTCAACGGCCACGTGAGCGGCGGCAGGCGCATCGCAAAGAAAACATTGAGCCCGACGAAGATGAGGGTCATGACGAACGGCACGATGCCCGCCCCAAAATTCTGCGCGAGCACGTGCCATGCCCCGTCGGGCAGCGTCGCAAGCCCGCGCGCCGTATTCCATGCATGCCCGAGAAGGCCCCACTTTTCCGCGATCGCAAGCGGCGAGAGGCTGTCGTCGCAGGACAGCAGCGTCGGCAAACAGTCGCGCGGACGTTCGCCGCAGACGAACAACCAGCGATAGTCGCACGTTGCGCGGCGTTCTGCGAAAGCCGTCGCAATTTTACTCGGCGTCAGGTCGCCGATCGCCTGCGCCGCTTGATCGTTGATGTCCTGCGCATGGCGGAGAAACTTTTCGTTGTCCCACAGGAACAACACGACAAGGGCGATAAGCACGACGGCATGCCAAGAGAAGCGCCTCACCCAAACCGATCGCGCGTCGGCTGGCGGCGCCGGATCCGAGTTTTGATTTTGATCGCTCAACGCGGACGCTCCCCTCCGCTTGCCTGAACGAGCGTCGCACCAATATGCTAATAAAGGCTCAAAACCGAGCAAAACAGCGGGAATTGGCGCCCTCGCGCCCCGTTCATCTCCCCACGAACTTCGGCGCGCGTTTCTCGACGAACGCCTGCGCCGCCTCGCGGTGGTCTTGGGTGAGGCCGGTGTGGATGTGATGCGTCGCCTCCAAGTCGAGGCATTCGCCGAGCGCGGCGCCGCCGGCGGCGCGGTTCAAATTTTCCTTCATGTAGCGATAAGCGACGCGCGGACCCTGGGCGAGCCGCTTGGCGAGCGCGAGCGCCTCCGGCATCAGCGCGTTCGCCGCAACGACGCGATTGACGAGGCCGAGGCGCGCCGCCTCCGCCGTCTCGATCTTGTCCGACAGGAAATAGAGTTCGCGCGCCTTCGCCGCACCGACGAGGCGCGTCAGGAAAAACGTGCCGCCGTAGTCGCCCGAAAACCCGACCTTGGCGAAGGCCGTCGTCATCACCGCACCCTCGACCGCGATGCGCATGTCGCACGCGAGTGCGAGCGACAGACCGGCGCCGGCGGCCGCACCCGGCAACGCCGCAATCGTCGGTTTCGGCATCTCGTAAAGCCGCCCTGCTGTCGCGCGCTGGCTCAAGCGCTGGCGGTGGATGCGCGCGTCGATGTCGTCGGCGAGCGATCCGCCTTCACGCGCGGCCATGCCCTTCACGTCGCCACCCGCACAGAACGCGCCGCCCGCACCGGTCAGCAGCACGACGGCGATCGCGTTGTCGCTCTCGCAGTGGGCGAGCGCGCGGGCGAGCGCATCCAGCATCTCGCTCGAGAGCGCGTTGCGCCGCTCGGGCCGGTTCATCGTGATGACGGCGACGCCGTCCTCGACATGCGCCAGCAGATCGTTCGTGCCGGTGTCGATGACGATGCTGTCGATGGGGCGGTGGGCCATGGCGGTTCCTCGCAGCGGTGATTGCGGTCGCGGGAGTCTTACCACCTTGGCCGGCGCGCCGTGAGAGGCAGCGCCGCCTAGCTCGCGACGACAGCCTGGCTGAGAATCACCGCGATGGCGTCTTCGCCTTCGGGGCTGTGGATCCAGCTTTCGGCGGCGGCCTGGCTGTCGAACTGCAGCGCCACGCGCTGCGGCCGCACACGGTCGGGGACCGGCACGAAGACCTCGAACGTGCCTTCAAAGCGCACGTCCTTGGTGAGTTCGGCGTAGGGGGGCGGGAGCCCCTTCTTCTTTTTCATGGGGGGAAGGTGTCTTTCGTTGTTGGGGCGGCTCGTAGCCTGTTGCTAGGCCCGGCGCAACTCGCTGAATGAAATCAATCGCTTGCGGGTCTCGCACCACAACGCGAGCCGCACACAGCGAAAACTCTGCCACAGCGTGAGGCGGCCGACGTCGTTGAGCTCCGGATGGTCCTTGAGCACGCGACGCAGACGATAGAACGGAATCCGGCTCGACAGATGATGCACGTGATGGACACCGATATTGGCGGTGAACCAGCGCAGCACGACGGGCAGGTCGTAGTGCGAACTGCCCTTGAGCGCCGCATGTTGGAGGTTCCAATCGTCGCCCTCCGCCCACACCGTCTGGTCGAACTGATGCTGCACGAAGAAGAGCCACACGCCGATCGAAGCTGCGATGATCGTGATCGGCAGATGCACCATCAAAAACGGCCCGACGCCGATGAGCCACATCATGCCCAGGACCAAGGCCACGATCACCGCGTTGTTCGCCATCGTCGACACCCACGGCCGCCAGCCCGCACGCATCATCCCGATCGGCAGGCGATTGGCGATGATAAACACGTACGCGGGGCCGATGACGAACAAAACGATCGGGTTGCGGTAAAGCCGATAGCGCAGGCGCTCATACCAGGGCTGCGCCAGATATTCGGCAACCGTCATCGTCTCGATGTCGCCGATGCCGCGCCGTTCGAGATTGCCCGATGTCGCGTGATGGATGTTGTGCGTGCGCCGCCATAGATCGTAGGGCGTGAGCGTCAGCACGCCGCAAACTCGACCGACCCACGCGTTGGCGAGCGGATGCCCGAAGAACGAGCCGTGCCCGCAATCGTGCTGGATCATGAAGAGCCGCACGAGGAAGAGGGCGGCGGGGATGGCGAGCGGCAGCGCCAGCCAATAGCTGATCCCGAGTGCCAGCCACATCAGAACCCACAAAAGAACGAGCGGTCCCGCCGTGATGGCGATCTCGACGATGCCGCGCGGCACGCTGGGCTTGCGATAATGCGCAAGAAGCTGCGCCCACGTCAGCGCGTCGCGCGCGGCGCTGGGCGCGCCCGCTGAACTCTCGACCTGAATGACGCTGGAGGCTTGCATGGGAACGCGCGGATGAATGACAGGATTCGTGCGTTCCGCCTAGTTGCGAAAGTGCCAGTTGCCGGAACTTTCGCGCTTTGACCCGGCGCCTCGACCCACGTAGGAACGGCGCCGCATATGTCCGTCAACCTTCCCATTGAAGAGGCACTCCCCGCGCTGAAAAGCGCGCTGAACCGCCATCGCGCGGCCGTGGTGGAAGCGCCGCCCGGGGCAGGGAAAACGACGCTCGTCCCCCTCGCGCTTAAAGATGAACCGTGGCTTAAGCACCGCACCATTTTGATGCTCGAACCCCGCCGCATCGCCGCCCGCGCCGCCGCCGCGCGCATGGCGAGCCTCCTCGGTGAGAGCACTGGCGAAACCGTCGGATACCGCGTGCGCTTGGACGCGCGCGTCGGCCCCAAGACGCGCATCGAAGTTTTGACCGAAGGCCTTCTCACTCGCCGCCTGCAGAGCGACCCCGAACTGAAGGGCGTGGGCCTCGTGATCTTCGACGAATTCCACGAACGCAGCCTGGTCGCCGATCTGGGCCTCGCCCTCACCCTCGAAACGCAAGCGGCGCTCAACGAAGACCTGAAAATTCTCGTGATGTCGGCGACCCTCGATGGCGCCCGCGTCGCGAAACTCTTAGGCAACGCGCCAAGCATACGCAGCGAAGGCCGCCTCTTCCCCATCGACACGCGCTACGCCCCGCCAAGCCACGCGCGCGTCGACCAAAGCGTCGCGAGCGCGATCCGCCGCGCCCTCGACGAAACCGAAGGCGGCATCTTGGTCTTCCTTCCTGGTGAAGCGGAAATCCGCAACGTCGAGCGCCTGCTCGAAGCACCGCGCGGATGCATCGTCTGCCCGCTCTACGGCGCGCTTTCAGCCGACGCGCAAGATCGCGCCATCCGCCCCGCGAGCAGCCGCGAACGCAAGATCGTGCTTGCGACCGCCATCGCCGAGACAAGCCTAACCATCGAAGACGTGCGCGTCGTCATTGACAGCGGCCAGCAACGCCTGCCCCGCTACGATCTCGCAACCGGCCTGACGCGCCTCGTCACCCAGCGCGTCTCGCTCGCCTCCGCCGATCAGCGCCGGGGCCGCGCCGGTCGCGTCGCGCCGGGTGTCTGCTACCGTCTGTGGAACGAAGCGGAGACGCGCGCCCTCATCCCCTTCACGCCACCCGAAATCCTCACCAGCGACCTCGCTCCCTTCGCGCTCGATCTGGCCGCGTGGGGCGTGCGCGACGCAAGCACCCTGGCACTCCTCGACCGGCCGCCGGCCGCAACCTTCGGCGAGGCACAAGAACTCCTGCGCGAACTCGACGCCATCGACGCCGAGAACCGCATCACACCTCACGGCCGCGCGATGTCCGCCTTCGGAGCACACCCGCGCCTGGCGCACATGATGATCCGCGCGCGCGACCTGGGGCTCGGTGCCGGCGCCGCCGCACTCGCCGCAACGCTGAACGAGCGCGATGTGATCCGCGCCCGCGACGCCGACTTGCGCCGGCGTTTGCAAGCGTTCGCCGGCGACCACGACGCCTCCGTCGATCGCGGCGCTCTCGCCCGTGCCCGCGAACAAGCCCGCATCTGGCGCCGCACGCTCGACGTGAAGGACGCCAACATCG
>JBGOVA010000114.1:0-15177 GCA_041477875.1 Micropepsaceae bacterium | reverse complement strand
CTCGCCTCGAGGAGCTGAGCCAGCGAGATGCGCTGACCGGGCTGCACAACCGGCGGCACCTGCTGGTCTGCCTCGAGGGCGAGCTCGAGCGCGTCAGGCGCGGCCGCCAGCTGGCGGTGCTGATGATCGACCTCGACGGCTTCAAGCACATCAACGACCAACACGGGCACGCCGCCGGCGACGCGGCGCTGAAGCTCGTCGGCCGCATCCTGACCGACCACATCCGCGCCACCGACTACGCTGCGCGCCTCAGCGGCGACGAATTCGCCCTGCTCTGGCTGCGCGCGCTTCCCGCGGCGCTGAAACGGCGCTTCGAGGCGCTGAAGCAAGCGCTCAACAGCGCCACGCTCGAGTGGAACAGCCGGCAAATCGCATTGAAAGCCAGCGCCGGCGCCGCCGCCTATGACGGCACGATGACGATCAACGACCTGATGCAGCGCGCGGACAAGATCATGTACCGCCAGAAGCGCGTCCGCCGCACCTAGCCCCGCGCCTCTCCATCGAGCGACAACAACGGCCCATAAAGATCGGGCCTGCGATCGCGGAACATCCCCCACGAATTGCGCGCCGCGGCGATCGCGTCGAGATCGACGGTGGCCGTCACCACCGCTTCCTTGTCGCGCCCTGCATCCGCCAGAATCTCGCCTGTCGGCCCCGCGATGAACGACGTGCCGTAGAACGTGATCTCGCACGTCTCGCCGACCTCGCGCCCGATGCGATTGGAGGCGATCAGCGGCACGTAGTTCGCGCCCGCATGCCCCTGCATCACGCGCCGCCAATGCGCCGAGGAATCGATGGCGGGTGCGGGCGGCGGCTCGCTGCCGATCGCGGTCGGATAGACGAGGATCTCGGCCCCCATCAGCGCCATCGCGCGTGCGGCCTCCGGGAACCATTGATCCCAGCATATCGCCGCACCGATCGCGCCATGACGCGTGCGCCAGACTTTGAACCCCGTATCGCCGGGATTGAAATAGAACTTCTCGTGATAGCCCGGCCCGTCGGGGATGTGCGATTTGCGGTAAAGCCCGAGCACCGATCCGTCCGCATCGATCATCGCCAGCGAATTGAAATGCGCGTTGTTCGCGCGCTCGAAAAAGCTCAGCGGCAGGACGACGTCGAGTTCGCGCGCCAACTTCGAGAACGCGCCGATGAGACTGTTCTTCTCGAACGGTTCGGCGAGCGCAAAGTTCTTCGCAAGTTGGTCCTTGCAGAAATACGGCGTCTGGAACAGTTCCTGAATGAGCACAACATGCGCACCCTTCGCCTTCGCCTCGCGCACGAGCTTCTTGGCGTTCGCGACGTTCGCCGCGCGGTCCGGCCCGCAGGCCATCTGGGTCGCCGCAAGTGTGACCTGTCTCATCTCGTCGATCCTTCCGGCGGAAGGGGGCGCCCCGCCGGTTGTTGCTGCGTGATGCAGTGTATCCCGCCCC
This sequence comes from Micropepsaceae bacterium, assembly GCA_041477875.1. Classification (GTDB taxonomy): domain Bacteria; phylum Pseudomonadota; class Alphaproteobacteria; order Micropepsales; family Micropepsaceae; genus SZUA-430. The sequence continues at coordinate 13,747 of JBGOVA010000114.1, read as the reverse complement.
CGCCTTGCACGATGTCGAGCGCCGGGACCTGCACGATGCGCCGGTCGGGAAACACCTTCGCCATCACCTCGGCCGCCTTCGCGTCCATCGCATCGTCGAACGACGGCATCACGATCCCGTAGTTGGCGAAGGTGAAATTGATATAGCTCATGTCGAGCCTGCGTCCATCGTGCCGCTCGCGCCGCGCAGGCTCCGGCACTTCGATGATCTCGAACGGGCGACCCCGCGCATCGCGCGCCGCCTTCAGCCGCGCCACGTTGTCCCGCATCACGCGGTCGTTGAGCCCGCCCTTCTCTTGCGGCGTATAGAGCATCACGCGCCCCGGCCCCGCGAAACACGCGATGTTGTCGACGTGCCCGTCGGTCTCGTCGTCCTCAAGCCCTTCGCCCAGCCACACGACTTTCGTCACGCCAAGATAGAGCGCCAACCGCTCTTCGATCTGTTGGCGCGTCAAATTCGGATTGCGGTTCTCGTTCAGCAAACATTGCTCGGTCGTGATCAGCGTGCCTTGCCCGTCGACCGCAATCGATCCGCCTTCGAGCACCATCGGCCCGTCATAGCGGCGCATGTCGAGCGCCTCAAGCACGCGCTTGCCGAACGCCGTGTCATGTTCATATCCGTTGTACTTGTTGCCCCATGCATTGAAGCGCCAATGCACGCCCGCGACACCCTCGTTGCCGTCGGTCACGAACAGCGGCCCGATATCACGCGTCCAGGAATCGTCGAGCGGAACTTCCAGAATCTCGATTCCCCGCCCGAGCGCCAGCCGCGCCTCTTCCATGTCCTGCGGCCGGACCGCCATCGTGACTTTTTCGAAACCCGAGATCGCGCGCGCCACCCCTGCGTACCCGACCCGTGCCCGCAGGAGCCCTTCGGCATCGCCCCACGGTTCCGGGCGGCACGGCCACGCCATCCAGCAGCGCGCATGGACCGCCCACTCGGCCGGCATATAGAGCCCGTCGCGCACGGGACAGCGGTCGTCGGCATCGAGACGTCTTGACATGAATTTGTTCGGATCAGTCGTTGCGCAAGGGCGCCCGATTTGCGAGCTTCTATGTTTCTCGCATGGACAAACGACTTTCGCAAAGGGACGCCACATGGCTGGACGCGTCGAAGCACGGCTCAAGGAATTGGACATCACACTGCCCAAGGCGGTGGCGCCGGTCGCGAACTACGTGCCCTTCGTGATCAGCGGCCATCTCGTATTCATATCGGGCCAAGTGACCTTGGGCCCCAGCGGCCTCGAATACGTAGGCCAAGTCGGCAAGGACTTCAGCGTCGAGCAGGGCCAAGCGGCCGCGCGGCTCTGCGCGCTCAATCTCATCGCCCAACTGCGTGAGGCGTGCGGCGGCAATCTCGATCGCGTCAAACGCTGCGTGAAGGTCACGGGCTTCGTGAACGCGATCCCCGGCTTCGCGCAACATCCTGAGGTCGTCAACGGTGCGTCCGACACGATCGTCCAAGTTTTCGGCGACATCGGCAAACACGCCCGCGCGGCCGTCGGCGCGGGTTCGCTGCCCCGCAATGTCGCGGTTGAGGTCGAAGCGGTCTTTGAGATCGGTTGAGCGAAACACGTCCCAGGGCCCAGCGATGAAGACCGCGGCCCCCACCGCGCGTTTGATCGACGGCATGAAAGCCGTCGCGCCCGCCGCGTGGGATGCGCTCGCCAACCCGCCTGGCGCGCGCTTCAACCCGTTCGTCGCGCACGCGTTCCTCTCAGCACTTGAAACGAGCGGTTGCGCGACGGCACGAACCGGCTGGCAACCCGCCCATCTGCTCCTCGAGGATGGCGCCAGGCTCGTCGGCGCCGCGCCGATGTACGTGAAGAGTCACTCGTACGGCGAGTACGTGTTCGACCACGGCTGGGCCGAGGCGTTCGAGCGCGCCGGCGGAAACTACTATCCGAAGATTCAGGCCGCCGTTCCGTTCACGCCCGTCACCGGCCCGCGCCTGCTGACCGGCGGTGACGCCAAACTCCGCCAACCGCTCGCCCACGCGATGATGGCCGTCGCCGAAAAGCTCGGCGTTTCATCCGTGCACATCACCTTCGCCGAACGCGAAGAGGCGGAGGCCACTGCGTCGCTGAACTTCCTGCAACGCCACGATCAACAGTTCCACTGGCACAACGAGAACTATCGCGATTTCGGCGAATTCCTTGCCGCTCTATCGTCGATCAAGCGCAAGAACCTGCGCCGCGAGCGAAGCGAAGCGTTGAAGAACGACATCACCGTCGAATGGATCACAGGCTCGGACTTGAAGGAGATGCATTGGGACGCCTTCTTCGCGTTCTACATGGACACGGGCTCGCGCAAGTGGGGCTCTCCCTATCTGACGCGCAAGTTCTTCAGCCGCGTCGGCGAATCCATGGCCGACCAAACGCTCCTCGTGATGGCCAAGCGCAACGGACGCTACATCGCAGGTGCGCTCAACTTCATCGGCTCTGACACGCTCTACGGCCGCAATTGGGGTGCGATCGAGCACCATCCGTTCCTGCACTTCGAGCTTTGCTACTATCAAGCCATCGAGTTCGCGATCGCCAAGGGCCTGGCGGTCGTCGAAGCGGGCGCGCAAGGTGCCCACAAGCTCGCGCGCGGCTATCTACCCGCGAGGACCCATTCGATGCACTGGATCGCGCACCCCGGCCTGCGCGACGCGGTCGCGCGCTATCTGAAAGAAGAACGCCGCGCTGTCAGCGAGGAAATGGAAGCCTTGGCCGAACACAGCCCGTTCCGCCATGCGTCCGAGGATTGATCGCAGAAAGAACGAGGACAGAAATGGCCTACGACCCCAACAATATCTTTGCAAAGATCGTCCGCGGCGAAGCGCCCGCCTTCAAGGTTTACGAAGACGCGCACACGATCGCCTTCATGGACATCATGCCCCAGGCCGAGGGCCACACCCTCGTCATCACAAAGGAGCACGCGGAATCGATCTTTGACTTGAGCCCGGAAGGCGCCGCCGCACTCATCAAGACGACCAAGAAAGTCGCTGCCGCCGTGCGCGAGGTGACCAAGTCGCCCGGCCTCTTGCTCGCGCAGTTGAACGGCGCGGCTGCAGGCCAAACCGTGTTCCACATCCACTTCCACATCATCCCGCGCGCAAGTGGAATCGATCTCAAAATTCACGCCCGCGACAAGGCGGACTTCGAAAAGCTGAAGGCGCTTGCCGCGAAAATCGCCGCCGCCGTCAAATAGCGTCAGGCGGCTTTGACCGTCCACGACACGCGCATCGTCGCGACCTCTTTCTCGTCCGCATCGTTCATGACGACGGCGACATCGAAGGCAACGCGCTTGTCGCGCTCGAACGCGCCAAGGATATCGGCGGCCGTGCCTCGGCGGTGTACCGGGCTATCGCATTGTGGAAGCGAACGAATTCCTGCCGAACTAACGTCAGTCGGCGAGCGCGACCGCAATGCGCATCTTGTCGGCTTCAGGCGTGAACATCACCGAGAACTTGCGCGTAACCTCGCACGCCGTCGCCGACCAAGTCTCCGTCCACGCCTTCCCCGGCTGGCGCGCCTTCGTCACCACGGTGTCGGCCAGGAACGCCGGATCGGTGCAGTTCGCGCGCATCGCGATGCCGTTGGCCTCGCGCAGCACGAGTTGCGTCGCGTCCTGCTGATGCTTGACGCCGGCAACGGAGCGCCCCGGTACGCCAAGGCGCAATGCCGCCGGCGCACCGACGCGCGGAAACAGGAAGACATTGTGGGTGCGCGGCGTCCAGCAGCCGTTGCCCGTGACCACGATGCGCCACACTCCACGCCGCCCCGGATCGACGCGCACGGAGAGATCGTTCATGTCGTAATGGTCGGCGCCCGCGAATTCGAAGATGCGTTTCATACCGCAGGGCGGCGCGATGAGGCGATCGAGATTGACGATGAGCACGGCCATGCGCTGCGCCATCTGCGACGTCGTTTCACCGCGCGCGAGAATTTGCGGGAAGTTGCCGCGGATGCTGACGTCTTCCTCGGCTGCGCCCGCAGCAACCGCGAGGCACAGGATCGACGTCAAAGCCAAGATCAGGCGTTTCATTTCACCAGTTCGGGCTCGTTGGGCTCCGACTCTTCGTCGCCGTCGACGTCGTCGCCCTTCGCCTTGACCTTGGCGGGCAAATGCGGCGCTTCGATGATCTCGAATTCGAGCCCGGATTTATCGGCTTTCAAGAGCACCCGCACTGTGCCGCCCCGCGCCAGTTTCCCGAACAGGATCTCGTCCGCCAGCGGCTTCTTGATCGTGTCTTGGATGACGCGCGCCAAGGGCCTCGCCCCGAACATCTCGTCATAGCCGCGCTCCGCCAGCCACCGCGTGGTCCCGGGTGCCAGTTCGAACGTGACGTTGCGATCGCTGAGCTGGGCTTCGAGTTGCAGCACGAACTTCTCGACCACGCGCTCGATGATCTCCGGCGACAGCGACGCAAAGCCGATGACGGCGTCGAGCCGGTTGCGGAACTCCGGCGTAAACAGCTTCTTGATCGCCTCCGTATCTTCGCCTTCACGCCGCCCGCGCCCGAAGCCGATCGATTCCTTGGCCGCGTCCGACGCGCCCGCATTCGTCGTCATGATGAGGACGACATTGCGGAAGTCGATCTTCTTGCCGTTGTGGTCGGTCAGCTTGCCGTGATCCATGACCTGCAACAGGATGTTGAAGAGATCGGCATGCGCTTTCTCGATTTCGTCGAGCAAAAGCACGCAGTGCGGATGCTGATCGACGCCGTCGGTCAAGAGCCCGCCCTGATCGAACCCGACATAGCCCGGCGGCGCGCCGATCAACCGGCTGACCGAATGGCGCTCCATGTATTCGGACATGTCGAAGCGCAACAACTCGACGCCCATGATCTTCGCCAGCTGTCGCGCGACTTCCGTCTTGCCGACGCCCGTGGGTCCTGAGAACAGATAGCAGCCGATCGGCTTTTCCGGATCGCGCAGACCTGCGCGCGCCATCTTGATCGCGGCTGACAACTGCTTGATCGCGTCGTCCTGGCCGAACACGACGTGCTTCATGTTCATTTCGAGATCGCGCAGCGACTCCGCGTCGTTCTTCGACACGGTCTTGGGAGGAATGCGCGCCATCTTGGCGATGACGTCTTCGATCTCCTTGACGCCGATCACCTTCTTGCGCTTGCCCTCGGGGACCAGCATCTGCGACGCGCCCGTCTCGTCGATCACGTCGATCGCCTTGTCGGGCAGCTTGCGGTCGTTGATGTATTTCGCCGACAGCTCGACCGCCGCCTTGATCGCGTCGCCCGTGTAGCGGACCTTGTGATAGGTTTCGAAATAAGGCTTCAGCCCCTTCAGAATCTTGATCGCATCGGGGACGGTCGGTTCGCCCACGTCGATCTTCTGGAAGCGCCGCGCCAACGCGCGATCCTTCTCGAAATGCTGGCGGAATTCCTTGTACGTGGTCGATCCGATGCAGCGCAGCGTGCCCGACTGAAGAGCTGGTTTGAGCAGGTTCGACGCATCCATCGCCCCGCCGCTCGTCGCGCCGGCGCCGATGACAGTGTGGATCTCGTCGATGAACAAGATAGCGCCTTTGAACTGCTCGAGCTCTTTGACGACGTTCTTGAGCCGCTCTTCGAAATCGCCGCGATAGCGCGTGCCCGCGATCAACGCACCCATGTCGAGCGCGAAGATCGTGCAATCCTTCAACACTTCCGGCACTTCGCCGTTGACGATCTTGCGCGCAAGGCCTTCGGCGATCGCCGTTTTGCCGACGCCGGGGTCGCCCACGAGCAGCGGATTGTTCTTCTGCCGCCGGCAAAGGATCTGGATGGTGCGCTCGACCTCGGGCTCGCGCCCGATCAAGGGATCGATCTTGCCCGCCCGCGACTTGTTGTTGAGGTTCACGCAATAGGCTTCGAGCGCCTCGGTGCCCTGCTTGACGGCCTTCTCGCCCTCTTCGCCTTCTTCATCGGCGCCGCGCACGGGCCGCGATTCCGCGGCGCCCGGCCGCTTCGCAATACCGTGGCTGATGTAGCTCACCGCGTCGTAACGCGACATGTTCTGCTCGGTCAGGAAATAGGCGGCGTGGCTTTCGCGCTCGGCGAAGATCGCAACCAGGATGTTCGCGCCCGTCACCTCTTCGCGCCCCGACGACTGCACGTGAATGACCGCGCGCTGCACGACGCGCTGGAACCCGGCCGTCGGCTTCGCATCTTCGCCGTCGTCGACGACCAGCGTCGACAGGTCGTTGTCCACATAGCTCGTCAGCGTCCGGCGCAACGTATCGACGTCGACATTGCACGCCCGCATGACGGCCGCGGCGTCCTGGTCGTCGACCAGGGCCAGCAACAGATGCTCAAGCGTCGCGTATTCGTGGTTGCGCTCGTTCGCCAGCGCCATGGCCCGATGGAGCGTGTTCTGTAGGGACTTCGAAAAACTCGCCACTTAACTCTCGCCTTTCTGATCTTGCCCCCAGCCTACCACCTTTTTCGGTCATTCTTTCTCAAGCGTACACTGCAACGGATGCTGGTGCCGCCTGGCGAAATCGATGACCTGCGCCACCTTGGTTTCCGCCACCTCGTATGTATAGACGCCGCAGATCCCGACCCCTTGCCGGTGAACCGCCAGCATAATCCTTTCCGCGTCCGCGCGCGCCTTGTTGAAGAAGCGCTCCAGCACATGAACGACGAATTCCATGGGTGTGTAGTCGTCGTTCAACATCAGAACCTTATATAGGCTCGGTTTTTTCGTTTTGGGCCGCGTCTTCGTGACAAGGCCTGTCGAAGGCCCTTGCCCGTCGCGATCACCGTTTTGCTTTGTCATGCTAGCCGCGGATAACCCTGTCTCAGCCTCAAACCGACGCGTCCATTAGATATGATGCGCCGGCGAAATGAAAAGCGCCAAGATGACAAGGGTTTCGGTCGCTTTCAGGCGCCCAGAGGCTCAACCCTGAGGCTTAACGACAGCGCCCAACTGTGACAGCCACGCCAGCGACCGCGCGCGATTGACCCCCAAATCCGAACGGCCGTAGACCGCGCGGGCATAAAGGGCAAGCGTCGACTTGCCGCCGGTCAAATCCACAAATTTAGCGGAGACAAGGTCGGGAAATCTGAACACGGCGGACCGCACGACGAAGTCGTCATAGAGGCCCGCTTCATCGGCGAACGAGTGCGAAACCCTCGGCTGAGCGATCACAATGCTCAAGAATTCCTGCCTGAGCTTTGCCGCGCGTATCCCGTAAACGGGCGCGACCTTGTCGATCTTCGCTAGCTTGCAAAGACCCTCCGGCGCCAACAGGAATGTATTGGGCGTTGGCGGCCGCGTCAGTGTCGCGAAATCGATGCGTTGTTGCGTGGGCATTGGTCCTCTCGGCGCAAACAAAATAAGGGCCCGGAGACGCTTGGCCTCCGAGCCCTCTCAATTCAAGCCGTCGCTGCCAAGTTACTCGGCGGCGCGCGAAAACATGTTCGCGGGACGAACCTCTTGCACGGCTTCCGTAAAGGCCGCGAAGCGCGCGTTCAGCGGCTCAACCGCCTGCTTGGCCGCACCCATCCACAGATCGTTGATCTTCGTCGCCTGCGCGATGTAGGCGTCAAGCGCCGACTTCGCGAAGTCGGTCTGCACTTCCCACGCCTCGTGCAAGCTCTTGGCGCCCGAAACCGCTTTGAACGCGGCCACGCCGTCTTCGACTTGCTGCTTCGAGAACGCAACGACCTCGCCGTTGATCCGCTCGAACGCCTTGGTCATCGCTGTGGTCGCTTGCATATAGGCTTCGACATTCTCTTTGCCGAAGCCGGAGAAGCGCTCCACGGCCTTCGTCCAGTTTTCCACGCCGTTTTTCATCGTCTCGTTTCCGCTCTTCATGACTTGCTCGACCGCTTCCCTGGTCGCCTTGGGTTGATTCGACTTCGTCGCCATCATCTGAATTCCTTTTTCGCTGCGGCCATCCGAGGGAGCGACCGCTCACGCGTTAACTGACCACATCGACGGTCAGACCGCTCATGCTGCACTGCAACATGAGCCCATATGAGCCTGAGAGCCGTAAAAGTCAAGTAAAAATTGTGCGGCGCACAATGAATTGTGCGATTGCACAATCAATCCGTTAACCAATAGTAAACACGCAGCAACGCAAAATAGAGACCGAATCAGCGAGATTCAAACCTGCTGACCGCCCGGGAACCGGCGGTCGCAAGCACCTCGCGCACGCGTACCGGGACGTTCGTTGATGTTAACACTTTCCAATCTCCAGAAATCTGACAAACTCCGCGTCTTGTTGACGTCGAGCAAGGGGGGAAGCGACCCGATGTTTGGTCTGCTTCTTGCTGACGCATTCGTCATGACCGCGAACCTTAGTTAGAGCGGGGCTCATTCGTCATGGCGTGGCGCGTTCGGCCGATGAAGATTTTGCTGGCAGTTCTTATCGTCGCGGGAGTGGCCCTCTCGGCCGGCACAGCCGACGCGCGAAAACGCAAGCACCATCGGGTCCGCTACGTCGATCCCGGCCCCTACGTCGAAAAATTCGCAGCCATCGTCGAGGAAGCGGACACCGGACGCATTCTCTACGAGCGCATGTCGACCGAGCAGCGCTACCCGGCGTCGCTGACCAAGATGATGACGCTCTATCTGCTGTTCGACGCGCTGCAGAAGGGCCAGCTCTCTCTCTCCACGCAGATGACCGCGTCCGCGTATGCGTGCTCGCAGGATCCCACGCGCCTGGGTTTGCGGCCCGGCGATCAAGTGTCCGCCGAAGACGCGATCAAAGCCGTGATCGTGCGCTCGGCCAACGACGTCGCCGTGATGATCGGCGAACATCTGGGCGGCAACGAATATCAATTCGCCGCGCGCATGACGGCCAAGGCCCGCGAGATGGGCATGACGCAAACGACGTTCGCGAACGCCTCCGGTCTGCCCGACGAAAGCCAAAAGTCGACCGCGTCCGATCTCGCTGTGCTGAGCCGCCATCTGATTTCCGACTTTCCGCAGTTCTATCCCTACTTCCGCTCGCAGAGTTTTGTGTGGAACGGCCGCAGCTTCGAAGGCCACAACAATCTGATGAAGTTTTTCGACGGTGCCGACGGTTTGAAGACCGGCTACACGCGCATGTCGGGATTCAATCTCGCAAGTTCCGCGACGCGCCAGGGCAAGCGCTTGGTTGCCGTCGTGATGGGCGGTCGCTCCGCGCGCGATCGCGACATCCAGACGGCTGAGCTGCTCGAAGGCGAATTCGGGAAGCTCGGCCTCGGACGTCCGGCGCCCGTGATCATGGCGATGTCGCCTCTCGTGCTCGACGAGGAGGAAGCAGCGGCGAGCGAAGCCGGCGAACGCGCAACGGAATTCAGACCGCAACCGACGCCCGCGATCGTGCCGGTGCAAACGGCGCAAGCGCAACCGGGGCCTGTCACAAGCACGTCACCACCGGTCTACGCCTCGCTGTCGGGCGTGCGCGAGACCGGACAAGGCGACACCTCGGCCGATCAGCAAACGCGCCGCGATCAGCAACCCGCGCACGGCCAATGGGGTATCCAGGTCGGCGCGCATCTCTCGCGCGACAAGGCCGAAGCACAGCTGCGTCAGGTGCAGCAACAGGCTCGCGACCTCATCGGCAAGGCAAAAGGCGCCATCGTCGAACTCGACGTGCGCGGCGAAACATTCTACCGCGTCCGCTTCGGCGCCTTCACGCCGGCCAAGGCTGAGTCGCTCTGCGATCAACTGCAAAGGCGCGGGACGAGTTGTTTGGTCGTGACCGACGGCGCGTGGGATCAAGCAAACGCACGCGCCTCGCTGCCGATCGCGGTGCGCTAAACCAAGACGCCACCGCAGCCTCCGCTTACGTGTACTTCCGGAAGTCCGGAGAAATCGTTGTTCCAAATTCGATGTGCTTGAGAATACGCCCGACGTCGCGCGCCGCCTTGATCGGGGCGGGAAGCTTTTGGTCAAATTGGGTTGGTGAGCGCCAGAACGTCCTTCGCCAGCGTGAGGATCGTGCTGTCGGTGTTCTCATGCGGCACGAGCAATAACGGGCGAGGGACACGCAAGCGTGGATAGGTCCCGTAATAAGGGACACTGCCGCGCGATCTTCCATCGGCGAGTTCATCGAAACCGTCTACAATCGACAGCGACTTCACTCGGCGCTGAACTATCTCTCGCCGAACGAGTTCGAAACCCGGCCAGCACCTTCTGCTGCTCCATTACAGCAGAAGGTGCTGGCCTTATCGAACTGTCACTGATTACGCTGTCTCGCCGCAGGGGTGCAGTCCATAACACGCCACCTTCTGGGCGCGCAGCCGTAGCAGTAAGCTGACGGCATGGACAGGTTGTTCCGGTTGTCCTTGGGGGTGAGACGCGATCCCGCTGTCGAAGCCTGGCTGAGCAAACAGTCAGGCGAGCTGGGCGCGATTGCGCGCACATGGTTTGCGCGGCTGCGGGCGTGCGGCTTCGACGTGCTGGAGATGATGCATGACGGTTGTCCGGTCGTATGCGTGAAGGACGTTCCGTTCGCTTACGTCAACGTGTTCAAGGCGCACGCAAATGTCGGCTTCTTCATCGGCGCGGAGCTGACAGATCCCGCACGTCTGTTGGAAGGAAACGGCAGGCGCATGCGCCATGTCAAAGTGAGGCCCGGTGCGCCGCTCGATTCCAAAGCGCTCGGTGCGCTCATCCAGGAGTCATACGCGGACGTGAAGGCGCGGCTGCGGGAGTAGGTTGATGTTCAAGATGCGCGCAGGATGCGTTGCATGCTTCCTGCTGATCACGGAAACGAAGAGAATTCCGGGGACACGTCAGAAATTCACATCAGCCGCAGTTGACTCCGTCCCGACTTTCTTCGGTTCGAGCCGGTCTGCGCCGGCGGATCCCTTGTTCGCGCGGCGCCACATTCGTTCGCTGCATGTCGCGGAACTCTCGCCCTTGTCGAGAGCGCCGGCGCTGGGTCCGAACTTCGGACACCAAGCATCCGCCCCTCCCGCCATTCGGAGAACCGCTTTACATCCGTCGTACGATGTTCTATTTTTGTTCCACTCATTCGCGCGGTCGTCGACCTCGCGCTGCGACTTGAAATTTGTATCTTGAACCGATCGCTGTCGCGGCCGAATGCGTGACGGGCGTGGTGGCAATAGAGCGCCCCCGCCTCTGGTCCAGCCCGAAGGGGGCACTCCACCTTGTGATATCACATGTGATGGCATCGTGATGGCAGAAATGGCAGTATTCCGCCAATGTGATGGCGTGATGGATCGGATTGCGTGTAGTTTTTTCTGGTGGTCCGGTCAGCCGCGACACACAAGATCTAGTCACAAAGTGGTGCATGATCGCAGACGTCGCGTCTCAACCCGCAGCCAAAACTTTCGTCAATTGCGGCAGTCTGAGCGCGGCGACAAGCCCGCGCACTTCCGCGCGCGCCGCAATCTGCGCCATCGTGATGCCCCGGGTCTTGCCCTCGATGAGATCAAGCACGGTCAAGCCCTTCGGAAACAGCTCCCGATAGATCACGCGCTCGCTCAACCCCGGCGCCAAGCGAAAGCCGATGCGTTGCGACAGCTTCGTCAGTGCTTCGCTCACACGCCGTTGGTTGCGCGTCTCCATGCTCGACATGCGGTTGCGCACGACGAGCCAGTCGATCGTCTTGCGCTTCTCGACCATGTGCCGCTTGCGGCTTTCCCACACGAACTCGGCATAGATGCTGGGCGCTTTCGCTTCGTAGGTCTCCGGGTCCACGCCGGCCAGTAAATCGAAATCGACGAAACTGTCGTTGAGCGGGGTCACGATCACGGAGGCGCTCGCATGCGCCGCACGCCCGAGCGCCGTGTCCGCGCCCGGACAATCGACGACGATCACATCCGCTTCATGCGAGAGCTCGCCGATGATGTTGGCAAGGCGGCGCGCCTCTTCGCCCTCTGCCAATGACTTCGTTTCGCGCTCCGACGGAGCAACGGTCACGAGCTTGGGCAGGGCATAGTCGCGCTTCTGGCGCTCGCCCCACACCGCGCGATTGGCGAAGAAATGTGAAAAACTGCGCTGCCGATGGTCGAGATCGATGGCCCCCGGCCGCAAACCCGCGGCAGCAAGGCCCGCGACGAGATGGATCGCGACGGTGGTCTTACCCGACCCGCCCTTTTCGTTCCCGACGACGATCAACGGTGCGGGACCCGCCATCCCCTTCAGCCCCTCGCATCACGGCGCTGATTCGCCGAGCGAGAGCAAACTAGCATTGCCGCCCGCCGCCGTCGTGTTTGTGCAGGCCGTCCGCTCGGAGGCGGGGCGATGCAGAGATACTGTCTGGACTTCTCGCACAGCCTCCATCCTTACTGTTTTGCCTTTGGGAGGAGGAAGCCCGTGAGTGTGTTGCTAAGACAGTTTCGTCTGTCCCTCTTCAGCCTTCTGCTCGCCTCACTTGCGGCCCACGACGCTCTCGCCCGTGTCCCCCTCGAATCCTTCGCCTCTCGGCCGTGGATGGGGCAACCGCAGATTTCGCCGAACGGTCGCCACATCGCGGTCCCTCTTGCGGGGCGGGGAGGCGATACCGTCGCCATCTACGACGTCGATGCACCGCCTGGCACCAAGATCAAAGGAATCACATTGATCTCAAAATCTTTCGTCGAATGGGTTCGTTGGGCAAACGACGAGCGCCTGCTCGTCGCGCTGACGATCCGCGGGGCCATGCGCAGGTTTGGAAGAATAAATGACATTTCGTTGTCGTACATGATCGCCGTCGATCGCAATGGGACGAACCGCACCGAGCTATTCGCCAATCGGATTCGGTTTCCTCAGAATTTTGATCTCGCCGAGATCGTGGATGACCTTCCCGACGACCCCGGCGCAATCCTAATGGATGCGAGGGATTCGACAGGTCGCGACAACCTCTATCGCGTCGACGTTTACACCGGCAAAGTGGATGAAATTGCCCGCGGCAGTTTCGACACCTATCGGTGGCTTACCGACGCGCAAGGCGTGCCGCGTGCGCGTTGGGACCTCCATGACCGGCGCCAGTTGATCGAGATCTATTTGCGTAACGGCGATACCGAGGACTGGAATAAGGTCGTGGAGTTCGGCACCCGAGATTTCCCGCCGTTCAACTTCGTGGGCTTCGCCGACGATCCGAGGACCGCGATTGTCGCCAGCCGCCAGACCAGCGACCGCTACGGCCTGTTCGAATACGACATTGCCACCCGCACGCTGGGCAAGCCGCTCTTTCAACATCCGACCGTCGACGTCGGCGACCCCGTGGGCGGACCGCTCTACGATCCTGTGACCGCGAAGCTTGTCGGCGTCTATTTTGTCGAGGACACGTGGCATCGACACTATTTCGAGCCCGAACTCGCTGGCACTAATCAAAGGATAGAGGCCTTGCGCCCCGATTCAGCAGTCATCAAAACCAATTCTTGGTCACGCGATCGCAAGCGCATTGTCGTCTACACATCGGGCCCCAAAGATCCCGGCTCGTACTTCCTCTACGACACCGACAAAGCCGGCCTGACGCCGATCGGTAGCGCCCGTCGCGATATCCCGGCGAGCGAACTCGGCGAAATGCGGCCGTACAAATACGCGGCCCGCGACGGCACGCAAATTCCGGCCTACCTCACGACACCTCCAGGTGCACTGGCAAGGAATCTGCCGCTCATCGTCATGCCGCATGGCGGGCCGGAGGTGCGCGACTATGTGCAATACGATCATTGGGTGCAGATGCTCGCCAACCGCGGCTACGCCGTTTTCCAACCGAACTTCCGGGGCTCAGGCGGCTACGGCAAGGCATTCGCGGAGGCCGGATATCGCCAGTGGGGCCGCCTCATGCAAGACGACATCTCTGACGGCGTG
>JBGOVA010000123.1:0-13840 GCA_041477875.1 Micropepsaceae bacterium | reverse complement strand
CTCTCCGCGGCCTTCGGCGCGGATCTTGCAGCCGAGATGACGGCACTCAACGCCCGCGCCCCGCTCGACCTGCGCGTCAACACACTGAAAGCGCGCCGCGACGACGTGATCCGCGAGTTGGAGAGCGCAGGCCTCGCGCCCGCGCCGTGTCCGCACGCGCCGAACGGCATCCGCCTGACCGCCGGGGGCGACGCAAAGGTCACGGCACTCGCCGCCTATGCTGAAGGGCGCATCGAAATCCAGGACGAAGCCTCCCAACTCGCCGTCGCACTCGCCGGTGCACGCCCGGGCCAAACGGTGATCGACCTCGCCGCCGGCGGCGGCGGCAAGTCGCTCGCACTCGCCGCCCAGATGCAAAACCGCGGACGCATCTTCGCCTGCGACGTCGAACCCGCGCGCCTCAGACACATGGAGCCGCGCATCGCCCGCGCGGGCGCCAAAATCATCGAGATCGTCGGCGACCCTTACGGCGGCGCGATCACCAGTGCAGCCGGCACTTCGGCCGACATGATCTTCGTCGACGCCCCCTGTTCCGGCACCGGCACTTGGCGCCGCAACCCGGAAACCAAATGGACGCTCGACCCCGCGCGTCTTTCGAGTTTCAAGGCCGCGCAAGTGAAACTCCTAGACCGCGCCGCAACGCTCGCGGGTCCCGCGACACGCATCGTCTACGTCGTGTGCTCGCTGCTGCCGTCGGAGGGCGCCAAGCAGATCGAAGCATTTCGCGCCCGATCCCAAGGCTGGTCCGCGATTCCAATCTCGGATATCTGGAACAGCGTCCTCCGCGCGCCACCCTGCGGCATCGCCCAATTCGCCAAACTGACCCCCGCGCACGCCGCCACGGATGGCTTTTTCGTCGCGGTTCTCAAACGAAATTCCCCGTGATGCTTGCCCCGGCCTCCACGCCCACTATAGTCCCCCGCTCATCATGACCCGCCGTCAACGCCGTTTTGGATTTCTCGTCGGCGCACTGGGCCTCGTCACCTTGGCCACGGTGCTTGTCGTCTCGGCGCTGGGCGACCGCGTGCTCTATTTCTATTCGCCCAGCGAAGCCAAAGCGCGCAACGTGGCCGTGGGCCAGGCCATCAATTTGGGCGGCCTCGTATCGAAGGGCAGCGTCGAACGCCCCGGAGGCCTTGAAGTTCGCTTCAAGGTGACCGATGGTCATTCCAACGTGAGCGTGACCTATTCGAAGGATCTGCCCGATCTCTTTCGCGAGGGGCAGGGCGTGGTGGTCACGGGAGCCTTCCGCGAGGACGGCGTTTTCGCCGCCTCGACGGTGCTCGCCAAGCACGACGAAAATTACATGCCGCCGGAAGTTGCGCGGGCTTTGAAGGACCGCGGCGTCTGGAAAGAGGGCGCCCCCAAGCCGTAATTCGCGGAAAAAGGCGAATTTTGCCGCCCCGCTTCTGGCTCCGGCATGACGTTTAGTTAATGTTTTGGTCAGATTTGGGACATGTTTGGTGCCCTATATATTAGCCCGGTGAGGACGCCCCAGATGGGTCGGGCGCCCCCGCCCAGTTCCCCAAGGAGAAGTCGATGTCCGCCGATGCCTCGTCGCCTGAGATCGTTCAACCTGCAAAGAAGCGCAGCACCGGCATCCTGATGGCCAGTGCCGCGGCACTTGCGCTCGCTGCGACGTCCGGCGTGGTCATGGGCTTCGTATGGAGCGGCGGCGGTCCGGCGGCGGTGGCCGAGTCGACGCAGGCCCCGATGGAAGCGACGCAGGTCTCAGCGCCCGCGCCCGTGATGCTTGGCGCGACGGGCGGCTATCTGCCGAGCTTGGCCGACATCGTCGAGCGCGTCTCGCCCGCGGTCGTCAGCCTGAAGGCCAAGGTGACTGCGCCGGAATCGGATGTCAGCGAGGAAGATCTCGAACAACTGCCGCCGAGCCTGCGCGACTTCTTCGAGCGTTTCAAAAAGAACGGCCCCGGCGACAAGCAGCAGCGCCAGCGCGGCGAAGTCCAGGGTTCGGGCTTTGTCATCGATCCGTCGGGTTATGTCGTGACGAACAACCACGTCGTCGCCAACGCGACCGATATTGAGGTCAGTTTCTCAGACGGCAAGAAACTCCCGGCCAAGCTCATCGGCCGTGATGAACTGACGGACGTCGCGCTGCTCAAGGTTCAGTCGCCCAAGCCGCTCCCTTCTGTGAAGTTCGGCGATGACACCCGCGCGCGCGTCGGCGACTGGGTGCTCGCGGTCGGCAATCCTTTCGGCCTCGGCGGCACGGTGACGGCCGGTATCATCTCGGCCCGCGGCCGCGACGAAGTCGGCGGAACGCAGTACACGGACTATCTCCAGATCGACGCCTCGATCAACCGCGGCAACTCCGGCGGCCCGACCTTCGACATGTCGGGGCGCGTCATCGGCATGAACACCGCGATCTTCTCGCCCTCCGGCGGCAGCGTCGGCATCGGCTTTGCGATCCCCTCGTCCACCGTCCAGCGCGTCGTCGAGGAGTTGAAAAAGTCGGGCTCCGTCACGCGTGGCTGGCTCGGCGTCCAGATCCAAAGCCTGTCGGAAGACTCCGCCGAAGCACTCGGCCTGCCCAACACCAACGGCGCGATCGTCGCCGAAGTGATCGAAGGAAGCCCCGCTCAAAAGGCCGGCGTCAAACAGGGCGACGTCGTCCTCAAGATGAACGGCACGCAGATCAAGGACAACAAGGACCTGTCGCGCAAAGTGGCCGGCCTGCAGGTCGGCCAGACGGCGAGCTTCACGATTTGGCGCGACAACAAGGAAATCAACGTCAGCGTGACGATCGCCAAGCGTCCGGGCGAAGAACAGGTTTCGAGCAACGACAAGCCGAAGCCCGGCAAGGACACCGCGAGGGGTGCGAAAGCGGATGTCGCCGCGCTGGGCCTCGGCCTCGCGACGATCACACCGTCTGTGCGCACCGAGTACGAACTCGACAGGGATGCTTCGGGCTTGCTGATCACGGACGTGGATCCCGATAGCGACGCGGCCGAGCGGGGCTTGCGCCCCGGCGATCGCATTATCGCGGTCGGTGGCGATGAGGTGAAGACCGTCTCCGACGTCACGTCGGCGGTCGCCGAAGCCAAGTCGCAAAAGCGCGGATCGATCCTGCTCTTCGTCGTGACCCAACGCGGGCAGAAGGCGTACGTGCCCGTCAAGCTGAACAAAGGCTGATGGCGACCGACGCGCCGGAACAGAGCTTGAGGGCGGCGCCGGCTGCCCTCTCGTCCTTCAACCCCCTTGAGGACGCGAGGCGGATGCGAATTCTTGTTGTAGAGGATGACCGCGAAGCCGCGGCCTATCTGACGCGTGGCCTGAAGGAGAGCGGCCACATCGTGGACCACGCGCCCGACGGCCAGGACGGCTTACATCTGGCGATGGGCGGCAACTACGACGTCGCCGTCGTCGACCGCATGATGCCGCGCCTCGACGGGCTGTCGATGGTTCGTCGCATGCGCGAGGAAGGCAACAGAACCCCCGTGCTGTTCCTGAGCGCGCTCGGCGAAGTCGACGACCGCGTCAAGGGTCTGCGCGCGGGCGGCGACGACTATCTGGCAAAACCATTCGCCTTCACCGAACTTCTGGCGCGAATCGACGCGCTCGTGCGCCGCAACGGCAGCGACACGGTGACGACCAGGCTCGCCGTCGGCGACCTCGAACTCGATCTCCTGTCGCGCACCGCGGCGCGTTCCGGTCAGCGCATCGACCTTCAGCCGCGCGAATTCCTGCTGCTCGAATATCTCATGAAGCACGCGGGGCAAGTCGTCACGCGCACGATGCTTCTGGAAAACGTCTGGGAATACCACTTCGATCCGCAAACAAACGTGATCGACGTGCACATCTCGCGGCTGCGCGCGAAGATCGACAAGGGATTCACGGAACCTCTGCTCCATACGATCCGGGGTGCCGGGTATTCGCTCCGTGCGATTGCTTGACGTCTTTCGCACGGCGACGTTCAGGCTGGCGTTCGCCTATCTCTGCCTCTTTGCCGTTTCGGTGATGCTGCTTTTGGGCTTCATCTATTGGCGCACCGCCGGCTTCATGGCGACCCAATCGGACGAAACGATCGTCGCCGAAGTCCAGGGCCTTGCAGAGCAATACAAGCGGCGCGGCATCATGGGCCTGCGCGCCATCATCGTCGAACGCAGCGCCCGCGTCGGTCAACGCAGCCAGAGCCTCTATCTGTTGTCGTACAGCGGCGCTCCGCTCGCCGGCAATCTCTCGCAGTGGCCGACCGACGCGGTGGCGACCGCGAAGGATTGGATCAACTTCACCTATGAGCGCGGCGACGACAACGACAAGGAAAAACGCCCCGGCCGCGCCTTCCAGATCGACCTGCAAGGAGGCTTCAAAATGCTGGTCGGCCGCGATGTGAAGGAAGTGAACGCGGTCGAAAGCACGATACGAACCACGCTGCTCTGGGCGCTCGCGATCACCGGCTTCTTCGGCGTCGCCGGCGGCGTTTGGATCAGCCGCAACGTCATCCGCCGCCTCGACCTGATCAATCGCACCAGCCGCGAAATCATGTCCGGCGACCTCACGCGGCGCATTCCCGTTCGCGGCAATCGCGACGAACTCGACGATCTCGCCAACAACCTCAATCAGATGCTCGAACAGATCGAGCGCCTTATGATGGGCATGCGCGAAGTCGCCGACAACATCGCCCACGACTTGCGCACGCCCTTGAACCGCTTGCGCAACAAGCTCGAAGGCGCCCTCATCGGCCACGCCTCGCGCGAGGAAGCGATGCAAGCTCTCGAAAGCGCGATGAACGAGGCCGACGGCTTGATCTCGACCTTCAACTCGCTGCTGCTGATCGCGGAGGCTGAAACCGGCGCGCACCGCGACACGCTGGAACTCGTCGACCTGAGCGAAGTCGTCCACGACATCGCCGACCTTTACGAACCGGCGGCGGAAGATCGCGGCATCGCGCTCAAATTCATCGCGCCTTCGCGCATCACCGTGCGCGGCAACCGCAGCCTCCTGGCCCGCGCCGCCGCCAACCTCGTCGAGAACGCGCTGAAATACACGCCCCAAGGTGGCACCGTGACGGTCTCGACCGGCGTCTCGCTGCGCGACGATCGCCCGACATTCTCCGTGCGCGACACCGGCCCCGGCATCCCCGAGGAAGATCGCGAGCGCGTGCTCGACCGCTTCGTGCGGCTCGAACGCTCGCGCAACACGCCGGGTTCGGGTCTGGGCTTGAGTCTTGTCGCCGCCGTCGCGCGTATGCACGACGCCACGATCACGCTGGAGGACGCCAAGCCCGGCTTGCTGGCGATGCTGTCCTTCCCGCATGTCGAGGAAGCGCAGATGACGGTTATTTCGGCGCAGCCTCGGCGCGTTCTTCCCGCACCCACAAAAGCCCTGCCAGCCCGAGAAGCAGAAACACAAGTATGACGGCAAACCCCGCGCGCTGGCTGTGCGTGGCGGATGTCACCAACGCGACGAAGAATGGCGCCGCGAACGCCGTCGCTTTTCCGGTCAGCGTATAGAGCCCGTAGATTTCCGAGATCATCGTCTGCGGCGCGATGCGCGCCACCATCGTACGGCTCGAGGCCAGGATCGGTCCTACGAACACCCCGCCCAACAGCGAGAAGGCAAGACTCACCTGCTCGGGAAACTGCGCGAACCCGATGACGCTCATGAGCGAGCCCAGAACCGGAAGCTGTGCGCCACGCAATTCGTCCGTCACGGAGAAGAAGAATAGGTACTCGTCAGGCGTCGTGCTGACGGACCCGAGCACTGCGATCGTGAACGCCAAGAGTCCGATCTGAATCGTCCGTCTCGAACCGATCTTGTCGTCGATCCACCCGCCGATGAACGAAGTGAAGATCGGCACGGTCAGGACGATCAGCGCATAGATGCCGATCTTGGGTGTATCCCACCCGAAGATGCCGCCCAGATATCCCGCCAGGAAAACGAAAACCGCAGTCATCCCGTCAGCATAGATCGCGCGCACGATGAGATAGCTCGCGATGTTTCGATAATGGCTCACCTGGGCGATCGTGCGCCTGAGCTGGCCCAGCCCCGTGCGGATCGCGCCCACGATCGAAAGCCCCGAATGCGGCCTGTCATGCGTGAACAGAACGAACGGGATCGAGAACACGATCAGCCAAATCGCCGACAGCGGTCCCGACAAGCGCTCATGCGCGAAGTCCCCGTCGAGAAGGGCCAGAACGCCCAGCGACGGCAAAGCCAGCCACACCATGAAGAGCAGCACGCTGCCCACATAGTCGAGGCTGTAGGCAAGCCCGCTCATGAATCCGACATTGTGCGCGCCCGCAACGCTCGTCAGCATCGCGTTGTGATAGACGGCGGCGAACTCCATCGTCGCCGCCGCAACGACGATCGCAACGACGCCAAGCCAGACCTGCCCCGGCATCACGAACCAAAGCGTCAACATGGCGGGCAGGGCGACGATCGAAAACAGAATCAATCCGGGCTTGCGCGGTCCATACGCATCCGCAAGCGCCCCGAGAAACGGCGAACACAGCGCAATCAGCGCGCCGGCCGCGGCCTGCGTGTACCCCCAAACGACCTGCCCCTCGACGCTGTCGCCGACGACGTGCTTTTGGAAGTACGAGGCGAAGACGAAGATGTTGATGATGACGAAGTAGGGACTGCCGGCGAGCTGATAGAGCGCCCACCCGAGCTGACCCAGGAACTTGCTGCGTCCGGTTGGCGCCGCGGCACTCGCCCCTTCATTCATACGATCGTCGTTCCGCCGCTCTCGGCCTCGCAGACGTTCTCGAGCGCACCGATCCCGTCGATCTCGACGCGCACGCGGTCGCCGGGCTTGAGCCGCACCGGCGGATCGCGCCAATTGCCGACGCCCGCCGGCGTTCCCGTGAAAATCAAATCGCCCGGCTCGAGCGTGAAGGCGGCGGTCAGATGCTCGATCTGCGCGCCGATGTCGAAGATCATCTCCGCGGTCGAAGCGTTCTGCATCACCTGGCCGTTGAGCACGCAGCGCACGCCGAGCGCCTGGACGTTCGCAACCTCGTCCGGCGTCACGATCCACGGCCCGGTCGGCCCGTGCGTATCGAACCCTTTGCCCATCATCAACGTGGGCGAGCGCGCCTGCCAATCGCGCACACTCACATCGTTGCCGCAACAATATCCCGCGACGACTTCGAAAGAGCGCGCGCGCGGTACATGCCGGCAGCGCCGCCCGATGACGACGACAAGCTCCGCCTCATAGTCGACCTTGTCCGACACTGTCGGAATCTGGATCGCATCGTTCGGCCCGATGATGCACGTCGCCTGTTTCGCAAACCAAACCTGATGCTCCGGCGCCGCGCGCCCCGTCTCGCGCACGTGGTCGCCGTAGTTCATCCCGATCGCAAGCACCTTGCCCGGTCGCGGCACCGGTGCCTCCAACCGCACGCCCGCGAGCGGCAGGCGATTGCGCCCCGACGCGACCGCGCGCTTGACGTCGGCCATTGCGTCGGCGCCGCCGCGAAGGAATCCGACCATCGTTTGCGGCAAATGCGGCGCCGCCGCCGCGAGATCGACCACGGTTTCGTTGTCGACGGCGCCGATGCGCCGCCGATGCGCGTGCGTGAATGTGACGAGCTTCATGGCTGGAACAGTGAGGTGAGCGCCGATATGTTGGATCGCTTTCTTAGATCAAGAGCGAGCCCGAATTGCACCACCGAATCGGCTCGTTTTGCTCGAAGCTGAAAAACGGCCCAGGCAATCGTCCGAAAAGCAAGATGGAACCTAGTTTTTTTGCACAGGTCGTCGCGAAACGCACGAAAACACTGGCTTCCGGACACGCCCCCCACAAAAAATGCAGGGAATATGACGTTATTTTGTAGATTGCTTAACACCTCTTTGTTAGACGTGGGTGATCCAAGACCACGTTGAGGGGCGAAACCCACATGAGCAAATCGGACTTTATCCTCGCCGTCGCCAAGAAGGGCGACCTGCCCAAAGCAGAAGCCAAGCGCGTGATCGAACTTGTGTTCGGCACGATCGAAGCCAGCCTCAAGGGGCTGAAGGGCGGTGGAAAGCTCCCGATCGGAAATTTCGGCGTGTTCACGGTTGCCAAGCGCCCCGCGCGCATGGGCCGTAACCCGCGGACCGGCGAAGCGATCAAGATCAAGGCGTCCAAGAAGCTGCGCTTCCGGCCCGCCAAGACGCTGAAGACCGCGGCCGGCATCGGCTAAACCGCGGACGCCGCGACAGAACGACAAACGGCCTGGGCCTGAACCGCTCGGGCCGTTTTGCATTTGGACCATGCGCGCGTGATGGGGCACAAAGGCGGTCCATGACGTCGCCCCTGCCATCGCGAATCACGCGCCTTCCCCAGGTCTTCGACAAGGCCCTGGCCGCGCGGACGCTGGAAGCCTTGGGCGAGCGCGCGGGTGAGGGCGCCCTTTCCGACCTCATCGCCGCGACCGCATCGAACAGCCCCCACCTCGCGCGCCTGCTGCAGCGGGAGGCCGAACACCTCCCGCATGACTTGTCCCAGCCGCCTGAAGAGGCGTTCGCGCGGCTACTCGCCAAGCTCGCCTTCGAAGGGGTGCCCCCGCGCACCGACATGATGCAGCGCCTGCGCGAGGTAAAACGCCGGGCTTCGCTCCTGATCGCGCTCGCCGACCTCGGCGGTGCTTGGCGCTTGGAGGAGGTGACGGCCGCCCTCACGAACCTCGCCGATGCAACGCTCGCCGCCGCACTCCGCTACGCGATGCTCGAGGCGGTCGACCGCGGCCGCTTCGCGCCGCCCGACGCCGCCGACCCGATCCGCGACAGCGCTTTTTTCTTCCTCGCGATGGGCAAATACGGCGCCCACGAACTCAACTACTCGAGCGACATCGACTTCAGCTGCTACTTCGACGCCGCGCGCCTGCCGGTCTCGGCGAACGTCGAGCCGCGCCAGTTCGCCGTTCGTCTGACGCAATCGACCGTCGGTCTGATGCAGGAGGCGACGGCCGACGGCTATGTCTTCCGCTGCGATTTGCGCCTGCGCCCGGACGCGGGCTCGACCCAGATCGCGGTCTCGACGCGCGCCGCCGAAAGCTACTACGAAACGATGGGCCAGAACTGGGAACGCGCCGCCATGATCAAGGCGCGCGTCTGCGTCGGCGACGAAGCCGCTGGTGAAGCGTTCTTGGGCACCTTGCAGCCGTTCATCTGGCGCAAATATCTCGACTACGCGGCGATCTCGGACATCCACTCGATCAAGCGCCAGATCCACGCCCATAGCGGCCACGGCGAGATCGCGGTCGCCGGCCACAACATCAAGCTCGGCCGCGGCGGCATCCGCGAGATCGAATTCTTCGCCCAGACGCAGCAATTGATCCTGGGCGGCCGCATCCGCTCGCTCCGCCGGGCGCGCACCGTCGACGCACTGTCCGCGCTCACGACCCGCAGCATCATTTCCGAAGACACGCGCGCCGACCTGGCCGCGGCATATGATTTCCTGCGCACGCTCGAACATCGCCTGCAGATGATCGAAGACGAGCAGACCCACACCCTGCCCAAAACCGCCGAAGGCCTCGACAACGTCGCCCGCTTCATGGGCTTTGCCGAAACGAACGAGTTCGCCGACACGTTGCGCGCCCATCTCGCGCGCGTCCAAGGCCACTACGCGAAGCTGTTCGAAAGCGCGCCGTCGCTCTCCGAAGACTCGGGCAGCCTCGTCTTCACCGGCGTCGACGACGATCCCGAAACGATCCAAACCTTGCGCAGTCTGGGCTTCTCGCAGCCCGGCGCCGTGTCGGCCACGATCCGCGGCTGGCACCACGGCCGAGTGCGGGCGACGCGCAGCGAAAAGGCGCGCGAGAAACTGACGGCATTGATGCCGTTGCTGCTGCAGGCGCTGAGCAAGACAGCGAATCCCGACATCGCCTTCACGCGCTTCGACAGGTTCCTGTCCGGCCTGCCGTCCGGCGTGCAGGTGTTCGCGCTTCTATTCTCCAATCCGCGCCTGTTGGATCTGATCGCCGAGATCGTGGGCACGGCGCCGCGCCTCGCCGACCACTTGGCCGCGCGCCCCGCGCTGCTCGACGTCCTGATCGACACCGACTTCCTGCGCCACCAGCCCGATCTGACCGAGCTCGAAGCGGGCCTCGAAGCGCTGATGCGCGGCGCGAAAGCGCACGAAGAAAAACTCGACGTCGTGCGCCGCTGGACGAAGGACCAGCAATTCCGCGTCGGCCTCCAGCTCCTGCGCGGCGAGATCGACGGCATCATGGCCGGCTACGCTTTCGCCGACGTGGCCGAGACCGCGATCGCCACGCTCCACAGCGCAGTCCTCGCCGAAACCGCTGCGGCTCACGGGCACGTGCGCGGCGGGGAGATGGTGGTGATCGCGATGGGCCGCCTCGGCGGGCGCGAGATGACGGCCGCCTCCGACCTCGACCTGATCTTCGTCTACGACCACGCCCCCAGCGCGGCGCCGTCCGACGGCGCCAGACCCGTCGCGCCCAGCGTCTACTTTGCCCGCGCCTCGCAGCGCCTGATCTCGGCCCTCACCGTCATGACGGGCGAGGGCGGCCTCTACGATGTCGACATGCGCTTGCGCCCGTCCGGCAACAAAGGTCCCGTAGCCGTCAGCTTCGAAACCTTCGCGAAATACCAATCCGACGAAGCCTGGACGTGGGAGCGCCTGGCACTCACCCGCGCCCGCGTGATCGCAGGTCCACCCACGCTTCGCGCGCGAGTCGAGGCCGCGATCCGCGCCTCGCTGACCGCGCCGCGCGAGGCATCCAAGACCCTCGCCGACGTCGCCGAAATGCGCGCCCGCCTCGACCGCGACCGCCCCGCGAAATCGCTGTGGGACCTGAAGGAAGCGAAGGGTGGCCTCTTCGACGTCGAATTCATCGCGCAAGGCCTACAGCTGGTCCATGCCCCCACCGACCCCAACGTGCTCCGCGTCAACACGCTGGAGTCGCTAGGCGCGCTGGCCGCCACCGGACACATCGATGCCGAGGATGCGCGAGATCTCGAATCCGCCACCAGCCTCTACCAATCCGTGATCCAAGTCTTGCGCTTGACGGTCGAAGGCCATTTCACCGCATCCGAGGCGTCCGCTTCGTTGCGCGCCTTCATCGCGCGGTCGGCCGGCATCGCCTCTTTCGAAGAAATCGAGACCAAGCTGACGGCTGTCGAAACCGAAACCCGCGCGCTGTTTACGAAACTGATGGCCCAGGTCATCATCTAGCGTGGTCGAGTGAGTTTGCCGATGTCTGAGTCGCCCGGTTGGAACGCAAAACGAGTCGAAGAGATCGTCGCGGCGCACGCGCATCTCGAAGGCCCGCTGCTGCCGATCCTGCAGGCGATGCAGGCCGAGTTCGGCTTCATCCCGCGCGATGCGGTGCCGGTCGTGGCCCATGCGCTCAATCTCACGCGCGCGGAGGTCCACGGCGTCGTCAGCTTCTATCACGACTTCCGCGACAAACCGGCCGGCCGCCGCGTCGTCAAACTCTGCCGCGCCGAGGCCTGCCAGTCGATGGGCGGCGCCGCGCTCGCCGCCGCCGTGCTGAAGCACTTTCGCATCGCATGGGCCGAAACGACTGCCGATGGCGCGGTGACGATCGACCCCGTCTATTGCCTCGGCTTCTGCTCGGTCGCGCCCGCAGCCCTCATCGACGGCGCGCCGCACGGCAGGCTCGATGCGCCACGCTTGATTGCGGCGGTGGAGGAGGGCGCATGACCCGCGTCTTCATCGCGAACGACTCTGCCGCGCTCGCCGTCGGCGCCGAACCCGTCGCACGCAAGCTTCGCGACGAAGCCGCAAAGCGAAGCATCGTCGTCGAGATAGTCCGCACCGGCTCGCGCGGACTCTATTGGCTCGAACCGCTTATCGAAGTCGAAACCTCGCAAGGCCGCGTTGGCTACGGCCCGCTCGAACCCGCGGAGATCTCGACGCTCCTCGATGTCGGAATGCTGCAAGGTAGCCCGCACGCGAAACACATCGGCCCTGTCGACGCTCACCCTTGGCTGAAGCGTCAAACGCGCGTGACCTTTGCGCGCTGTGGCGTGATCGATCCGCTGTCGCTCAAGGACTATGAAAGCCACGGCGGGCTGCGCGGCCTTCATCGCGCGCGCCAAATCGGACCGGTGGCAACGATCGAAGCCGTCACAAAATCCGGTCTGCGCGGTCGCGGCGGCGCGGGCTTCCCGACCGGCATCAAATGGAAGACGGCGGCCGACGCAACGGCCGACCGCAAATACATCGTCTGCAACGCCGATGAAGGCGACAGCGGCACCTTCGCCGACCGCATGGTCATGGAAGGCGACCCCCTCGCGCTGATCGAGGGCATGGCGATCGCGGGCTTCGCCGTCGGCGCGACGAAGGGTTACGTCTATTCGCGCGGCGAGTATCCCCACGCCAACGCAACGTTCGCAAAGTCAA
This sequence comes from Micropepsaceae bacterium, assembly GCA_041477875.1. Taxonomy (GTDB): domain Bacteria; phylum Pseudomonadota; class Alphaproteobacteria; order Micropepsales; family Micropepsaceae; genus SZUA-430. The sequence continues at coordinate 1,494 of JBGOVA010000123.1, read as the reverse complement.
TCGACATCGCGCGCCAGGCAAGGTTGATCGGCGAGCGCTTCGACATCGAACTGCGCGTCGGCGCCGGCTCTTACGTGTGCGGCGAGGAAACGGCGTTGCTCGAAAGCCTCGAAGGCAAACGGGGACAAGTACGCGCGAAGCCGCCGCTGCCTGCGCATGAGGGCCTCTTCGGCAAGCCCACGATCGTCAACAACGTGCTCTCGCTCGCGACCGCGCCGTGGATCCTGGCGAACGGCGCCGACGCGTACGCCGCGATCGGCTTCGGCAAATCGCGCGGCACGATGCCGATCCAGCTTGCGGGCAATGTGAAGCACGCGGGCCTGTTCGAAGCCCCGTTCGGCATGACACTGGGTGAACTCGTCGACGACATCGGCGGCGGCACGGCGTCGGGCCGCCCCGTGCGCGCCGTGCAATGCGGCGGCCCGCTTGGTGCTTACTTCCCGCGCGCCCTCTTCAACACGCCCTACGACTATGAGGCCTTCGCGGCGTGCGACGGACTCATCGGCCACGGCGGTATCGTGGTTTTCGACGACACGGTCGACATGGCGGCGCAGGCGCGCTTCGCGATGGAATTCTGCGCGATCGAAAGCTGCGGCAAGTGCACGCCCTGCCGCATCGGTTCGACCCGCGGCGTCGAAGTCATCGACCGCATCGTGAAGGGCGAGAAGCGCGACATGAATTTGGCCCTACTCGAGGACCTGTGCCAAACCCTCAAACTGGGTTCCTTATGCGCCCTCGGCGGCTTCACGCCCTACCCCGTTTTGAGCGCGTTAAGGCATTTTCCCGAGGATTTCGGGACCCGCGAAAAAGTCACCGCCGCGGAGTAAGGTAGCGCCATGGCACTGGTCGACGAACATGATCTTGGCACCCCGCCGTCGAAAGGCGGCGTCCAAGTCCGCCTGACGATCGACGGGGTCGAGGTCGCCGTGCCCGAAGGCACGTCGATTCTGCGCGCCGCCCGAGACGCGGGTATCGACATCCCCAAACTCTGCGCGACCGACAGCGTGAAGGCCTTCGGCTCCTGCCGGCTTTGCCTTGTCGAGATCGAAGGCCGCGGCGGCACGCCCGCCTCATGCACGACGCCCGTGGCCGGCGGCTTGAACGTACGCACGCAAACGCCGCTCTTGAAGGGTCTGCGGCGCGGCGTGATGGAGCTTTACCTCTCCGACCACGGGGCCAGCGACAATTGCGAATTTCGCGCGATGGCGGACGCCGTCGGCCTGCGCGACGTGCGCTACGGTCGCGCGGGCGAAAACCACCTCGACGAGAGGAAAGACGAGTCGAATCCGTACTTCATCTTCGATCCGTCGAAATGCATCGTCTGCTCGCTCTGTGTGCGCGCCTGCGAGGAAACGCAGGGCACGTTCGCCCTGACGATCGAAGGTCGCGGCTTCGCGTCCAAAGTATCCGCCGGCATGTCCGAGTCGTTCCTCGACTCGGAATGCGTTTCATGCGGCGCCTGCGTGCAGGCCTGCCCGACGACGGCCCTAATCG
>JBGOVA010000052.1:0-21671 GCA_041477875.1 Micropepsaceae bacterium | reverse complement strand
TGCTGTCCCTCTGTCCCCAGCACCGTTCGCGCCATGGGATTGAATCTTCGGGCGGCGCCTGTCGCGCCCGACCTGAATCTCGATCTCGATCGCCTCGCGCCGCTGTTGCAGAACGACGTGCTCGCCGTTGTCGGTGTCCACATGTACGCGCTGCCGCTCGACATGGCGCGCCTCAAGACGACGGCGGGCGCGGCCGGCGCCTTCACGATCGACGATGCGGCTCACGTGGTCGCCGCGCCCCACGGCCTTCAAGGCGACGTTGGCCTCCTGAGTTTCAATCAGTCGAAAACGCTGACCGGCGGGTCCCCGCGCGGCGGCGGTGCATTGTTCGTGACCAACGAGAATCTGCGCGCGGGGCTGGCGCGCCGCTACGCGTCGCTGCCCGAAGGCAAGAGCCGCGCGCGCAACTACGTTTGGTTTGCGCTCAGATTCGGCATCGAGGTCGCGCCGCGCGCGCTGACTCAGTATATCTGGGATCTCGACTTCCCGCTCATTTGGCTGACGGGCGCCAACGACGACGACGCGGAAAAAATGAGCGCCTCGGCCGCGCTCGCCGTGCGCGCGCAAATCGAAAGGCTCGCGTTCATTCTCGCCGGACGCACGGCGGCCGCGGGCTTCTACCTGAACGCGCTTCGCGGGCATGACAATCTCGAATTCGTGCAGACATCGGCGCCGCGCTATCTCTCGCGCATGATGGTGCGTTGGAATGCGGGTCCCGCCGCCGCCGACGTGCGCGAACGCTTGACGCAGCGCGGCTTCGCGGCAAGGGTGCCCTACCCGATGTGGACCGCGGACGACGATCCGACGGCGGATTTCATTCGCAAGGTGACCGCGACCCATCTCGAATTGCCGGGCTCTCCTCGCCTCGTCGCGACGGAAATCGAAGAGCTTGTCACCGCCTTGTCGCTATGCCTCAAATCGTCCTGATCAAATCGGAAGCAAAATTTTGTCGTCGACGCGAAAGCCTGAAGCGATCGTCGTGGGCTCCGGGCTGAACGCGCTCGGCGTCGTGCGCTCTCTCGCGCCCGAGAACATCCCCATTACGCTCGTCGACGAAGCCCCCGGCGGCCCCGCAGCCTCGAGCCGCTTCGTGACCCGGAGCCTCTACGCCCCCGGCGACGGCGATGCCTTGCTCACGCATTTGCTCAAGCAGCCCAAGCGCGACGAGCCGCCGATTCTCTTCCTGACCCAAGAAGCGTCGGTCGCGACGGTGTCGGCCAAGCGCGATCTGCTCAAGGGCAAGTATCGATTCCTGTTGCCGCCAAAAGACGCGCTGGCGGAGCTCATGGACAAAAGCCGGTTTCAAACGCGCGCGTCCGAATTGGGCTTTCCGGTGCCGCGCTCGGTGATCCTCGATCGCGCAAGCGACATCGAACGCGCGTCGCAACTGACGTACCCTTGCATCCTCAAACCCGTCACGAAAAACGAGGCATGGGAGCGCCACTACAAGAAGGCCTACCGCTTCGAAGCCTTCGATCCATTGAAAAAATTTCTCGCGAACATCGACACCGATCCCCCGCCCGTCATCGTTCAGGAATGGATCGAAGGCTCCGACTCCGACGTCTATTTCACGCTCGTCTATCGCGACGAAGCCGGCCGCACCTGCGCGAACTTCACCGGCCGCAAGATCAGGCAATGGCCCCCGCGAGTCGGCGGCACGGCGAGCTGCATCGCCGCACCCGAGGTCGACGAACCACTGTCCGACATGACCAGGCGCTTCTTCGATGCCGTCGGTTTCGTCGGCATGGGCAGCATGGAGTACAAGCGCGACCCGCGTTCCGGCCGCTTCGTCATGGTCGAGCCGACTGTCGGCCGCAGCGACTATCAGGAAGAGGTCGCGACGCTGAACGGCGTTAACATCCCTCGTGCCGCCTACCGCTCACTCGCGGGCTTGCCGCCTGCAGCGCCGGCGCCCGCACCAAAGCGCATGTGGCGCGACGGCGTGGGCGACGAGCGTTCACGCCTCGCGCAACCCGCCCTGGCGCTCCCGCCGGAGGCCGCAACCGCGGAACCGATCGACGCGCTGTTTAGAGTGAACGACCCCGGCCCGTGGCTCGCCGATCTCGCGCAAAGAATATTCGCAAGGCTCTCCCGCGCGCGTTCATAAGACGGCCCGCAAACGCTTGCCTTGGGCCCGCCCGAACGCTATTGCCCACCCGCCAGAAGATTGGGGGCTAAAGGCCGATGGCCGTTCGGGCGGCGCTCCGTCAGGTGTTCTCGGATCTCACGCTGCCGCGCGCGGCGAAGATGATGAAGGCGCGCGACCTCGAAGGTCTGCCCTCGTCCGCACCCGGCTGTGCCGAGACGATCGCGGCGGGCCTTCAATGGCTGAAGCGCGCGCAGGATTTTTCGGCGAGCCAAGACGGCGGCTTCGCCCGCGACTTCAGTCTGGTCACCGGCTGGGCCGCGTCCTATCCCGAAACGTCGGGCTACATCGTCCCGACCCTGATCGCCGAAGCTGACATCGGCCACGATCCGGATCTGCGCATCCGCGCGCGCCGCTGCCTCGATTGGCTGGTCGCGATCCAATTTCCCGAAGGCGGCTTTCAAGGCGGCCGCATCGATCAAACCCCGCGCGTCCCGGTGACATTCAACACAGGCCAGATCCTGCTGGGCCTCGCCGCCGGTGCTGCGCATCTTGACCGCGAAAAATATCTCGACCCGATGCGCCGCGCCGCGATCTGGCTGCGCGACAGCCAGGACACCGACGGCTGCTGGCGCAAACACCCGACGCCGTTCAGCGGCCCCGGCGAAAAGGCCTACGAAACGCACGTGTCGTGGGGCCTCTTCGAAGCGGCCCGCGTGGCGCCCGACGAAGGCTTCGGTGAGGCCGGCCTGAAGCAGGTCCGCTGGGCGCTGACGAAGCAACGCGCCAACGGCTGGTTCGATTCCAATTGCCTGGAAGAGCCCGAAGCCCCGCTCACCCACACGATCGGCTACGTGCTGCGCGGCATCGTCGAAGGCCATCTCTGGTCGAAAGAGCCGACGCTCCTTGAAGCGGCATTGCGCACGACCGACGGCCTGCTGCCCACGATCGGCGCCGACGGACATCTGCCCGGCCGCCTCGACAGCGACTGGCGCGGCGCCGTCGATTGGGTGTGCCTGACGGGCAGCACGCAGATCGCGCACAGCTTCTTCATCCTCGCGCGCCTCGCCGGCCGCGCCGACCTGGCCGAAAAAGGAAAAGCGCTGAACGCCTATGTCCGTCGAACGGTGGCGCTCACCGGCGATGCGGACACGATCGGCGGTGTGAAGGGCTCGTTCCCCGTCCACGGCGAGTACGGGCGGTTTCAGTACTTGAACTGGGCCTGCAAGTTCCTGATCGATTCCTGCCGCGAAGAATTATCGTTCGCCGCCAGATGAACACGCAGCCTCCGGCACGCCGCATCCTTATCGTTTCCTACTGGTTTCCTCCGTTTTCGGCGGTCGCCGCCGTGCGCATGGGAAAATTGGCGAAGTATTTGTTCGAGCGCGGCTGGGACGTGCGCGTCCTCGCGGCTGACGACACAAACCCTCGCGAATTGAAAGTGGAGATCCCCGCCGACCGCGTGCTCTACACGCCATCGACCGATGTGGACCGGTATATCGAGGCGACGCTGGACCGCGCGCGCTCGCTCGTCCGCAAACCCAAAGCAGAGTCGAACGAGACGCCGTTCATGAAGACGGTCAAGCCGCTCTCCGCCGCCGGCCCAAAGCAGAGCTCGCTCGTGCGCACGGCACTTCGTCGCGCATATCAAGAGATCGTGCGCTTGCCCGACAACCGCGCCGGCTGGTTGAGCTATGCGAACAAAGCGGGCGACAGACTGATCGCGTCCTGGCGTCCCGACGTGATCTTCGCGACGTCGCCGCCCGTGACCTCGCTGATCGCCGCCGACCGCTTGTCGCGCCGCCACCACATTCCGTGGATAGCGGAATTTCGCGACCTGTGGTGCGACAACCCTTATTACGAGTATTCGCCCCTGCGACGGAGTTTCGAACGCATGTGGGAAGCCCGCGTCCTCGCGCGCGCGGCCGCGATTGTGTCGGTTTCGCCGGTTTGGCAGCAAGCGGCCTTGCAGCGCTTCGGCCGCCCCGTAATCACCGCAATGAACGGCTTCGTACCGGAAGATTATCCCGAACGTCCGCCGGTGGCGCCCGAAGCATCAGGCCCGCTTCGCATCGTTTACACGGGTCACATCTACGCCGGCCACCGCGACCCGGGACCGTTGTTCGCCGCCCTCCGCGATCTGGGCAGCCGGGCCGCCGATGTGGTCGTTGAATTCATCGGTACGGCCATCGAAGCCGCTACGTCCGTCGCGGACCAGTACGGTGTCGCCCATCTGGTCAAGGCATTCCCGCCGGTCCCCTACCGCCGCTCGCTCGAGATTCAGCTTCACGCCGACGTCCTGCTTCACCTGCAGTGGTGCGATCCGAAGGAAGTGGGGACGGTCGCCGGAAAGATCTTCGATTATTTCGGCGCCCGCCGCCCGATTCTCGGCATCGCCCTGGAAGACAGCATCGTCGCCAAGATGATCAACGAGCGTGCGGCCGGTCTCGCCACCAACGATACAGCCAAGATCGCAAAGCAAGTGGCTGCCTGGATCGCCGAGAAGAAGGCGGGCGGCGTCGCGCCCTTGCCGCCTGCCGCGAGCGCGGGGCTGGAACGCGATGTCCAATTCGAAAAGATCGAACATCTGTTCGATGGTATCGTCGCGGGCGCGCCGAACCCTACGCGGAAGGCAGGCTGAAGCCCGATGGATGTCGCCGACAAAATTCGTTCGGGTGCCCGCTGGCTCGGCGCCGCCAAGGCCGTCACCCAGCTTTACACCTGGGTTCTGACCGTCATGGTCATGCGCCTGTTGGTGCCTGAGGACTACGCCCTCATGGCGATGGCGGGCGTGTTCCTCGCCTTCATCGTGCAGTTCGAGGAACTGGGTCTGCGCGTGAAACTCGTGCAGATGAAGGACTACACGCTCGAATACGCGCGCTCCGTCTACGGTCTCGTCCTGGTGACGAATTTCGCGCTGGTGGCGACACTCGCGCTCTCCTCGCCTTTGATCGCCGCGTTCTTCAAGCAGGAGCGTTTGATCCCCATCATCATGGTGCTCTCGGTCAGCATGATGATCAGTTCGCTGGGTTCGATTCCGGACGCGCTCATCAAGCGCCAGCTCGACTTCCGCAGCCTCGCGATCGTCGACGTAACGCGCAACGTCATCGCCTCGACGTCGACCTTGGCGCTCGCGTCGATGGGTTTCGGCGTCTGGTCGCTCGTCTTCAGCGCGCTGATCGGCAGCACGATCGGCACGGCGGGCCTTTTCATCGCCTCGCCGTTCCGCTCGACCCCGTCGTTCAACTTCAAGGGCATGCGCGACACGCTCCATTTCGGCGGCCTCGTCATGCTCCAGCGCCTGGTGTGGTGGGCGTATTCGGGCCTCGACAGCCTCCTGATCGGGCGCTTCTATCCCGCCCATTCGCTGGGCATATACGGCACCTCCTCACAACTCGCGACCCTGCCGCTCGACAAAGTCGGCAGCATCTTGAACGTCCTCTCGTTCACCGGCCTGTCGCGCGTCAACCAAGACCGCGAGATGTTTCGCCACTATTTGCGCCGCGCGACCAAGCTGGTCTCGTTGGTGCTCTTCCCGGCGTTTTTCGGCATCGCCGCGATCGCCAACGAGTTCGCGCCGGTGCTGCTCGGCGCAAGATGGTCGGGCCTCGGCACGATCGCCGCGATCCTGGCGCTCTCCGCGCCCGCGCGCTGCGTCAGCTCGGTCGTGGTGGAATCGCTCAACTCCCTCGGCAAGCCGCAACTTCACCTGCGCTGCATGATCGTGACGGCCGTCCTGTTCGCGATCGGCATCGTCGCCGGTCTCCCCATCGGGCTCGAAGCAATCGCCATCGGCGTCGTGGTCGCCTCCATCGCCGCTTGTTTCCACAACATGATCCTGGTCTGCAGCCAGGTTGAAATGCCGCTCTCGCGCCTGCTCGCCGGCATGTGGCAGCCGACCGTCGCCGGCATCGCGATGCTCCTGGCGCTCGGCGTTCTGCGCCCGCTGCTTCCGATCGAATTCCCCTCCGTGCTCGGCCTCGGCGCAACGGTCGCGATGGGCATCGTGATCTACGGCGGCCTCATCGCCGCCTTCGACCGCGACGGCTTCAACCTCGTCCTGGGCTTCATCCGCAGAAACTGATCCCGGCCCGGGGCAACGCCTTCCAATTCGGCTCCGACGGACCTATAAGCGCCAAAACCGACGTTGCCGAGGCGAACTTTCCGCACATGGGCGCATGGTATGTCTGTCGCGACGATGCGCGCGCGGAAGAGAGATTGACGCAAGCGGCGGAGCAGTTTCGCCGCCACGGTCACGCCCCGCCCAAGGCGCTCGCGACGCGCCACCACAAGATTCTGTTTTCGGACCATATTCATCCGGGCCTGCCGAACTTCGTTCAGGTCGGCGATGATTTCGTCGCCATAGCCGGAACCTTTTTCTATCGCGGCAAGGCCGGCGAGGAAGCCCTCAAGCTCCTCCTTGCCGACTATGAGCCGCCGTTCGACCGCTGGTCCGACGTCTTGGGTCACTTCGCGGCGCTCGTCTACAAGCGCGGCCGGCTTTTTGCGTTCACCGATTGGTCCGCGAGCTTTCATCTCTACCAGAGCGCCGATCGCAGCGTGTTCTCGACCTCGTTTCTGTCAACCGCCCGTTCGCTCGACAAACTGACCTTCAATCAGCAGGCCGTGTACGAATTCACTTTCGCCGGAACGCCGCTCGGCGACGACACCGTCTTTGCTGAAATCTCAAGACCGGCGCGAACGCAGCAGCTTGAGTTGGGACCCGAAACGCGCGTCTTCGAAACGCCGCGCGAGCTCGCCGTCGACGACCGCGACGAGCCGGTCGACCGCCTCATCGAACGCATCGCGACCCGCCTGCGCGAAACCTTCGCCGTGCCCGCCCGCCACTACGCGAACAACATTCAATGCCCGCTCTCCGGCGGCTTCGACTCACGCTTGGTTCTCTCGCTGCTGATGGAGGCGGGCGTCCGGCCGCAGCTCTACGTCTACGGCGGAAAGGACAACGTCGACGTCCGCATCGCGACCCACATCGCCAAGAGCGAAGGCTTCGAAATCGAGACGTTCGAGAAGAGCGCATTCCGCCGCGTCGAGCCTGACGAATTCCCCGAAGTGGCGGAAAAAAACTTCCACGAAATGGACGGCACGCCGATGGACGGCGGCATGTTCGACGCCGGCGGCAACTCTCAAGGCCGGCACAATCGCGCCAAGGGCGGCGCTTTGGCGGTCTCGGGCGCCGCCGGCGAAATCTTCCGCAACTACTTCTATCTCGCCGACCGGTCGTGCACGACGCGTGATGTCGTCGATGCCTTCTACGCTGGCATCGACCCCGCCGATTGCAGCGCCACGTTCGACGAGCAGGCCTATCTTCAGCGCCTGAACCGCAAGCTGCAGGCGGCGTTGGGCGTGGGCGACGAACGCCACAAGCGGCTTGAAATCGAGCGCGCCTATCCGCTCTTCCGCTGCCCCGCGGCATTCGGCCGGGAAATCAGCATGGTCGGGCGCTTCGGCGCCTACTTCGTTCCGTTTTGCGAATATGTGCTGACGCGAGAGGCTGCCAACATTCCAGTCAAGCTTCGTACGCACGGGGTGTTCCAAAGCATGCTGATGCAGCGCATCAACCCGCGCCTCGCCGCCTATCCGTCAGCCTACGGACACAGCTTCACCGAGCGCCCGAGCTTCAACCATCGCTTTGCCGACGCGCTCAGCCTCTATCGGCCGCCCTGGCTGCGCCGATACGGCTTTCGCATGAAGAGAAGGCTGACGCGGTCGCCGGATCCGCGAACGGGCTTCATGGCGCCGCGCTATCTCGGCACGACCATAGACACGAAATTCCCCGTGATGAGCCGCTTCTTCGACATGAAGCGCCTCACCGAACCCCTGTACTTCAGGTCTGCGGCGACGCTGGAATATTTGGCCAATCACTTCGCGGATCGCTTGAGCTTTTGACACGGCGGCGCGTTTTCGCGCCGGGGTGAGGTCCCAAAGGTCCCCGCTCGTGCGTTACGACCGCGGCGCAAATTGCAGGTTGCGCCGACGATAACCGAAAAGCCACACATCGGGGAGAATTGAAGAGCGTTCCGAAAGTATTAGAATCTAATTTTGTGGTTGACAAGTAAGTGAATTGAAAAAGTGGATTGCGCTAGACAAAGAGAGATGCTTATCGAGATCGGGGCACACACACGTTTGCAACAAATATCGAAGAAAGAGCGCAGTAATTATCCGTGCGAATACTTCAAACCATTATTGCAGGTTGTACGGTCGCACGTAACATATATCAGCTGGCGGTTGTGGTGCGCGTGAAGATTGCATCATTGTTCACCTGCGCGCTGTGATTGCGAGGACACACAGCAAGCACATCCCATCGAAGATATTGGTTAGCCGACGCCCCGACACACTATATGCTGTATACTGTAAATAAAGGCTGTTAATTATGCTGTGATTTTCCAGTACCACCCAAGCCAACAAATGAACACATGTAACTGCCTGTGATTCCCGTCGGAGAGGATTGTGCTACTACTTCATCCGATGGGTTTTGACGGCAGGACCGCGGTCCCTGGGGATTAGGGGCCGTCCGTAATCGGCGAAAATGGGAATTCGCCGAGAGATTGAGCGGCCGGAAACGTCCCGGGGGAAGGGGGGGATTGTGCTTCGCATATGGACAGTTGTCTTCATGTCGGCGTTCGCGCTGTCGGGTTGCGCCTTTTGGCTCGACAAGGCGCCGGTCGGCCCAAAGGCGCCTGAGATTTACAGCTCCGCGCCCGAGTACATCATCGGGCCCGGCGACACGCTTCAAGTGTTTGTCTGGCGCAGCGCGGACCTCTCCGTGACCGTGCCCGTGCGCCCCGACGGTCGGTTCTCCATGCCGCTCCTTCAGGACGTGCAAGCAGCGGGCAAGTCGCCCTCGCAGGTCGCCAACGAAGTGAAAGTCGGCCTCACCGACTACGTTCGCGATCCGATGGTGACCGTCATCGTTCAAACGGTTCAAGGCACCGGTACGGGCAAAGTCAGCGTCATCGGCGAAGTAGGCGGTGGCGGCGGGGCAGGCGTTGGTGGGACAGGCGGTGGTGGGATCGGCGGCGGCGGGCCGAAGTCGGTTGTCTACCGCGCCGGGCTTACGCTCCTCGATGTGATGATCGAAGTTGGCGGTCTGTCGCAGTTCGCGAACGGGAATGACGCGCGCCTCGTGCGCGTCGTCAACGGCAAGCCGAAAGAATTTCGCATCCGCGTTGCCGATCTTATGAAAGACGGCGACACGACTGCGAATGTGGAACTTGCACCTGGGGATGTCATTCGCATTCCTGAGCGTTGGTTCTGAGAAGACTCGACGATCGATCTTTGAAGAGGGATCGGGAGAAGATTTGGGGATGGGGTGTTCGCGCCTTGAAGGGCGCGAACCGGCATAAAGACGGATCGAAGGCCTTTGGGGGGGCCTAAGAGATGAACACAAGCCTGTTTATCGGCATTTATCAGGAAATGCTGCGCGCCTGGCCCAATCGTTGGGTTGGCTTCGGCATCGCCTTGGTCATCGCCTCCGCCGTCGCGCTCGTCGTGACCGTGATGCCCGATCAGTATCAGTCGAAAGCAAAAGTCTACATCAACAGCGCCGTTGTCCTCGAACCGCTGTTGCAGGGCTTGTCGGTCGCCGACGATGCTGAAAACCGCGTGCGCCTTTTGCGTGTGCTTCAAACGACGCTCGTTGACAAGGACAACGTCGACCGCCTGATCAAGACGCCCGGCATGGGATTCGACGTCTCGACCGCGGCTGCTCGTTCGCACGCCTCGTCCGTGATCAAGTCGGGCGTGACCGTGGCCGAGGAAGAGCAGAATCTCTTCACGCTCGACTTCGTCGACACCAACCCGGTTCGCGCGCGCAACGTCGCGCATGGGTTGCTATCGCTGTTCATCGAAAGGAACGTGGTCGATGCGCGCAACGAACTGACGTCCGCGCGCAACTTCCTCGACAAGCAGATCGCCGAATACGAAGTGAAGCTGCACGAAATCGAAACGCAGATTTCCGACTACCAGGTCCGCAACGTCGACGCGCTCGGCACAAGCACTTATCAAACGCGCCTGAGCACCGCGCGCGCCGCGTTGCGCGAGGCGCAGCTTGCAAGGCAGATCGCGGCCGAAACGCGCGACCGCGTCAAGGTCCAACTCGACAATGCAAATCGTCCGGGCGCCGGCAACGCGCCGTCGACCTTGATTGCGACCGACCAGACGTTTCCCCTGCTGATCGATCGCATGGGCGCGCTGCAGACCCAGCTCAATCAACTGCTTCTCCAGTACACGGATAAGCATCCCGACGTGATTGCGACGCGCCGCGAGATCGCGCTCTTGAGCGAACAATACGGTCTAAGCGACAACATCGCGTCCGCCGCCCAGCCCTTCACCGTGCTTCCGGGTCAGGTGCCGCCGGCCCAAGCCGTCAACAGCGCCGTCGGTGCGCCGACCGGTCCGGCGCTGGGGTCGCCGTCGAACCTGACGGGTGCCCCTCTGGCGCAGCCCACGTCGACCTCATATGCGCCGCCGTATGCGACGCCCGTGGCGGCAGCCGCGCGCGCACCCGTCGCAAACCCCGTCAGCGGCGCGAAGATGCAGCTGCTGCAGGCGAATTTCGCGGTGATGGACGCGGAACGTAAGGTTTCCGCGGCCGAAGCCGCTCTCAAGGTCACCGAACAGATGTCGGCGACCGCGCCGGCGGCCGAGACGGGTCTCGAGCAGATGAACCGCGATTACGCCGTCCTGAAGGAAAACTACGAACAACTTCTGCGCCGCCGCGAAAGCGCGCGCATGAGGACGGCGGCGGATTTGTCGGCCGGGACCGAGCAGTTTCGCATCATCGTGGCGCCATCGATTCCCGATGAACCGACCGGCCCCGATCGCCGCGCGTTCCTCCTTCTGGGCGCGCTGTTTGCCGTCGTGATCGGCGGCGGCTTGGCCTACGCGCTCGGTCTGCTGCGCGGCACGTTCGTCAGCGCGGCCGAAGCGGAAGCCGCACTTGGCCTTCCGGTGATCGCGCGCTTGACCAACCGGCGCGGCGTCTTCTCGCGCGTCTCGCAGTCGGCGGACGCGATGATCTTGACGGCGGGCGTGGCGGGAATCTTCCTGGCAGCCTACGTGCTCTCGGCCGCGACCGATCTGCTCGCGCCCCTGCGCACCGAGATCTATCGCCTCATCGAGACCGATATCACGCCGCTCATCGGTCGGCTGTTTTAGGGTTTGGGGGACGTAAACAATGTCTTTGTTGACAAGCTTCAGAGCATCCGGCGGTTCGGCCGTCGCCGTTCCTTCGCTGGGCGCCACCGGCGCCGACAGCACCAGCGATGAGTTCCGCCTCATCAAATGGCACTTCTTGGCGAACACGGGTTCGACGTTGGCCTCGGGCAAGAATCCGCGGATCATCTTGATCACAAGCGCCAATCCGGGCGAGGGCAAGAGCTACGTCGCGCATCATCTGGCGGCGAATTTCGCGCTCGATCCGCATGCCGAGCTGACTTTGATCGACGCCGACTTCGAAAACCCGGCGCTCGGCACGGCGTCGTGGATGGGCGGTTCGTCGGGCGGTCCGGGCTTGCTCGACTACCTGGACTCGGGCGGGGTCGACCAGAGCCGCATCGTCAAGTCGACGGGCTTGAGCAATGTGAAGGTCATCCTTCCGGGTGAGTCGCGCGACAATGCGCCCGAGCTTCTTGCGAACGGGCGCCTGGAACAGCTTCTGTCTTCGCTCGCGGGCACGAGTTCGTTCGTGATCATCGACGCCGGCCCCGTCCTGTCGAACGGCGGCGCGGCCGTCTTGGCGCGCTATGCAGGCCAGATCGCCTTCGTGGTCGCGGCGAACATCACAGGCCGGTCCGAGATCAATCAGGGGCTTGCCACGCTCGATCGCATCGCCGGGCCGATCGACGAGAAATCTCTCGGGCTGATCTTCAACTAGTTGCGGGAACCGGGGGCCGGCGTTGCCGGAGGGGGCGGATGCGTTTGCGAGCGAAGGATTGGCGCTCATGGGTCCCGCGCTACATGCCCGCCTTTGCGGCGGCGGTGGTGGCGACCGGTGCTGAGCTTTCGACGAACGCGCTCGCCGACGTCTTCGAATTCCGGCCGGTTCTCGGCGTCGAACAAATCTTCACCGACAACGTGCGCGCCTCGTCGGGCGATCGCGACGCGGACGGCATAACCGTCTTGAACGCGCGGCTTGAGGCTCTGTTGCGTTCGACGCGCATCAACGCCGTCGCCGACGTGAACTTTTTCTACGACGAGTTTTGGGCGACGAACACGCTCGACAACTTGAACGGCAACGGCACGATCGCCGGCCGCGGCGAGGTGCTCGAGAATTTGTTTTTCATCGACGTGATCGCGCAGAAGCAGGACGTCTACCTCTCGTCGAGCGATATTTCAGCCTCCGGATTGACGACGGGGCAGGGCAGCATCCAGCAGAAAAGCTATTCCGTCAGCCCGTTCGTCACCACGCAGGTGTTCGGCCTCGCCGACTTGCTGGTCCGCGCGAACTACGCGCAGGTTCAATTCGACAAGCCGGTGGTTGGCGTCGCCGCGACGCTGCTGACGGACGTCACCGTCAAGCAGGTCGGCGCCAGGCTCGACACCGGCGAGCGCTCTTCGCTCTACCAGGCGCTCGCGACCGCCGAGCATGTGGAAACCGATCAGGGCTTCGAGCAGGAAAACGTCATCGGCGGCGTGTTCCTGAATCTGACCAAGGGTTTCAGCGCCATCGGCCACATCGGCTATGAGCGCATCACCGATCCCACGATCGCCGCCATCCGCGGTCCGATATGGAGCCTGGGCGGGCGTTACCGGTTCGGCAACGACTCCGTCATCCAACTCGAATACGGCAAGCGTTTCGGCGACACGACCTATCTCGCCGACGTGAGTGTCGCGCTGACGCCGCGTTTGCGCGTCTTCGGCGGCTACACCGACACGCTGACGCCGGTCCAACTCACGCTCGTTCGCAGCGTGACCGATCTGCTCGACCAGAACGGCAATTTCAACATCAGCGTGCCGTCGACGCCCAGCATTCCCGACCCGTTGATTGTCGACGCGATCGTTCGCGACAAGAACCTTCAACTGGCGGCAAGCTTCGTCAACGATCTTCAGACCTACACGCTGACTTTCGGTCATTCCGACCGCTTTTATCCGACGCTGGTCGACGACGAGAAATTCTACGTCGTCGATCTCGCCTTGGAGGAAAAGCTTTCGCGCAAGCTGAGCTACCTGCTGCACGCCCAGTTCCAGGACAATTACGAAGTCTTGCTGACCCGCAATACGTCGCAAATCTACCGCACCGAACTCTCGGTCTTTTATCAATACAATGAAAGCGTGTCCTTCGGCGGCGGCTACGCCTGGCGCTTCGAAGCGCTGCCCGGCGACATCGACACGTATGAGAACGTGCTGCGCTTCTCCGTGCAGCAGGCGTTCTGAGTTTGGGGCCGTTGAATGCGGCCGCCGCCTCGGCTATGACCCGCCCGATGCCCGACCCCCAACTCGCCGACGCCCGGCCGGTCAATGTCATGTCTTTCGACGTGGAGGATTATTTCCAGGTCCAAGCGCTGGCCGACGTCTGCGCGCGCGAAAAGTGGGACGCCTACGAACCGCGCGTCGAACGCAACACCAACCTGATCCTCGATCTCTTGGCCGATGCGAACGTGCACGCGACGTTCTTCACGCTGGGTTGGATCGCCGAACGCCACCCGACGATCGTTCGCCGCATCGTCGCCGAAGGCCATGAACTGGCAAGCCACGGCTACGCCCACCACCGCGTCGACGCTCAGACGCCCGGGCAATTCCGCGCCGACATCGCGCGCACGAAAAAGATCCTGGAGGACGCGGGCGCCACGCCCGTCCGCGGCTACCGCGCCGCGACCTTCTCCGTCGGCGCGGCGACGCCCTGGGCCTTCAAGGTGCTGGAGGAAGAAGGTTACGACTATTCCTCCAGCGTCTATCCCGTCGCTCACGACAATTATTCGAACCCCGACGCCCCGCGCTTCGCCTATCGCCCGCAAGGCACGAAGCGCCTCTGGGAATATCCGATTTCGACGCTCCGCCTCGGCGGCCGCAACGTCCCTTGCGGCGGCGGCGGCTATTTCCGCTTGGCGCCGTACGCGCTCTTCCGGCGCGCCATCGCGCACATCAACGAGGCTGAACACCGCCCCGCGATCTTCTATCTGCACCCATGGGAGGTCGATCCCGACCAGCCGCGCCCGCAAGGCGTGAACCTCAAATCCCGCCTCCGCCATTATCTGAACTTGAGCCGCACCGCGCCTCGCCTCGCGCGCCTCTTGCGCGACTTCCGCTGGGACCGCATGGACCGCGTCTTCGCCAAAGCCGCCTGATGCCAGAAATCGGCCTGCTCGCAGCCCCGCAACACCCAAGCTGGGACGCCTTCGTCGCGAACCATCCCGCCGGAACCGTCTTCCATCTGTCCGCCTGGGCCGGTGTGATGCAGAACGCGTTCGGCCATAGAACTCACTACATCGTCGCATCGAATGCGGGCACGATCACCGGCGTCCTCCCGCTCGTCGAACTCAAGAGCCGCCTCTTTGGCCACGCGCTGATCTCGACCGCCTTCTGCGTCGGCGGCGGTCCGCTGGCGCGCGACGACGAAAGCCGGATCGCGCTGTTGAAGGAAGCCGAGCGCCTCGCGCGCGACCTCCGCGTCGGTTACGTCGAACTGCGCGACACGGGCGCGGCCGAAGGCTGGATCGCCAAGGACGACCTCTACGCCGGCTTCGAACGCGAGATGGCGTCGGACGAAGCGCAAAATCTCCTGCAAATACCGCGCAAACAGCGCGCCGTCGTGCGCAAGGCGATCGAAGGCGACTTCCGCGTCACCACCGACAAGGATGTCGACACGTTCTACGCGCTCTTCTCGCGCACCGTGCGCGACCACGGCACGCCGGTCTTTGCGAAAAAATTCTTCCGCGAAATCTTGCGCGCCTTCCCCGACAACGCCGACATCCTGACCGTCTGGCAAGGCACGACGCCGCTCTCGAGCGTGCTCTCCTACTACTTCCGCGACCGCGTCTATCCCTATTACACCGGCTCGAACCCGGAGGCGCGCGTCGCCGGCACCAACGATCTGATGTACTGGAAACTCATGCGCCACGCCGTTGCGCACGGCGCGAAAATCTTCGACTTCGGCCGCAGCAAAATCGGCACCGGTCCCTACGCCTTCAAGAAGAACTGGGGCTTCGAGCCGCGCCCGATCGCCCACCAGTTCCTGCTGGTGGCCCGCGACACGCTGCCGAACCTGAACCCGACGAACCCGCGCTACGCGCAGGCGATCGAGATTTGGCGCCGCCTGCCGCTGCCCGTCGCCAATTTCATCGCGCCCTTCATCAGCCGCAATCTCGGTTAGGGATGAGCTTCAGCGCTCTCCGCCTACCGCGATTTTTCCGGTATTGCCGTTGTTGTCGAGCAGGCGCCAGCCGGGACAGCTCTCGCCCGCGCATGGCGGCGACTGATAGCGCCAGATGCGCCCGCCGTTGTGCCGCTGGTAGACGCGGGCGAAGTTCGCGACGATGTCGCGCGTGGCCCGCCTATCGCGCCATCAGCGCATCGAGCCTGCTGAGATTCGCCGCCCACTCGTGGTTCCTTACCACGAACGCGCGCGCGGCGGGGCCGAGGCCCGGCGGCGCTCGTCCATCGAGCACGCTGACGACGGCCTCGGCGATCTCGCCCGCCGTCTCGCCCACCAGCACGTCGCGCCCGCGCGCCGCGTTGATGCCTTCGAGCGCGCCCGGCGTCGTCACGATGGGCCGCGCCATCGCCATGCCTTCGAGCACCTTGTTCTGAATGCCGCGCGCGATCCTGAGCGGCGCGACGACGACCGCGGCCGCGGCGACATAGGGGCGCACATCGGGCACCGCGCCGGTGACCTCGACGCCGTCGCGCTGCCCGAGCGCGCTCACCGCCGCGACGGGCTTGGCGCCCACGATCTGAAACGTCGCCTCGGCGTGCTTTGCCCGCACCAGAGGAAGAATGTCCTGTGCAAACCACGTCACCGCATCGATGTTCGGCCAATAGTCCATCATGCCGACAAAGACGATCGTCTTGCTTGGCGCAACGCGCGGGGCCACGGCGGCGGGATCGAAGTAAGCGACATCGACGCCGTTCGCGATCGCCCCATGACGCGCGCTCGTCTCGGGCGAGAGCCGGTCAAAAATGCGCTTCTCGTCCTCCGACACGAAGAGCGAAGCCGCAGCGCGCGCCGCCTGCGCCCGGTCGAAAGCGAGCAGGCGCCGCGCTTCCAGCGCATAGAACCAGCGCCTGAGTGGCGATTGCGTCGCCGCGTACTGGCGCCACTTCTCGGAATCGACGTCGACGAAATCGAGAATCATGCGCGCCCCAGTCGGCAAATCTTGCGGCACGTACTGCGCCATCGCCGAGGAGAACACATAGATGACGTCCGGCCGCTGCTCGGCGACCCAGCGCTTGAGCCCGCCATGGCGAAACGTCGCGACGCTGAGCGGCACACCGCTCAAAAACGCAACACCCGCTTGAAATAAACGCGCGAGCCGCGAGACACGGCCGCAGTAATGTCCGTGGAAGTTCCGCGCCCACGACAAGGCAGGTTCCTCGTCGCCGGGCGTCGTCACGAAGCCCAGCGAAACCTCGTGGCGCTTGCGCAAATGCTCGGCGATATGGAACGCGCGGATCTTGTCGCCCTTGTTCGGCGGGTAAGGATACCGGTGCGCGAGGAACAGAATTTTGGCCATCAGGGCGCGCACCATAGTCGATTCTTGAGCCCGCAGAAGCCTTCCCGTATGGTCCCCGTTCTTACGGGAAGAGAGGGGCGCTCTCCGTGTGCGGCATCGCAGGCCTATTCGACACGCGCGGCGAGCGCAATTTCGATCCGGAATTGATCCGCCGTGCCACGACCGCCATCGCTCATCGCGGCCCCGACGGCGAAGGTTTCTACGCGACCCCGGGCCTCGCCTTCGGCCACCGCAAACTCGCCATCATCGACCTCGCCTCCGGCAATCAGCCGATGCACACCCGCGACGGTGCGATCTCGATCACCTTCAACGGCGAGATCTTCAACTACAAGGAACTGCGCGCCGAACTGAAGGACAAGGGCCACAGCTTCACCACCGCCTCCGACACCGAGGCGATCCTCGAAGGCTGGCGCGCCTGGGGCCCCGCCGCCGTCGAGAAACTGCGCGGCCAATTCGCTTTCGCCCTCTTCGACAACAAGGCCAAGACGCTGTTCCTCGCCCGCGACCGCATGGGCGAAAAGCCGCTGCACTACGCGACCCTGCCCGACGGCACCTTCGCCTTCGCCTCCGAGATCAAAGCGCTTCTCACCTTGCCGGGCCTCGACCTGACCCTCGACACCGAGGCCGTCGCCGATTTCTTCACCTTCGGCTACGTCCCCGACCCGAAGACGATTTACGCTGCGATCCGCAAGCTCCCGCCCGCCCACACGCTGACCCTCGCGCGCGGTCGCCAGCCCGTCCTGCGCCGATATTGGAACGTGCTCACGGCGGCCGGTACCGAACAGCGCACCGCCGCACCCGAAGAACTCGCCGCCCGCCTGAAAGAGGCCGTCCGCTGGCAGATGGTCGCGGACGTGGAAGTAGGCGCCTTCCTCTCCGGCGGTGTGGATTCAAGCAGCGTCGTCTCCCAGATGGCCCAGATCGCGTCCGCGCCCGTCTCGACCTATTCGATCAGCGTCGGAAGCGAGAACGCCGACGAAACCGCATTCGCCCGCACCGTCGCGCTCCGCTACAAAACAAACCATCAGTTGAGAAACGTCGACCCCGGCAATCTGACTCAACTCCTGCCGCGCTTGCCGCAAATCTACGACGAGCCTTTCGGCGACGATTCCGCGATCCCGACCTTCGCCGTCTGCCGCGAAGCGGCGCGCACGCTAAAAGTCTGCCTCACCGGCGACGGCGGCGACGAAACCCTGGGCGGCTATCGCCGGTACCGCTTTCACCTCGCCGAAGAAGCGCTTCGCCGGCGCATTCCGCCAAGCGTTCGCCGCTCGCTCTTGGGCCCGCTCGCACGCGCCTATCCCAAGCTCGACTGGGCGCCGCGCCCGTTTCGCGCGAAAACCACGTTGCTCGAACTCTCCGGCGACGACGACATGGCCTTCGCCCGCATGGTCTCGATGATCTCCGAAGAACAGCGCCGCGCGCTCTTCAGCCCCGACCTCGCGCACCGCCTGGCCGGCTACGAGCCCGGCGAATTGATCCGCGCCCGCTTCCGCGAAGCGCGCGATTTCTCGCCGCTTCAGCGCGCGCAGTACGCCGACCTCATGACCTATCTGCCGGGCGATATCCTGGTGAAGGTCGACCGCGCTGCGATGGCGAATTCGCTCGAAACGCGCCCACCCTTTCTCGACCACGATTTCGTCGCCTGGTCCTTCTCGCTCGACACAGCGTCAAAGATCGCGGGCGGCGAAGGCAAGGCGATCCTGAAAAAGGCCATGGTCCCGCATCTGCCCCGCGATCTCTTGTATCAGCCGAAGCGTGGCTTCTCGATTCCGGTTTCCGCCTGGCTGCGCGGCCCCTTGCGCGACATGACCTTGGGCCTGACGTCAAGCGCGCGTCTGCAGGACTCGGGCCTCTTCGACATGCGCGCCGTCGACAACTGGGTCGGCCAGCACCTGCGCGGCGCGCGCGACAATTGGCAGACGCTGTGGCTGCTCTTCGTTTTCGATGCATTCCTGAGAGAGCGCGCCAATGCGAAATCGTCGCTGACGCTCTCGCGCGCCGCAAAACCCGCGGCGAACGCGACACCCGAACCGGCGTTGAGCTAAACGATCAGCGAGACGATGTAGAACACCGCGGCCCACGAGCCAGCCGCGAGCACGAGCCAAATCGCCACGCTCCAGCGCAAGGGGATGAACTCCTCTTGCGGCACTTCGAGGGCATCGTGGCTCAAAACTTGTCTTGACTGCAGCGTCGTCTCGTTCATCGACCGAATATCTCTCGCGAGGGGGACGCACGACCCCGAATCATCCCGCACCCGAATCTAACAGAAGGCAACTCGCGCAACATCGGCGAGGTTCCAAAACGCGCGCTTTTCCTGCGGAAATTCGCCAAGACCCGCGCGCACAAATATCGGCGCGCACTCGAACATCAACCAGGCGTAGAGCTACTGCATCGCTCGAGAGACGATCGCCTCTGCGTCCAACTGCTCGCTGCCGCCTCTGCCGGCTGCTGAAAGCAGCGCATAGTTCGCCGCCGCAACCGCACGCCAGCCGAACCCTTCGGCAAAACGCCGCGTCGCCGCTCGATCAGGCGTCCGCGCACGCAACGCGTTCACGGCAGCCACGAGCGCCGGCACGGAACGCTCGCCGAGCAACGCACCGGCTTCGGCGCGGGTAATGATCTCCGCGTTGCCGCCGACATCGGTCGCGAGCGCGGGCGTCCCGCACGCCATCGACTCCAAAAGCACGTTGGCCCACCCCTCGCGCTCGGACATCAGGACGAAGGCGTCGGCGGCCGAGTAAAGCTCGGCCAACTGAGTGTGCGGAACCTCGCCCAGCAGGCGCAGCCGATCGCCGACCCCCAGGGACATCGCGCGCGCCCGAAGCGTCTCGCGCAACGGACCGCCGCCCGCGATGAGCAACGTGCAGTCCTTGAGCGACGCGAGCGCCTCGATCGTTAGCTCATGGCCCTTGAGCGCAACCAAATTGCCGACGGAAAGAATCGTGAAACCAGAAAGGCCAAGGCGACGCCGCGCCGCCTCACGGTCCACGGGCTTGAACAAATCCAAATCGACGCCGTTTCGTAAAACGGCCGCCTTCCGGGGATCGACGCCCAGCTCCAACAACTTTCCCTTGAGCGCAGCCGAAACCGTGATCGTGGCGGCGGCCTCTTGTGCCGCCCAAACGATCCGGCGGCGGACCAGAGGAAAATCCGGCAAGACGTTCAGGTCTGTCCCGCGCGCGGTGACGACAAACGGAATCTCGAGGTCGCGCGCCAGCATCGCCGCGGCAACGCCGTCGGGATAAAAATAATGGGCATCGATCACGTCGATCGATTGTTTGTTCAGTCCAAGCCGCCGGCACGCGGCGAGCCCGGCGCGACAAAGAAACCACGGCACAATGTTCATGCCGACCTTGGGGATCAGAAAATAGCGCGGATGATGAACCGCGATGCCGTGACGCTCCTCGACCCTCGGCACGCGCGCATAGCGCGCATAAGAGCCGAACACAGATGAGGTGAACGGAAAAAACCGCACCGGCGCGACGACTGTCGCCCGCACATCGTGATGCGCCATCGTCTGGCGCAGCCTGTTCTCGACGAAGACGCCGTGGTTCGGCATTTCGGCGTTGGGATAGAGCGTCGTGAAGGTCAGAACGCGGAGCGCGGCCAACGCAAAGCCCTTTGCGGTCGTGACGCCGCGAACACAGCGGCAAGGTCGAGTCGGAACTGAGTTAGCACCGAACCGGAAGGCGCGGAAACCCACGCGCGGCTACCGCAAGAAACATCCCCGGGAAGGGCTGCCAAAGCGGATCACAGCGGCGCTTCGCATATCCGGAAAAACCAAAGAAACGCAACAAGTTAGGTCTCACAGGACGAGCAACGTTCGCCACCGCGTGTGCGGCACAAGCATTCAATGTGACATCGATTCACCATGAGGCCCGTTTTGGTTTACCGCCGGCGATCGCCACTAGGATTCGTCGCCCAATGATGCTTGAGTTATGGCCGAACGTGCCTATTGGGGAAATGGGGCGGCAAGGCGCACGCGACTGGGGTTCCTAACGGGACAGCGTGAATTCCGTGCCGTAGTTGGGGGCAGGCATGAAGATTCTCCGGCACTACGTCGGACTACCGACAATCGTGCTCGCGATGGCCGAAGGCGGGTTGTTCCTTTTGGGCCTTTATGCGCTCGGCTTCATCGGCCGTTGTTCGTCATGTTACTTCGACGACGTCGCGGACATGGAGCTCTATGAAGCGCTGCTCGTTACCGCCGCGTTCTTGCTGATCGTTGCTGCGGCCGGTCTCTACAATCGCGACTCGTTCCTCGATTTTCGCGTGTTCGCCCAACGCTTCGTCTTCGCCTCGCAATTGGTGCTCATCCCGACGGTTGCGGTCGTCGGCGTCTTGAAGGCGTCGGCGGATCTGCCGTTCGGCTGGTATATCGGCATTCTAACCGTCGCGATCGCGGTGTTCTTCTTTGCGATCTTCTCTTTGCGCGTCGCGCTCTTTTGGGCCCTCAATCTCGACTTCCTGAAGCGGCGCGTCGTGATCCTCGGCCAAGGCGCGCTGGCCGACACCGTCTCGAACTACGTCAGCAACGAAGGCTCGAGCCATCTGCGGTGCGTCGGCCGCCTGGCGCAAGGACAGTCGCCTGCGAGCGCCACCATTTCGCTCGGCAACATCGTGGCCCGCGCGCGGCCCTTCGCCAGACCTGCGCCCTACGCCCACATGGCTGAATCGCTGCACGCGGAAGAGATCGTCGTGGCGACGGAAGATCGCCGCGGCCTGCCGGTCGAAGAGCTTCTGCGCTGCCGCCTGCAAGGAATCCAAGTCACGGACTATCTCGCCTTTTGGGAGCGTGAGGCGGGCCAAATCGATATCGATCACGTCGGCGCGGGCTGGCTTGCCTTTGCCGAAGGGTTCCGCCTGAACTTCGCCCGTCGCGTGGTCAAGCG
>JBGOVA010000072.1:0-18544 GCA_041477875.1 Micropepsaceae bacterium | reverse complement strand
CAACTCGCCCAAATACATGAAGCCCGTGTGGTCCGACACGCGCGCGGCCTGCTGCAGATTGTGGGTCACGATCACGATCGTGTACTCGGTTTTCAGTTCGTCGATCAGCTCTTCGATGCGGGCGGTGGCGATGGGGTCGAGCGCCGATGCGGGCTCGTCGAGCAGAATCACTTCCGGTCTCGCGGCGATCGTACGCGCGATGCACAGGCGCTGCTGCTGGCCGCCGGAGAGGCTTAGGCCGCTTGAACGAAGTTTGCCTTTCACCTCATCCCACAGGGCCGCCCGGCGTAGTGCGTCTTCGACGCGCAGGTCGATTTCCGATTTCTTCAACCGTTCCTGCAAGCGGATCGGGAACGCGACGTTCTCATAGATCGTCATCGGGAACGGCGTGGGCTTTTGGAACACCATGCCGATCTTGGCGCGCAGGAGGTTCAGGTCCAGGTTCGGCCGAAGGATGTTCTCGCCGTCGAGCAGGACTTCGCCCTCGGCGCGCTGATTGGGATAAAGGTCGTAGATCCGGTTCAATACCCGGAGCAGGGTCGACTTCCCGCAACCCGAAGGGCCCATGAAGGCCGTCACGCGGTGCTCGTAAAGCGGTAAGTTTATGTCCTTGAGTGCCTGGAACTTGCCGTAGTGGAACGACAGGTTCTTCACCTCGATTTTTGTCTTCAACTCACTCATGGACTGGCCCGTTTGCCCCCGAGTAAACGCGCGACGATGCTCAACAACAGCACCGTGACCGTGATGAGCAACGCAGCCGCCCACGCCAGCTGCTGCCAATCCTTGTAGGGGCTGACCGCGAACTGAAAAATCATCACGGGCAGGCTCGCCATGGGCGCGTTCAGGTCGGTGCTCCAGAATTGATTGTTCAGCGCCGTGAACAGCAACGGCGCGGTCTCGCCGCTGATCCGGGCGAGGGCGAGAAGCACGCCGGTGATCATTCCCGCTTGCGCCGCGCGATAGCTTACCTTGCGCACGATGTGCCAACGCGGCGAGCCGAGCGCGGCCGCGGCTTCGCGCAATTGATTGGGCACCAAAGTGAGCATGTCTTCCGTCGTCCGCACGACGACCGGGATCACGATGATCGCCAGCGCGACGGCGCCGGAGAAGGCCGAGAAGTGGCCCGTTGTCGCGACGATGAGTTCGTACACGAACAATCCGACGACGATCGAAGGCGCGCTGACGAGTATGTCGTTGATGAAGCGGACCACGGTTGCGAGCCGGGTGTGATATCCGAATTCCGCCAGATAGGTGCCAGCCAAGATGCCAAGCGGCGTTCCGATGGCCATCGCAAGGCCGACCATAATCGCACTGCCCGCAATCGCGTTGAGCATGCCGCCTTTCTCGCCGGGCGGAGGGGTCATCTCCGTGATCAGACTGGTGTCGAGAACGGCCGAGCCCTGTTGGATCAAGGTCCACAGAATGAGTGCAAGTGCCCCCAACCCGATCAGAGAAGCGAGAAATGAGAGCGTGAGAAAGATGCCGGAGGTCAGTCGGCGAGCCGCGTAGAGCGATTTGTCCATGGTCACCCGCCCTGAAGGTTCTGCAGGCGCAGCAGCATCAGGCGAGCGGCGGCGAGCACCGTGAAGGTGATCAAGAACAGGATCAGGCCGAGCGCGACGAGCGAGGATGTGTAGAGGTCGCCGACCGCCTCGGTGAATTCGTTCGCGATCGCGGCCGAGATCGTCGTTCCGGGCTGGAGTATCGATGCGTTGATGTGGTGCGCGTTGCCGATGACGAAGGTTATGGCCATCGTCTCGCCGAGGGCGCGGCCAAGGGCGAGCATGACGCCGCCCATCACGCCGACCCGCGTATAGGGCAACACCACGTTCCAGACGACTTCCCAGGTCGTACACCCGAGACCGTAGGCAGACTCCTTGAGCACGGCAGGCACGGTTTCGAAAACGTCCCGCGTAATCGACGAGATGAACGGGATGATCATGATCGACAGGATCAGAGAACCGGTGAGGACGCTGACGCCGTAACCGGGCGGCCCGAAGACTTGCGACAGCAGCGGAATCGGTCCAAAAACATCGATCAATGTCGGCGCTATGTGGGCTTGGACGACCGGCGCGAGAACGAACAATCCCCACATGCCGTATATGATGCTGGGAATGCCCGCGAGCAATTCGACAGCAGTGCCGATCGGGCGCCGCAAACTCAACGGGCAGGTTTCGGTGAGGAAAACGCCGATGCCGATGCCGATCGGTACGGCGAGCATGAGTGCGATCCCAGAGGTTACGACCGTGCCGTAAATGGGGGCGAGTGCGCCGAACCGTTCAGTAACCGGATTCCATTTTTCGGTGATGAAGAAGTCGAAGCCGAACGTTTGGAACGCAGGCGCCGCTCCAACGCCCAGGGTAGCGATTACACCGCCGAGGACGACCAGCACGCTGATCGCAGACAGCAAAGTCAGTGCAGAGAAGAAGGCGTTCTGACGCGCGGCCCGCGCGATGCCGCGGTATCTGTCTTCCATCATGCCCATCTGACGTGCACGTTGCCCCGGCAACCGTACACGTCAACCCCCGAGAAAGTCAGTAGTACAGAGTTCGAACACGAATGGGGAGGCCCCCGCCGAGGCCTCCCCGCTTCTCGCTTTCGTTTTTAGTTGGCCGCCGTTTTGATGCTGGTCTTCCAGGACTGCTCGATGAGGCCAACGACGTTGTCCGGCAGGGGGACATAGTCAAGGTCCTCGGCCATCTTGTCGCCGTTCTTGTACGCCCAGGAGAAGAATTTGAGCGCTTCGTTGGCCGCCGCCGGATCGGGCGGCTGACGCGGGATCAGGATGAAGGTCGCACCGGCGATCGGCCAGGATTCGGCGCCGGGCGAATTCGTGAGCAACAGATAGAAACCGGGCGCATGCGCCCAATCCGCGCCAGCTGCCGCGGCCGCAAACGCAGAGGCTTGCGGAGCAATAAGCTTGCCTTCGCGATTGATCATCTTCGCATAGCTCAACTTGTTCTGGATGACGTAGGCGTACTCGACGTATCCGATCGCGCCAACCGTTTGGGTGACGTTGCCCGCGACGCCCTCATTGCCTTTGGCGCCGATGCCGCCGGCCCATTCAACGGACGTGGCCGCGCCGACATTTTTCTTCCAATCGTCGCTTATCTGCGACAGGTAGTTGGTGAAGATGAACGTGGTGCCCGATCCGTCCGAACGGTGCACCGCGGTGATGTTGGTCGCCGGCAAGGGCACGCCCGGGTTGAGCTTGGCAATCGCCGGGTCGTTCCATCTGGAGATTTTGCCCATGTAGATCGCGGCCAGCGTGGGGCCGTCAAAGTTCACCGCGCCCGCTCGAATTCCGGGCAGGTTGTAGACGGGAACAACGCCGCCGACCACGGTCGGAAATTGGATGAGACCGGACTCGTCAAGATCCTTCGGTGTGAGCGGCATGTCGGACGCGCCGAACGTTACGGTACGCGCCTTGATCTGCTTGATGCCGCCGCCTGAACCAATCGATTGATAGTTGAGCCCTACGCCGGTCGCGGACTTATACGCAGCCGCCCATTTGGCGTAGATCGGATACGGAAACGTCGCGCCGGCACCCGTAATGTCGGCCGCCATCGCAACCGTGGCGACGCCTGCCGCGGCCGCTAGCGCGATCGCCGTCCGCCATATTCCAAATGATGTTCGCATGTGTATCTCTCGCTCGGTTTGTCCAGGATCCTTTGCGCCTTGGCGGGTGAACTTGCCCCTCCACCCGGATCCCTGCGCATGGATCGATCGTTAACAACATCTTGGCGATGGCTCTGATCTAACGAATTTATGAATGTTTTTTGAAAGCGGGAGCGGCATTCGGTCTCACGCGCGGATTTGGCTCTATTGCCCCGTTTTCCGCTCGCTCGCTGCGCGAAGCGGGCTGTGGAGAACCCAAGCCTGTGCAGGCGCGGGGTCGAGCGGCCCTTCGCTTCGTGATTGTGCCGGCCGCGCGCTCGTGGGCGGTGGTTGTTGTACCCGGGATCTGAACGCGGCGCATATGAACACGAATCCGGGATCGATCATCCCGAACGCGGGAGCCTGGCGCGTGTGCACGTTGCGAACTATCGCGGCCGATGTCTTGTACTGTCGGGCGGTGCCTGGAATCTCGGGGACATATTCGGCGGTGCTGTCGGATCGGCGGCGCGCTTGCAGTGACGGACGCACGTTCGGCGCGCTAGCCTCCGGCCCTCCACGGAGCCGCTGCCCGACAATCCGCACGCGGTCGATGATATTCGCGATCCTCAGACCGAGGGCGGTTCTCTTGCCGAATTTGCGATCGAGACCGGCAAGCCCGGGGCGGTGAAGGCTTAGTCTAGGCCGCGGCGGGAGCGGGCTTTCCCCGGCGCGAGTACTCGCGTATTTGTGTGGACATGCCAGCCAAGCGATCGGCGGACCCTTCTCTGTCGAACAGGTCTTGTCGATCGAACTTATTCGCGAATTGCGGGCGAAGCAGGGATCGTTCGGACGTTAGCGTTCGGCTTGTGACGAGTGTCGCAGACAGTTCCTCCGGCATAACTGCAATCACCAAATCAACATTGACCGGAGTCGATGCAGGGCATAGCTGCGATGTCATGCAGGCTTTGACGCGCGAATTTCTGGAGTGGGTCGAGACGCGGCCGCGGACCTATCGCGAGGTCATGGAGGCGTGGCGCACGCATTGCCCGCGGCACATGATTTGGGAAGATGCGTTGGAAGACGGATTTGTCGCGTTCGAGGGCGATGTGGTCACGTTGAGTTCAAGGGGGCGCGCGGCCCTCGATCAATACGGCCCCTGAACCGGAGAGCCTTGCGCGCGCCAGCGCAGCATGCCGCCGCTCAGGTTGGCGACTTTGGCGAAACCGGCTTGTTCGAGCATCTGGGTCGCGCGGGCCGACCTTGCGCCCGAGCGGCAGACGGCGATCACCGGCTTTGATTTGTCGAGTTCGCCCGTGCGGTCCTTGAGAAAACCCAGCGGAATCAAAACCGCGCCGGCGATGTGGCCGAGTTCGTCGTTGAATTCCTTGGGCTCGCGCACGTCGAGGATCTGCACGTCGCGCAGGTGTTCCTCGACCCATTGCGGCTGGATTTCGGGGACACCGGCGTAGGTGACGACGACGGGCGCCCATTCGGCGTCGAGGGCACGCGCTGTATCGATCTCGGGCTTGCCGCATTTCAAGTTCGCGGGAACGGCGATGTCCATCTTCTTCGGGTGCGCGAGGCCCAGATTGTCCATGTAACCGGCGAAATCGGCCTCAAGGATATCGCAGCCCAATCTCGGATTGTGGCGCGTTTCTTCGGCGACCGACGAGGCGGTCGAGCCGCCGTAGTCGTGCGCGGGATAGACCAGGCAATTGCCGGGCAGGGAGAAGATCTGCTCGCGCACAGAATTGAAGAGCTGGCGCGCGCTGCCTTGCTGAAAGTCGGTGCGGCCGCAGCCGCGGATCAACAAGGCGTCGCCGGTGAAGGCCACGCTCTTGTCGTCGAGGACGTAGGTCATGCAGCCGCTGGTGTGGCCGGGCGTCGCGCGCGCTTCGAGATGGCGCGCGCCGAATGCGATGCGGTCGCCTGGTTTCAGGTAGACATCTGCGCCCTCCGCGCCGCTTTGGGCGGAGAGAGCGATCTTGCAGCCGAGCTTCGATTTGAGCAGCCACGCGCCGGTCACGTGGTCTGCGTGCACATGGGTTTCGAGGCTGTAGCGAAGCTTCAGATTGAGCTCGTCGATCAGAGCGATCTCGCGGCGGACCTGTTCGAAAACAGCGTCGATCAGAACCGCATCGCCCGTGGCCTCGTCGGCCAGGAGATAGGTGTAGGTCGAGGACTGAGCGTCGAACAATTGCCGGAAAATCATGGCACGACCTTTGTCTCTTGAGAGGGGTGCTGACTTGGCACTGACAGCCGCTGGTGGGTGACCTTAGCAAGTTTACCGCTTCGGCTGAGCGAATGCCTCAGTTTACTACACGCAGTGGCTGCACCGCACGGGAATGCCAAAACGGTACACTGATGAATTCGCTGATCTGCCGGGTAGATGGGCGCGACAGAGCCCGATAAAGTCGCGGCCGAAATTTGAACTTTCGGGCAGTTTCGGTGGGGCGCTGAATGGGTGGGCGTTTTCTGTTTCTCGGCCTGATCGCGGCCGCATGCATGCGCGCGGCGATCGCGCAGCCGGCCGACGATCCGCCGCCGCTTGTGTTCAGCCCGCCGGTGCTCGAGCAGCCGCCGCGCGAGGACAGCGGACCGCTCAACAGGAAGACGACCGACCGGCACAAGACGGAGACGGCCGCGCCACTCGCCATCGATACGACAGCAGCGACACCGACGCCGGACGCGGCTGACGCATCCGATGCGCCGGCGCCGGGTCCCGCCGACGACACGCGGCTGCGCGGTTATGTCGACGGATTGATGACGGGGCTGATCGCGTCGGGCGAGATTCCGGGCGCAACCGTTCTGATTATTCAAAACGGCAAGGTCGCGCTGAAGGTCGGGTACGGTTTCGCCGACATTCGTTCGCGCATCCCAGTCGATCCGGATCGCACGCGCTTCCGCGTCGCGTCGATTTCGAAACTGTTCACCGCGACGGCGGTCATGCAACTGGTCGAGCAGAACAAGATCGACCTCAACGCCGATGTGAACACGTATCTGGGCGGGTTCAAGATTCCGCCGACCTATCCCGAACCGGTGACGCTTGCGAACATTCTCACGCAGACGGCGGGTTTCGACGACCGCTACCTCGGCATCGCGGCGCCGTTGTCCGTGCAGCCGGAGCCGCTGGGGCAATATCTCGCGCGCAGCATGCCGCCGCGCGTCCTGCCGCCGGGCAAGATGTTCGCGTATTCGAACCATGCGTTCGGCTTGGCGGGCCACATTGTCGAAAGCGTGAGCGGGCAGGAATTCAACGCCTATGTTCAGGCGAATATTTTCGACAAGCTCGGGATGAGCCAATCGACGTTCGGCGTGCCCTATCCGGTGCCGCAGGAGATCGCGGTGCCCTACTTCAAAGGCGGCGACGAGGGTGGATTTACGCGAGCCGAACTCGACCGCGTGCGCTTTGGGCCGGCCGGCGACTTGATCACGACCGCCGGCGATATGGCGCCCTTCATGCTCGCGCATTTGAATCACGGCACGCTGGTCGAGCAGCAGATTCTTCAGCCCGCGACGGTCGACACCATGCAGGCGCGCCACTTCGTCGAGGTCGAAGGGCTCGACGGCTGGGCCTACGGCTTCATGGAAGGTCATCGCAACGGCATCCGCTGGATCGGGCACGACGGGGCGTGGCTCGGGTTCTGTTCGCAGCTCGTGCTCGATCCGGAGGGCAAGAGCGGCTTCTTCGTCGCATACAACGTCGATTGCCATTTCTCGGCGAGCGCACCGATCCGCAAGGGCTTGTTCGATCTGTTGTGGCCGCCGAAGGCCGAGGCGGTGGCGGAGGTCAATCCGACGTCGGAGCTGCGCGCGCGCAGTGTCGTGGGCACGTACATGGCCGTGCGGCGTGCGCGTTCGGACTTCACGGTGATGGGCGCCGCCGCGTCGCAGATCAAGGTCACCGCGCCGGGCGAGGGGCAGCTCAAGGTGATGATGCCGAGCGTCGGGCACGAACTCGTGTTCCTGCCGCGGGCCGACGGCACGTGGATCAATCCCGACTTCCAGTGGAAGGCCGCAGCCTTGGTCGACGGGCGAGGCCAGGCGACGCAGCTTGTCTTGGATGCAAACGTTTACGACCGCGTCGTCGGCGCCAGCGAGTGGGCGATCTGGTCGGTCGCGCTGGGCGTCGTCGTGGGCTTGTGCGTGATGGCGATCTGGGGTTGGACGAACGGATTCTTGAGCCGGCAGTTCTTCGGCGAGCCGCAAGCGGTCATCGGCTTCCTGCCGCGCATCACGGCGTTCTTGGCTGCGGGCCTGACGGTCGCGTCGCTTGTGACGATGGCGGCGATGCTCGCCGAAAGTTCGCCGCTCGCCATCATCCACGGGCCGTCGCCGATGCTGATGGTGCTGCTGTCGGTGCCCGTCGCGATCGCAGTGCTTGCGATCCCCATGGTGATTTGGAGCATGGTCGGCTTCGGCACCGGAGGCCGCGCGCGGGCGGCGCAAGCGGGGTATGCGGTCCTCACCATCGCGATCCTCGTCTTCGTCGCCTTTGCCTGGCAGTGGGGGCTGCATCCGTTCGCGCTGGCGCCGGGCCCGTAGTTACAATTCAAACGCCGAGTCGCTTGGAGAGAGCGTCGATAATAGGGCGCTGGCCCTTCAGGATTTTGACCGTGGCGCGTGCACGGTCGAACCACGCCGCACGGTCGACCTCCGGGAACTTGGCGTTGCGGCCGGACTTCGGCGGCCATTCCATTTCGAAGTCGTTGCTTACGATGTTTGCTGGATCGATATCGCACTCGAGAGCCCAGGCTTGAATGATCTTGCTGCTGGGTTGGCGAAACGTGCCGAGTTCGATCATCGGTCCATCGAGCTTCACGCCCGTCTCTTCTTGGAACTCGCGCCGCGCGGCCGCTTCCGCGTTCTCATTTTCGTCGATCAGCCCCTTTGGAATGGACCAGGCACCGTCGTCCTTCTTGGCCCAGAAAGGGCCGCCGGGATGCACGAGGAAGAATTCAACGTCGCGACCCCTCCTGCGGAACGCGAGGACGCCGGCGCTCTTTTGGGGCATTGCATGTCTCCGCTTTGACGCCTTCAACAGGGCACGGACCCGTGCCATGTTACGGCAATGCATGAAGACCTGAAGCGATTGATCGAGCGTTCGCGCCGCGCGGTGGTGTTCACCGGCGCGGGCGTTTCAACAGAATCCGGCATTCCGGATTTCCGCAGCCCCGGCGGGTTTTGGAGCACGCACCGCGTCATCTATTTTGACGAGTTCGTGCGCTCGCGCGAGGCGCGGGTGGAGGCTTGGACGCGGCTTTTCGACGGGCGGGCGACGCTGAAGGCGGCGACGCCCAATGCCGGGCATCGCGCGATCGCGCGGCTCGTCGAACGGGGTAAGGTCAGCGAGGTCGTGACGCAGAACATCGACGGCTTGCATCAGGCCTCGGGCGTGCCGGCTGAGAAGGTGATCGAAGTCCACGGCAACGCGACCTATGCCAAGTGCCTCGCATGCGGCACGCGGCACGAGTTCGACGACATCGAGCCCGCGTTCAAGGCGACGAAGGAGCCGCCGAGCTGCACCTCATGCGGGGGCATCGTGAAATCGGCGACGATTTCCTTCGGCCAGGCGATGCCGGAGGAGGAGATGGAGCGCGCGGGCGAGGCGGCGCTCGCCTGCGATCTGTTCCTTGCCGTCGGCTCGTCGCTCGTCGTTTATCCCGCGGCGGGCCTGCCGATCGCCGCCAAGCGCCACGGCGCGAAACTCGTGATCCTGAACCGCGACCCGACCGAGTTAGACCACATGGCGGATCTGGTTATAAACGCCGAAATCGGGCCGACTTTGGCCAAGGTTGTCGGGGTCAATTGACTGTCTTGGCCGCCCCCCGGGGCAAGTGCTAAACCGCAGTTCGAATCCCCCAAAACCAAGGACGCCCCTCGTGATGGCACCCCGTTTCCGCCTCGAAGATGAGAAGAGTGAGCCAAAGGCGCCCGAGCCGCCGCCGTTCACCGCTATTTCCCAGGCGCTGTTCAAGTCGCGCACGGTTCTGATCTTCGGCGAAGTCGACATGAAGATGGCCGAGCGGGTGACCGCGAACCTGCTCGCCCTTTCGGCCGAGGACCCGAACAAGGACATCAAGATCGTGATCCATTCGCCGGGGGGCCACGTGGAATCTGGCGATACGATCCACGACATGATCAAGTCGCTGCGTCCGAAGGTGAAGACGATCGGCACGGGGTGGGTTGCCTCGGCCGGCACGCATATCTTTCTGGGCGCGGACCGCGCACATCGGTATTCGCTGCCGAACACGCGCTTCATGGTTCACCAGCCGCTCGGCGGCATCCGCGGTACGGCGTCGGACATCGAGATCGAAGCGGAGGAGATCATGAAGGCGCAGGATCGCATGAACCGCACGATCGCGGAAGAAACCGGCCAGCCGCTGTCGAAGGTGGTGGAAGACACCGACCGGAATTTCTGGATGTCGGCGGAAGAGGCGAAGGCCTATGGCCTCGTCACGCGGATCATCGAGCGCGTGGATATGGCCTAAGTCCGCGCGATGACGCCTTGGTGGCGGAGCGCGGTCGTTTATCAGATCTATCCGCGCTCGTTTTGCGACACGGATGCGGACGGCGTCGGCGATCTCAAGGGGATCGAGTCCAAGCTCGATTACATCTCGGCCCTTGGCGTCGACGCGATTTGGCTGTCGCCGATCCATCCTTCGCCCAATCGCGACTTCGGCTATGACGTTGCCGACTTCAACGGCGTCGAGCCGACGCTCGGCACGATGGCGGGGTTCGAGCGGCTGATCGGCGAGGCGCATCGGCGCGGGCTCAAGGTCATTCTCGACGAGGCGCTGAGCCACACGAGCGATCAGCATCCGTGGTTCCTGGAAAGCTTGAAGTCGCGCGAGGGCGCGAAGGCGGATTGGTATGTGTGGGCCGATCCGCGCGAAGACGGCACGGCGCCGAACAATTGGCTTTCCGTGTTCGGCGGGCCGGCGTGGTCGTACCATCCGCTCAGGCGCCAGCACTACTTCCACAAATTCCTGAAGCAGCAGCCGAAGGTGAACCTCCACAACCAAGCGGCACTGGCGGCGGCGCTGGATGTGTTACGGTTTTGGCTCGATCGCGGCGTCGACGGTTTCCGGCTCGACGTCGCGAACAGTTTTCTGCACGACGCGCAGCTGCGCGACAATCCGGCCGTGCCGATGGCCGAGCGCACGGCGCATCACTGGGCGCATGCGCCGAACCTGCAGCGGCGCATCCGCGACAGCAATCTGCCGGAGAACCGCGTGGTGCTCGACCGGATCCGCGCGCTCGTCGACGGTTACGAAAACCGTTTCGTGTTCGGCGAGTTTTCGGAGGAGCCGGGATTGCTCGGCCATTTCGCGGGCGCCCATCACGGACTGCACACGGGCTATACGTTCACGTTCCTCGAAGACCGGACGTTCAAGCCGGCCGTATTCGTCGAGCACTACGCGTTCTTGAATGCCATCGCCGGCTTGTGGCCGTGCGTCACGTTTTCGAACCACGACGTGCCGCGCACTGTCACGCGCTATGGGCGGACGATGGATGGGGATCCGGTGCTGGCGAGGCTGGCGCTGGCGTTGCTGATGACGTTGAAGGGCACGGTGCTGCTCTATCAGGGCGAGGAACTGGGCCTGCCAGACGGGCCGATCGAGCGGCATCAGATCCGCGACCCGGTGGGCGAACTCTATTTCCCCTACAGCAAGGGACGCGACCCGTGCCGCACGCCGATGCCGTGGGTCGCTGGCAAACCCAATATCGGCTTTTCGCACGGCGAGCCGTGGCTGCCGATGGCGCCGGCGCATTTGGCGCTGGCCGCCAACAAGCAGGAGCACGACCCGGGTTCGGTGCTGCAATTCGCGCGGGCGCTCATCGCGGAGCGCAAACGGCACCCGGCGCTCGTCACGGGCGACATCAAGATGCTGGCGGCGAGCGACCAGGTTTTGGCGTTCGAGCGGGTTGGTGGCGGTGATCACATTGTTTGCATCTTCAATTTGTCGATGGCCGAGGCATCATTCGCGCTGAGCGATGCTTCCGGCCTCGAACCGCTGCCCATTACCGTGGGCGACGCGAGACGGGACGGCGCCACGCTGAAACTCGGTGCGCGTTCGGCCTATCTTGCGAGGCGCGCGCGATAGGAGACCGCGATGCGCCTTGCCGTCCGGATCGTTGTCGGGGTCGTCGCGGTCTATCTCGTGGCCGTCGCGTTGATGTACGTGTTCCAGCGCGATTTGATGTACCGGCCGGACCAGATCGCGCGCGTCGCGCCGTCGTACTACGCGATGCTGGGGGGCGTTCGAGAGATCGAGCTCAAGACGGCCGACGGGTTGAAAGTCTACGCGTGGTATGCGCCGCCGCCCGACGGCCGGCCCACCGTCGCAATCTTCCACGGCAACGGCGGGTCGCTGCGCAGCCAGCGCTATCGGCTCGCGCATTTCAAGGATGCGGGGATGGGCGTGCTCCTGCTCGCCTATCGCGGTTATGCGGGCAGCGAGGGATCGCCGTCGGAGGAGGGGATTTATACCGACGCGCGCACGGCGCTCGATTGGTTGAACGCGCAGGGCATTTCGAACGATCGGATCGTTCTTTATGGCGAGTCCCTGGGCAGCGGCGTTGCGACGAAGATGGCAAGCGAGCGCAAGATCGCGCTGATGATCCTGGAGTCGCCCTACACGTCCACGGTCGACGTGGCGGCACGCGTCTATGCCGTCATTCCGGTGCGCTGGCTGATGGTCGATCGCTTCGAATCGTTGTCGCGTATCGGATCGATTCACGTGCCGCTGCTCGTGATGCACGGCGATGCGGACGCGGTGATCGACCAGTCGTTGGGGCGGACGCTGTTCGCGGCGGCGAACGAGCCCAAGGAAGGATTTTGGCCGCACGGCGCCGGGCACAACGACATCTTCGATCTGGGCGGCTTCGACGCGGCGCGCGCGTTCATCGAGCGGCATTTCGCCGGCGCTCAGCCGGTCGGTTGAAGCGCCTTCTCCGCCGCTTCAAGGGGGAGCAGCACGCAGGTGTGGCGGCTTTTGTGTTCGCGCACCGGCGTGAAGATTCCGTAGAGGGACCATTTGCCCGCGGGCGGTTCGGCGCCTTCCTTGAGCATCGCCGTCACCTTGGCTTTGAGGCGTGCGAGTGAGTCGGCGGATTCGCCTGATGCGTTTGCGGCGAGGATCGAGGCGGATGCTTGGGTGAGGACGCAGGCCTTCGTTTCGTGACGGCAGTCGAGGATTTCGTGCGTCGGGTCGATTGCGAATTCGACCGTCACTTTGTCGCCGCACATGGCGTTGTTCACCGTGGCGGCGCGCTTCGGTTCGCCCAGGTGGCCGGCGCGGCTGACGTCGGCGGCCCAGCGCAGGAGTTCCTTAGCGTAGAGATCGTCCGTCATGATTTGAACTCGGCCTCGATGGCGGCGAAGGCAGCGGGGGTGTCGGCGTCGGCGAGAACGCCGGCGTCCTCCATCTCGACTTCATATACGGCATCGGCGTGGGCCGAAAGAAGCGCGCGTGCGCCGGTGTCGCCTTCGGCGTGGCGCATTTCGTCGATGAAGCCGCGGGCGAAGAGAACGGGGTTGCCGCGTTTGCCCTGATAGGTCGGCGCGACGATCGCGCGGCCCTCGGTCGGATTGAAGGCGGCGATGAGCTTGGCAATTGCGGTCGCGGTGACGGCCGGCATGTCGGCAAGGCAGACCAGCACGCCGTCGATGTCGGCGGGGAGCGCGGCAAGGCCCGTTTTCAGCGACGTCGACATGCCGTCGGCGAAGCGCGGATTGTGCGCGAAGGAAACGGGTTGGTCTTTAAGCGCGGCTTCGATCGCCGGGGCTTCGTTGCCGGTGACGACGATGACGGGCCTTGCCGGGCTCGCGGCGATGGCGGCGACCGCGCGCGCGACCATCGGCGTGCCGTGGAGCCTCATCAGCAGTTTGTTCTTGTCGCCCATGCGTGTGGACTTGCCTGCGGCGAGGACGATTGCGGCGATCGCGGGCGCGCGTTGTGCTTTGGGCGCCGTCGCGTCGCGCGGCTGCGGGCGGGTCGGGATTTCCTTCAACAGGCCGCCGACGCCCATTGATGTGATGTCCGACGGTTTCACTTCGATGTCGGCGCACAGACGCTGAAGCACGAAGTCGAAGCCGTTGATCTTCGGCGAGCGTGCGCAACCGGGGAGGCCGATGACCGGCGTTGGGCCGAGGCGGCCGAGGAGCAGAAGGTTTCCGGGATCGACCGGCATGCCGAAGTGGTCGATCGTGCCTCCGGCCGCGACGAGGCCCGCCGGCACGGCGTCCTCGCGATCGCTGGTCGCCGAGGCGCCGAAGATCAGGATCATGTCGGGGTTGAGGGCCAAGCATTCGGCAATGGCGGCGGCAATCGGCTTCGCATCGTGGGCGCAACGGGCTTCGAAATGGATGTGGCTCCCCAGCGCTTCGGCGCGCGCGGCCAGGACGGATTTGTTCTTGTCGAGGAGGGAAGCCTTCATGCCGGAGATGGTGGTCGAGATGAGGGCGATCTTCTTGGGCTCGAAGTGCGCAACCTGAATAAGCGCCGTTCGCGCCAGCTCCTCCGCCTTTTTCACCGCCCATTCGGGGGCGGCGTAGGGAATGATCTTGATCGTCGCGAGCATCTGGCGGGGTTCGACGAGTTCGAATGCGCTCAACGTGGCGATCGTGATGCTTTCGTGGATCGCGTTGATGGCATTGATGCGCTCGGCATCCAGCACGATCAGGCCGCGCTCGCTGGCATAAAGATTGACGCGGCCGGTGTGGGCCGCGGACAGCGCCGTGCCGGGCCCGCGGGCGGCTTCGCCGATGCGTTGGGCAGCGGCGTCTTCCGCGACGTCGCCGTCATCGAGGCGGGCAATCATCACCGTGGCGATCTTTGCGCTGCTCAATGCTGCGATGTCTACGGGCGAGAGCGTGCGGCCCTTTTTGAAGTTCACCGCAGAGACGCCGTGCGCGAGAATGGCGCCTTGCGCTTGTGCGACGGGG
The DNA here is from genome assembly GCA_041477875.1 of Micropepsaceae bacterium. Classification (GTDB taxonomy): domain Bacteria; phylum Pseudomonadota; class Alphaproteobacteria; order Micropepsales; family Micropepsaceae; genus SZUA-430. The sequence goes on along the minus strand of JBGOVA010000072.1, from coordinate 3,996 downwards.
ACGCGGCCGAACTTCATGCGGCTTGGGGGCTGCGCAGCGTTTCGACGACCTGCGCCATGATCGAGACGGCAATCTCCGCCGGCGAAACGGCACCGATGTCGAGGCCGACGGGGCCGCGGATGCGTGCGATGGTCGTGTCGTCGAAGCCCGCCGTCTTCAGGCGGCTGACGCGCGCGGCGTGCGTCTTCTTCGAGCCAAGCGCGCCGATATAGAACGCCTCGGAGCGCAGGGCGGCGATCAGGGCGGGATCGTCCAGCTTCGGGTCGTGCGTCAGCGTCACAACGGCGGTGCGCATGTCGAGCGGCAAGTCGGCGAGGGCTTCGTCGGGCCAAGCGGCAATCAGATGGAGGTTCGGGAAGCGATCGTTGGTCGCGAAGGCCGTGCGCGGATCGATGACCGTCACGTCGAAACCGGCGAGCGCGCCCATTTGGCTCAGCGGCTGGGCAATATGGACGGCGCCGACGATGTAGAGCTTTGGCGAAGGGTTGAAGACGTTGAAGAACCAAGTCTGACCGTCGATATCGGCGGTCAGGCTTTGGTCGCGCTGTGCGGCTTTGAGCGCGGCTTGCGAGAGCGCGTCGGCGGCCGAAGCCGAGGGCGCGATCATGCGCTCTTCGCCGGTGTCGAGGCGGGTCGCGAGAACAACGCTTTGGCCTTTGGCGCGCGCTTCGGTGACGGCTTTGAGGGTTGCGCGTTTCACGGGGCTAGTCGATGCGTTCGACGAGGATTTCGATTTGGCCGCCGCAAGCGAGGCCGACCTCCCAGGCTTGGTCGTTCGAGACGCCGAAGGAGAGCTTGCGCGGCTTGCCGTCGATCATGGCGTCCATCGCTTCGCTGATCACCGCACCTTCGACGCAACCGCCGGAGACGGAGCCGACGAACGTGCCGTCCTTGCGCACCGCGAGCTGGCTGCCGGCCGGGCGCGGCGCGGAGCCCCAGGTTTTGATCACGGTTGCGAGCGCCACTTGATGGCCTTTGCCGAGCCAGTCGGCCGCGGTTTCGAGGACCTTGTCGTGATCGGGTGTCATGCCGCGCGTTCCTTGGTGTGTTGGAGGCGATCCTTGGAGGCTCGGCCGCTGAGTGCCGCCGCCAGGTCCGCCAGGCTCTTAAGATTGTGCACGGGACGCAGTTCGTCCACATGGTCGAGAAGCGCTCTTACGCCCTGCGCCTTCGGGGCGAATTCGTCATAGCGGAGCAGCGGGTTCAGCCAGATCACGCGGCGGGCCGAGCGGTGCAGGCGGTCGGCCGCGCGGCGCAGGGCCGCGATGTCGTCGCGCTCCAGGCCGTCGGTGATCAGAAGAACCACGGCGCCTTGGCCCAGGACGCGGCGGGACCAGTCGCGGTTGAAGCGGGTCAGTGCCTCGGCGATGCGGGTGCCGCCGTCCCAGTCGGGCGTCAGTTGGGCGACCTTCATCAGCGCCTCGTCGGGGTCGCGTAGGCGCAGGGCGCGCGTGACGTTCGTCAACCGCGTGCCGAACAGGAAGGTGTGCGTGGCGCGGCCCGCGATGCGACGCGTGTGCGTCAGGCCGTGGAGGAAATGGAGGCACATGCGCGCATAACCGCTCATCGAGCCGGAGATGTCGCAGAGGACCACGAGCGGCGGTTCGCGGGTTTGGCGCCGGCGGCGTTCGAGGCGGACGATGTTACCGCCGGTCTTGAGCGACTTGCGCAGCGTGCGGCGCAGATCGAAGGCCGGGCCGTGCGGCGCCGATTGCGTGCGGCGCGAGATGTTCTCGGGCAGCGACCACGTCATGCGTGCGAGAGCCGCTCTCGCGCGGGTGAGTTCGTCCGTGCTCATCTGCTCGAAGTCTTTGGCGGCGAGGATTTCGTCGGCCGATGCCGTGTCGCGTGCGTCGAGTTCGAGCACCACGCGGTTTTCGCCGCCGCGCGGTTGGGCTTGGGCCCGCAGCGCTTCGGCGACGCGGCGCGCGCCGGCTGCCGGCGGGAGGTCGCTCGGCGGGATCAAGGTTTGCGGAAGTAGTGATGCCAGCGCTTTCTCGAACATGGCGGGGTCGCGCCAGAACGCGTCGAAGGCTTGATCGAAGAGCGGGCGCTGGCCTGGGTGTGTGACCAACGTTGCGAATAGCGCGGAGCGGAGATCGTCGCGGCGTGCGATGCCGACGGTTTCGACGGCGCGCACAGCTTCGGCGATTTGGCCCGTGCCCAACGGGAATCCCGCGCGGCGGAGCGTGCGCGCGAAGTGGACGATGTTTTCGGCGAGCGCGCTCATCTCACTCGGCGGCGGCGCGTGCTTCGGCGATGAGGCGGTCGACTTCGGGGCCACGAATCTTTGCCAGGTCGTCTTGGTATTTGAGCAGGACGCCGAGCGTCGACTGCACGATCTCCGGCGCGAGCGAAACGGCGTCGAGCGCGGTCAGGGCTTGCGCCCAATCGAGGGTTTCGGCGACGCCGGGGTGTTTGAAGAGGTCGGCTTTGCGCAGGCTTTGCACGAAGGCGACGACTTCGCGCGAGAGGCGTTCGCCGGCGCCGGGGACTTTGCGGCGCAGGATTTCGAGTTCGCGCCGGGCATCCGGGAAATCGACCCAATGGTAGAGACAGCGGCGCTTGATCGCGTCGTGGATTTCGCGCGTGCGGTTCGAAGTGATGATCACGATCGGCGGACGCGCCGCTTTCACGATGCCGAGTTCGGGGACGGAGACTTGGAAGTCGGCGAGCACTTCGAGCAGGAAGGCTTCGAACGGTTCGTCGGCGCGATCGAGTTCGTCGATCAAGAGCACCGGCGGCCCTTCGATGTGGGGTTCGAGCGCCTGGAGCAGCGGGCGCTTGATCAGGAAGCGGTCGGAGAAGATTTCGCTCTCGATGACACCGCGGTCGTGCTGGCCTTGCAGTTCGGCCAAACGGATCGCCGTCATTTGGCCAGCGTAGTTCCACTCGTACACGGCGGATGAAACGTCGAGGCCTTCGTAACATTGCAGACGGATGAGGCGGCGGCCTAATGTCGCGCTCAAGACCTTGGCGATTTCGGTTTTGCCCGTGCCAGGTTCGCCTTCGACGAACAGCGGGCGCTCCAGCTTCAAGGCAAGGTACAGCACGGTCGCCAAATCGCGCCCGGCGACATAACCGCCGTGCGAGAGAAGGGTCAGTGTTTCGTCGATTGACGCGGGCAGGGGATGGGCCATTCGAACGAAGTTAGGGCAGCGAGCGCCCCAAGGGAAGGTGCGCCATGGTTAGCGCGCGGGCCCTTGATCGGAATGGTTTGCGTTCTGGCGGCGACCCTCTGCTTTGCGACCATGAACGCGATGATCCGCGGCATCGCGCATCAGCTGCCGCCGGTCGAGATCGCGTTCTTTCGTTCGCTGTTCGGACTCGGGCTGCAGGCGCCGCTTATCATGTGGTTGGGCCTTTCTGCGATCAAGACGCAGCGGTTTCGATTGCATGCCACGCGCGGCGTCTTGCACGCCATGTCGATGATGATCTTCTTCGTCGCGTTGACGATGGTGCCGCTCGCCGAAACCACGGCGCTCGAGTTCGCGGCGCCGATCATGTCGACGACGATTGCGATCCTGTTCCTGAGCGAGGCGGTGCGGACGCGGCGCCTTGTGGCGCTCGGCATCGGTATCCTCGGCGTGCTGATCGTCGTGCGGCCCGGATTCGAAACGGTGTCGACCGGACAGCTGCTGATCCTGCTGTCGGTTGCGATGTGGGCCGCGTGCCAGTTGATGATCCGCGAGTTGGCGAGGACCGAAAGCTCGTTCGTGCAGGGTTTCTTCATGGTCGCGTTCTTCACGCCGATCACGGCGCTGGCTTCCATTCCGATATGGGTGTGGCCGAGCCTTCCGACACTCGGCGCTTTGTTTGCCCTGGCGATGGTGGCGACCGCCGGAACATGGCTCTACGGCGAAGCGTTCCGGCGGGCGGAAATGACGGCGATCCTGCCGCTCGAGTCGACCAAGCTGATTTGGTCGGTGAGCTACGGGTGGATCTTCTTTTCGGAGGCGCCGGAGGTGTTGACTATCGTGGGCGGCCTCGTGATCT
>JBGOVA010000023.1:0-30958 GCA_041477875.1 Micropepsaceae bacterium | reverse complement strand
GTCCTTGTATTCCTGCAGCGTCTTGGCCTTGGGATCGGTGTCCTTCAGCTTCTCGCCGTCGTAGACGCGCAATTTCGAATAGAGGTTCGAGTTCTCGTGCTCCTTGAGCCGCGTCAGCACGCAAAACCGCGCCAGCATCTCCAGCGTTTCGGGCGCGCACGGCGAACCGCCGAGTTCGCTGCCCCTGAGAAGCTTCTTGTAGATCTGAACTTCTTCCTGCGCGCGCAGACAATACGGCACCGTCACCACGCAGATGCGGTCGAGGAAGGCTTCGTTGTTCTTGTTCGCCTTGAACTGCGTCCATTCGGACTCGTTCGAGTGCGCCAGGATGATGCCCTGGAACGGAATGGGCCCGAGCGTTTCGGTGCCGATGTAGTTGCCTTCCTGCGTCGCCGTCAGCAGCGGATGCAGCACCTTGATCGGCGCCTTGAACATCTCGACGAACTCGAGGATGCCCTGATTGGCGTGGCACAGGCCGCCCGAGAAGCTGTAGGCGTCCGCGTCGTTCTGGCTGAACTTCTCGAGCTTGCGGATATCGACTTTGCCCGTCAGCGCGGAGATGTCCTGGTTGTTTTCGTCGCCCGGTTCGGTCTTCGCGATCGCGATCTGACGCAGCTTCGACGGCTGCAGCTTCACCACTTCGAACTTCGAAATGTCGCCGCTGTACTCGTCAAGCCGCTTGATCGCCCACGGGCTCATGATCCCCGTCAAGCGATGCTTCTCGATGTTGTAGCGTTCGTGCAGCAGGTCGGCGAGTTCGCTCGTGCGGAACAGGCCCAAGGGCGATTCGAACACCGGGCTGATCGTGTCCCCGGCTTTCAGCACGTAGATCGGGTGGACTTCCATCAGCTCCTTGAGCCGCTCCGCAAGCGACGACTTGCCGCCACCAACGGGCCCGAGCAGGTAGAGAATCTGCCGCCGCTCTTCCAAACCCTGCGCCGAGTGCTTGAAGTAGCCGACGATGCGCTCGATCGTGTCTTCCATCCCGTAGAAGCCTTCGAACGCGCGGTACATCTTGATCGTGCGGTTGAAGAACATCCGCGACAGTCGGGAATCGCGCGACGTGTCGACGAGCTCGGGCTCGCCGATCGCTGCAATCATGCGTTCCGACGGACTGGCATACATCATCGGATTGTCGCGCGCCGCCAGCAGGTAATCGCGCAATGACATGGTTTCGAACTTCTCGCGCGCATATGCACGAGAGAACGCGTCGAAGACGTCGAGGTTGCCGCTCATGGGTTCACGCCTATCCCGCTCCTACAAACTCTTTGGGCCAGCGACCATCGAAACGTCTGCGGTGGCGTCTAGATGAGTACTCGGCCTGAAGAGCCAAACGTACCAATTCGTAAATAGTGCCCCCATCCCCTAAAGCAATCGTAAACCTTCTTAAACCCACGTGCCGCAACGGGTTTCGCGCGAAGGTGATTTGCGCATGAACAAGTGTACAGCTTCGTCAAGCACATCCTAGCGCATTCTTCGCACTGCAACATCAAAACGATTCGCGCGTGTTCGTTAGGTCGCATGCCAAGCCGCAATCCCGCCGCAATCCCGGCTGCTTTGCGCCACAGCAAGCATTTTATTCTCTCATGGTTGCGATGGCACTGGGCGTCGCGACGAGTCGGACGCAATTCGCGGCCGAGCCGGACCCCGCATCCCCAACGGAGAGATTTTCATGGACCCGAATATCCACAAGTTGAGCCACGTCTGGCGACGTGCCGCCACTGGCGTTTTAGCGAGCGTCGCACTCGCAGGCTCGATCGTTGCAGGGCCGGCAATCGCAGCCGGCGATCCCGTTCACGGCCAAGTCCAGCTTGATCAGCCGACCGTATTGGCGGGCGGGACCGCCGTCGTCTACGTCGTGGTCAGCTTCGAGGGGGTCGACCTCGACCCGGGCGCGGTCGTCGAGCGCCCGCCCCTCAACGTCGCCCTCGTGCTCGATCGCTCGGGCTCGATGGCCGATGAGGGCAAGATCGACTACCTCAAGCGCGCCGCCAAGCTCGCGGTCGACCGCCTGGGCAGCAAGGATACGCTCTCGATCGTCGAGTACGACGACCAAATCACGGTCATGTGGCCCGCCCACAAGGTCGGCAATCTGAGCGAAGTGAAGGCGATGATCGACCGCCTGGACCCGCGCGGCTCGACCAACCTGACCGGCGGCATGATGCGCGGCGTCGATGAGGCCAAGGACGCGCTCGATGGTCCGGCCCGCTCCAGCGGCACGATCACCCGCGTCATCCTGATGTCCGACGGACTTGCCAATACCGGCATCACCGACCACGGCGAAATCGCGCGCCTCGTGCGCGGCGCCAAGAGCGACGGCGTGCGCATCTCGGCCATGGGACTCGGCCGCGACTACGACGAAGATCTGATGCAAGCCGTCGCCGAGAACGGCGGCGGACGCTACTACTACATCGAACACCCGACCCAGATGGCCCGCGTCTTCCAGGAGGAGCTGGGCTCGCTCTTCGAGACCTGCGCCCGCGACGTGGAACTGAATTTCAAGGGCAACGCGGTCGTCCGCAAAGTCGAAGTCGTCGGTTATGACGACGCGAACGGCGCGCGCGACGTCCGTCGCGGCTTGGAGGATGTGTTCGAGGGCGAGAAGCGTTCGGTCCTTCTGCGCCTCGAAATCGCGACGCCCTCATCCGGCCATGTTGACCTGGGTCAAGTGGTCCTGAACTACAAGGATGCGAAATCCGGCGAAGCACGGAACTTCAGCCAAAACCTCGCCGTCGACGTCACCAGCGACCGGGCTGCGGTCGAGAAGGCGCGCAACAAGCAGGCCTCGGCAGAGGCGACGCTCGCCGAGAGCGACCGCGTGCAGAAAGAGCAGGTCAGGCTCTATCAAGAGGGTAAACGCGACGAGGCCCAACGGAACATGACGGCCCTGGCCAAGGACCTGGAAGCGAAGAACGCGTCGCTGAACGATGAACGGATCCGTCGCAAGATCGAAGCGGTCAACGTCGAGAACAACCAGATGACCTCGGCCGCCGCTTCGCCGTCAGCGCAGCAAGACTATCTGAAAGCCAGCAAACAGCGCCTTTACCAGGCGAAGTCGGGCAAGCGCGCGGGCTTTGCGCTGCACGAGGGCGACAAGGGACTCGAGGTTGAACGCCTGCAGGAAGCATTGAAACAGGCCGGCGTCTACAAGGGTCCGATCGACGGCAAATACGACGCCGACGTGAAGACCGCGGTCGAGGCCTATCAGCGGTCGAACAACATGCCGGCCGATGGTGTCGCCGGTGCGGCGACGATGGATCGCATGGGCGCCTACTGAGCCCGTCTTAAATTTGTTGAACTGTGGCGCGAGGGATGAAATGCTCATCTCTCGCGCTTCTGTTTGTGCGCGAAAGGGCAGGCGTCATGGACGACACCATCCGCATCGGCATCAGGCTCGCAAGGCCCACCGACGCGGCTGAGATCGCCCATGTCTATGTCGAGTCCTGGCGCGACACCTATGCCGGAATCCTGCCCGACGCTGGCCTCCTGAAAATGTCGAAGGTCGAGCACGCGGCCGGCTGGACGCGCAACATCAAGGGCTCGAACCTGCGCAACCCCGTGCTGGTCGCATCCGACGCGAAATCGAACATCTACGGCTTCGCCAGCGCCGGCCCCTCGCGCGACAAGTTGCTGCCTTATGAGGGCGAGGTCTACACCCTCTACATCGCCCCCGGCTGGACGGGCCAAGGCCTCGGCGCCGCACTGCTGTCGTCGGTCTTCCGCCTGTTCTCGAAGGCGAACTATCGCGGCATCGTCATCTGGGCCTTGGCCGACAACCCGTCGCGCTTCTTCTACGAAGCCCTGGGCGGCCAACTCGTCGCCGAACGCCAGCACCCGATGTGGGGCCGCACGATGCGCGAGATCGGCTACGGCTGGCCCCAGCTCGACATGTGCAAACCGACCCAACGCGTCGGCCGCGGCGTCGACGAACCGCCGTTGGGATAGAAACTCGCCGCACCCTTGTCGTGGCGGGCGAAGCACCGAACCATCCGTGCGGTCAGGTGACTCGTAACGCGGGGTCTCGACGGCTTGACCCGAATGCTTGTCGCAGTCTCACTCCGTGTGGTGTTCTGCGTCGTCGGTGCAGATACTCTCTCTAAGGAATCGGTATGACCGACCAAAGCAGCGCTCCATCCGGGCCAAAAACTTTGCGTTGAGAGCGTTCATGCCGCCGGCGTGTTCAAGCGCGAGCCGGGCCCCGGAAAGGGCGGTGCGGTCCTTTTCTAAGAAAGCAATGACACCTCCCACATAGGTATTCCAATCAAGGGAACTGTCTGCGGGCTGGGACGACCAAAACGTCGTTCGTATGTATTCGAGCGCTTTTTCGTCGCGTCCGGCGTTGCCATAAAGTTGCCCGATATGAAATCGCGTGTTTCGCCGCTGGTCGGCACGCAAGTCGTCATTGTATCGCAGATAGTACTCAGAGAGTTGCGCCGCCTCCGCGAAGCACCCCTTGTCAGCCAAGTAGCGAAATGATGCGGGGTTGCGGTTTTCCTGATCAAACTCGTGCCAGGGCAGCTTCAGCGCCTCATCGAGAAGGTTCTGCCCAATTGCACACTCAGGAGGTGCGCTCTCGGAGGAAGGCAGCAAACTCGCGCAAGCGCTCGTCACGAGAAGGAGCGGAAGGACAATTTTCTGAAACAAAATCCGTCGCAAGAAGCTTAATTCGAACGCCGCGTTCCGTCTTTGGCGACCGCGATCGGTACAAGTGCGGGACGTCGTGGGGAGGGGCCAAGTCGAGAACACTGGTAATCGCCTGTTGCCGCTCTGAGTCGCGTTCCGCCGCATGCGGCCTCCTCAAATCGTCTTGTTGAGCAACTCGTTGATGCGTCGTCTACTGCGCGCGAATCTCCTTCGAGCGCACGCGCATGATCATGAGGCCGACGCTGTCCGGCAGATACTTCGCCAACAGCACGATGAACTTGTTCACCCACCCGTTCACGTGCACCGCCTTGTTGCGCATGACCGCCTGATAGCCCTCTTCGGCGACGGTGTCCGCCATCATCCACATATAGGGCGGCATCTTCGACACCTGTGCGCGCGTGCCCGTCACGTCGTGAAATTCGCTGTAGGTGAAGCCGGGGCACACCGCCGTTACGTTCACGCCGTTGCCTTCGTTCTCAAGGTGAAGCGAGCGCGAGAACTGCACCATGAAACTCTTCGCCGCGCCGTAGAGCGTGTGCCCGGCCGAGCCCGGGATCATGCCCGCAACCGACGCGATATTGATGATGTAGCCGCGCTTGCGCGCGACCATGTCCGGCAGCAAGCGATGCGCGAGTTCGCAGGGCGCGGTCACCAGCACCTCGACGAAGGCCCGCTGATCCTCCCACTTCGTGCCGGCATAGGTGCCCGGCACGCCGTAACCCGCGTTGTTGACGAGCGCATCGACCTGGAGCCCCCGCGCCTTGATCTCGGCGACAAGCCGCCCCGGCGCAGTGGGATCGGCGAGGTCGGCCGCAACGACCTCGACCTTCACGCGATGCTTCGCCGCGAGCTCCGTTGCGAGCGCTTGCAAACGATCTTCGCGCCGCGCCGTCAGAATGAGATTGAACCCGTATTTCGCGAACACCTCCGCGAACGCCTTCCCGATGCCGGCCGACGCGCCCGTGACAAGCGCCGTCATTCCCCCGCCCTGCGCCATGTTCTTCTCCTTCTTGTGATTGAGGCCTTAGAGATCTTTCGGCCGGACGAAATCGACGAGCGTGCCGGAGCCGGGCTTCACATCGCGCCAAGCCTTCATCGGGACCTTGATCACGGCCAACGCACAGGTCGAGAACTTCTCGCGCATGCGCCGGTGCAGCTTCTCGGCCGCCGCGTCCTTCGGCGACGTACTGAGCGCGTTGGCGAGCTGTTCGATCCCCGGATTGTGTCCGATGATCATCGCCGACTTCAGCTCGTCGTCGAGCCATCTGAGCCGCTCGAGCAAGTGCCGCTGTTCGGCGAGATAAAGGCTCTCCTCGAACTTGACCTTCGAGCCTCCGCCGACGGCGTCCTTGACCAAATCGTAGGTCTGCACCGTCCGCCGCGCTGTCGAGCAGAGCACCGTGTCGGGTTTGTAGCGCTTCGATTTGATGTAGGCGCCGATGCGCGGCGCAGCCTCTCGTCCGCGCTCGTTCAACGGCCGGTCGTGATCCTTGAGCGCCGGGTCGTCCCGGTCGGACTTCGCGTGGCGCAGCAGGAAGATCGTCTTCACGCGCGCGCACCTCGCGCAAAGGGGAACGCCAACAGCCACGGCAACTGCGTGGGCTCCGGCCCGCGATAGGAGCCGAGCCCGATCGCCATCGTCGCCTGTTCGCCTATCGGCGCCGCGCGGTAGGTCCCGAACGCGCGGTCCCAAAGCGATAGGTTGAAACCGTAGTTGGAATCCGTTTCGGCAATCACCGTCGAATGATGGATGCGATGCATGTCCGGCGTGACGATGAACCCGCGGATCAGGCGGTCGCCGACGACACCAAACCCGACATTGGCATGCGTGAACATCGAGCTCGCGTTGAGCACGATTTCGAAAACAAGCACTGCCGCCGCCGGCGCGCCGAGAGCAAATATCACGGCGATCTTCCAGGCCTGGCTGACCGCGATTTCGAGCGGATGGAACCGCAACCCCGTCGTCACGTCGAATTCGGGGTCGGCATGATGGACGCGATGAAGCCGCCAAAGCGCCGGCAATTTATGCATGGCCACGTGCTGCGCGTAGATCGCCAGATCGAGGACGAGGAACGCAACGACCGCGCCGAGGGTTCCCCCAAGCCCGAGCGCCGGCAAGACGCCCCAGCCGTTTTCCTCCGCAAAGAACGCCGCCAGCACCGGCAGCGCGGGCACGAGGAAAAACGACAGGCGCAGCAGCACGGTATTGAGAACCAGCAAGCCGACATTGGTCGTCCAGCGCCGCGCGCGACCGGCGATCGGCTGCCGCCGTGGCCAAGCAAACTCCGCCGCCGCCAGCGCAACGAACATTGACGCGAAGATCGAAAATCTTAGAAGAGCCTCGCTCTCCACACCCATCTTAAATGTTGATGCGTGCGTGGCGCACGACGGCCGCTTTTTCGAGTGCGGCGGCCGTCAAGCGATCGACCTCGAACGCGGCGCGCAAGCGCTGCAGGATGCGGTTCTCCTCCGGCAGCACCGGCGACTCCGCCAAGGCGACATCGAGCGCCAAGGCATAGGCCGTCTCGCGCAACGACGGCGACAGCGCCTCTTTCACCAGCCCGATGATCGCATCGAGCCCTTCGCGCTCCTGCAGGATCGCCGCGCACTCCCGCGCGACCGGGATGATCTTGTCGTCGTTGAAGCCGCGAAACACCGGCAGCGAGCGCACGCTCTCGCCGATGGCGTGGAGCTCGGCATCGCTCATCCGCGCGTCGGCGGCCGACACCACGACCATCACGTAGATCAGGGCCGCGTGCGGGTTCAGCGTCGTCTCGGTGTCGGTCATTCGCGAGGGGTCCTCAAGGGCCATGGCCCGCGGAACTTATTCGTGCGCGCGGGGGTCAGCAAGCCCGGGCGCATGGAGAAAGTCCTTAACGGTTGCAATGGCTTCCGCGATTCCCACGCGTTCGATCACGACACCGGGCGGCAAACCCGACAGCAACCGCGTCGGCGTGCGCGCATCGAGCAGCACGAACACGCCGCGGTCCGACGCACGCCGGATCAAGCGCCCGAACCCCTGCGCCAGTCGAAGCCGCGTCAGCTGATCGTCATAGCTCTTGCCGAACGCGTTGCGCCGCGCCTTGTGCAGGATGTCGGGCCTCGGCCACGGCACGCGCTCGAACACCACCAGCCGAAGCGAGCGCCCGGGCACATCGACCCCGTCGCGCAGCGCATCGGTGCCGAGCAGACAGGAGTCCTCGTCCTCGCGGAACAAATCGACCAAGGAGCCGGTGTCGAGCCCGTCGACATGCTGCGCATAGAGCGGCAAGCCCTGCGCGCTCATCGACGCCGCAATGAAGCGATAAGTGTGCTTGAGCGAGCGGATCGACGTGAAGAGGCCGAGCGCCCCGCCGCCCGCCGCCACGAACAAATCGCGATAGGCCCCCGCCATCAGGTCGGCGTCGCGATTGAGATCGCGCACGACCAGAACCCGCGTCTGACGTCCATAGTCGAAGGGTGAAGCGAACGCCGCCCGCACCGGCGGCGTGACGAGGTGCCCCGCACCCGTGCGAATCTCCGCCGAGCGCCACCCGTCATTGCCGTCGTCCGCCTCGGGCGGCCGGTCGCGCAACGTCGCCGAGGTGATGAACGCGCCGTGCGACGGCTCCAGCACCTCCGCCGCGAACGGCACGGTCGGATCGATCGCATGGCGATAGAAGCCGATATCGGTGTCGTGCCCGTCGAAGCGTTCGACGCCCAGCCAATCGACATAGCCGGCCGGCGCGGCCTGCCCTACCGCGCCCAGCGCCTGAATCCAATTCGGCAAGTCCAACTTCGCGCGCCGCTCGATGCCGCGCAGCACCGCCTCCGCGCGCAAGCGGTGCTGCGAGAGTTGCTCGCCGCCGTCCTCGCGCAGCAAGCGGCGCAGGGTCAGCGCGACTTCGTTCAACGGCGCGGCAAGCGCCTTCAGCGCTTGCCGCAAATCGCCCGCGCCCGCCAGAAGCAGCTCCGTCGCCGGGGCCAGTTCGCATTCGAGTCCATAAGGCGAGGACGTATCCTCCGCGCGCGCCCGCACCTGCGCGCGCACGGCGGAGAGGAACTTCTCCATCGCTCCGCGCGGCGCTTCGTTCCCGACGCGCGACAGCCACCCGTCGCCCGGCAGCGCCAACGCCATCTGCGCGATCTCATGCACGCGCTCAAGCTCGCGCGGCTCGGTTTCAAGCACCGGCGTCAGACGCTCGACCAAGCCCCGCCCGCGCCGCGATCCCCGCCCCTCGGGCCCGCGCAGCCAGCGGCGCAACTCGGCGCCCTCCCGCCCCGTGATGTGGATGGCGAAGAAACTGTCGGCCGCATCGAAAATGTGATGCCCTTCGTCGAACACGTAGCGCAGCGGCGGCACGCTGCGGTCGTCGGGATCGAGGTCGAGCTGCGCCGAGTTGCGCGCGGCTTCCACCATCGTCAGCGCGTGATTGGCGACGACGACGCGGCTCGTGCGCGTCTTACGCACGACGCGCTCCAGGAAGCAGCGCCGGTAGTGCGGACAGGCGGCGTAGATACATTCGCCGTGGCGATCGGTCAGCGTCGCCGCGAACCCCGGCTGCGGCCACGCCCACGCCGGAAAATCGCCGCCCTGCAGATCGCCGTTCTTCGTCGCCGTCAGCCAGCGCGCGACGAGCCCCAAGGCCACCGTCTCGCGCTCGACCAACACCGGCAGCCGCCCGGCAGCTTCTTCAAAGTTCAAGAGGCAGACATAGTTCTCACGCCCCTTGCGGATCGTCACCTTCTCCGCACGCTCCGCCTCGCTCGGATAGACGCGCGCCAGCTCCTGCCCGATTTGGCGCTGCAGATTCTTCGTATAGGTCGAAATCCAAACCGTGCCGTCATTGCGCTCCGCCCACAGCGTCGCGGGTGCCAAGTAACCTGCAGTCTTGCCCAATCCGGTACCGGCTTCCGCCAACACAACGGCGGGTTCACCTTCGTGAGTGCGCGGGCGAAACGCCTGCGCGGCGAGCGCTGCATAGTCGGATTGGGTGCGGCGGGTCTCCGCGCCGCTGCCCACGATCACCGCAAGATTGGCGCGCGCTTCCTCCGGCGTAATCGGCATGCTGCCCGGCTGGCCGAGCGGCGGCGCATCCTCCCACTCCGGCAATGCGCGCCACGCATCGAGGCTCGGATGCGCCCGCAACCGGCCTTCCGGGTCCAACCGCGCAAGCAACAGCGGCGCCCAAGCCCAACGGCTCAACCCCATCGCGGCGGCAACACGCGCCGCACTCGCGTGGTCGCGCAGATCCGGCGCCTCATCGAGCAAGAGGCGCGCCGCTTCCCTCAGTGTGTTCCCCTGCTCGGGCAAACTCACCGGCAGCGGAAGCCCTAGTGCCCGCGCCAGCGCCGTGACGCTCGGCGCAATCGGCTGCGCCGGACGAACGAACGCGAACAACTCCAGCACGTCGAACTGCGTCGCCAGCGGATCGTTGCGCACGCGCCCCAACCGCCTCAGCGTGAGGCCCGTATGCGCCGTCAGATGCGAGGTCCGCGCCGCCGCCTGCAGCGCTTGCTCCGCGCTCGGTTGCTCGAACCGCCCGTCGCCATGCGCGATCACGGCGCGGCGGAACGTCGCGACCAGAGCGGGGATCGACTGAAGGTCGGGCACGGGGGAAGAATCCATTGCTCTTAATATGCAGCAGCGTTGACGCCATACATAGGGGCCCATATCCCTGGGAGCGCGGGCGTCTCGCCCGCTCTTTTTCGACCGCCAAACAAGAGCGGGCAGGATGCCCGCGCTCCCAGGAAAAGGAACTCATGTCGTCCCGCCGTGACCTAGCAATGGCCGCAAAAGCCTGGCCCTTCGAGGAGGCGCGCAAGCTCCTCGCCCGGGTGCAGCGCGACGAGGCCGCGGGCAAGACGAAGCCGTACGTGCTCTTCGAAACCGGCTACGGCCCCTCCGGCCTGCCGCATATCGGCACGTTCGGCGAGGTCGCGCGCACGACCTGGGTCCGCCGCGCCTTCGCGGAATTGTCGGACAAACCGGCACGCCTGATCGCCTTCTCCGACGACATGGACGGCATGCGCAAAATACCGCCCAATGTGCCCAACCAAGAAAAGCTGCGCGAATTCCTAGGCCAGCCGCTGACGAAAGTGCCCGACCCGTTCGGGACCCACGAAAGTTTTGCCGCGCACAACAACGCGCGCCTCAGGGCTTTTCTCGATTCCTTCGGCTTCGAATACGAATTCTTGAGTTCGACCGAATGCTACCGCTCGGGCCGCTTCGACGAGACGCTGCTGAAAATCTTGGCCGGTTACGACCGCGTCATGGAGATCATGCTGCCGACGTTGGGCGAGGAGCGCCAGCAAACCTATTCGCCGTTCCTGCCGGTCTGCCCGCGCACGGGCCGCGTCCTGCAGGTGCCGGTGATCGCGCGCAGCGTCGAAAAGGGCACGGTCACCTATCGCGACGACGACGGTTCCACCGTCGAAGTCCCGGTGACGGGCGGACATTGCAAATTGCAATGGAAGGTCGATTGGGCGATGCGCTGGATGGCGCTGGGCGTCGACTACGAAATGTCGGGCAAGGACCTGATTTCGTCGGTCGAGCAGTCGACGAAGATTTGCCGCGCCTTGGGCGTCGCGCCGCCCGAGACGCTGTCCTACGAGCTCTTCCTCGACGAGAACGGCCAGCGGATTTCGAAGACGAAGGGCAACGGCATCGCGGTCGAGCAATGGCTGACGTACTCCGCGCCCGAAAGCCTCGCGCTCTTCATGTACCAAAAGCCGCGAACCGCAAAGCGCCTCTACTTCGACATCATTCCGAAGGAGGTCGACGACTACGCGACCTTCCTGCAAAAATATCAGACGCAGAACGAAGCCGACCGCCTCGAGAATCCCGTTTGGCACATCCACGGCGGGCGCCCGCCGCAGGAAGGCTGGCCCGTCAGCTTCGCGCTGCTGCTCAACCTCGTCTCCGCGTCGAATGCCGCGACCGCCGATATCCTCTGGGGTTTCATTCGTGCGTACGCGCCCCAAGCGAACCCGAAGGACAACCCGTCGCTCGACCGGCTCGTCGGCTATGCGATTCGCTACTACGAAGACTTCGTGCGCCCCAAGAAAAAATACCGCGCGCCGACCGAGAAAGAACGCGCCGCGATGGACGAACTTGCGCGTGCGTTCGAAAACCTCGGCAACGTGACGGATGGCGAGGCCATTCAAAACATCGTGTACGAGGTCGGCAAGAAGCACGCCTTCGAACCGCTGCGCGATTGGTTCAAGGCGCTTTACGAAGTTCTTTTCGGCCAAGAGCAAGGCCCGCGCTTCGGCTCCTTCGCCGCCCTCTACGGTGTGACGGCCACTGCAAAGCTGATACGCGACGGCCTCTCGGGGCGCTTTCTCGCCTGACAGAGTCGGCAAGCGCGCCTACAATTCGCGCCAGATGCCAACCCCCAGGCCAGTGCTCCTGTTCGCGCTTTGCGTCGTCCTGTGGTCCCAGGTCGCCCAAGCCGGCATTCCGCAAAGGGCGCAGCAAGCTTACGACGACGGCCGCTTCATCCTCGCTGCCACCTTGAGTGAGGCCGAAGGCTCGGCCGAGGCGCTGGCCTTTGCGGCCCGCGCCCGCATCGCCGACGCGGTCACACGCGACAACGACGTCTGCGCCGACTGCCTCAGCCACGCCGAACAAACCGCCGAGGCCGCGATCAAGCTCGATGGGAAGGTGGCGGAAGGCTACGTCCAGTTCGCCATCGCCATCGGCTTTCGCGGCCGGCTCGTCAGCACCATGGAGGCCCAGTCCGAGAGCATGGCCGAAAGAGGCCGCGCTGCGATCGACAAGGCGCTCGAACTCGATCCGGGAAACTTGTGGGCGCGCGCCTCGTCCGGTGGGTGGCATCTGGAAATCGTTCACCGGGCGGGTCCGATCCTCGCGGCGATCCTCTATGGCGCGCATGAAGAAGACGGCCTCAAGGCCTTTCGCGAGGCGCTGGCCGCGGACCCGGCGAACTTGATCGTTCACTATCACTTCTCGCTTTCGATTCTGGCCCTCGACGTGACGCGTTTCCGCGCCGAAGCGGCGAAAGCGCTCGACGACGGCGATAAGGACCGGCGTCGCGACGCCCTGACGCACCTCATGCGCGTTCGCGCGGACAAGCTTCGAGAACTGCTCAAGACCGGCTCGGACGATGAAATCTCGGCGCTCGTGCACCGCTATCAGGGCTATCCGCCCGACCCGACGACGTCGTCGCGCAATTGAGCGCTACTGGCGCACCCAGACGATCCGCGCGACCCAATCGACCGCCGTCTTATCGACGACGCGGTCGGGCAATGCCGGATTGAGCGACTTGAGCTCCACGCGTTTTGCCGTTTGCCGGACAAAGCGCATGACGGAGCACCCTTCCTTCGTCTTCACCACGCAGCGATCGTCGCGCCTGAGCTCGGCTGCGGGCGACACGACCACCACATTGCCGATGCGAAACGCGGGCGCCGCGCCGTCGCTGGAGACTTCGAGCGCGAACGCCCCGTCGTCGTGGACGTCCGGAAAGGCGAATTGATCCCATACCCTGCCGATCGGCCGGCCCTCCGCGTCGAACGCGTTCTTCTTGGCCGCATCCTTCATCTTCAGGAACGGCAGCAGCCGCGCCGGCGCCACGCGCGAACCGCCCGCGCGCGAGACCAACGCGACGAACTCCTCGAAGCTCGCGCCCGTCACTTGAAGGATCTTCGAGATGCTCTCCGTCGACGGCCAGCGCAAGCGTCCCTGCGGCCCCATCCGCTTGCTCTTGTTGAACGTTGTCGGATCAAGCCCCGAGGCGCGTGCAAGCCCCGACGGCGAGTGCCCGTATTTCGCGGCCAATGCGTCGATCGCACTCCAGATGTGTTTGTGCGACAGCATGTGCGTTCACAAGAACAGCGCGGTGACGAACGCCATCGCGAGCAATTTGACGAGCCAGCCGGTCGCGTGGCTGACGACGACCAGGGGATGCAGCTTCATGAACGAATAGCTCGAAATCCACATCGGCAGCGGACCGATGATCCAAATCCAGAACGCCAGAATGAACGCTTGCGAGAAATCCGTCAGCCCCAGCATCGACGCCAAGGTGACGAACGCGATCGCACTGATGAACACCAGAACCTGGCCCACGACGATGGCGTATCGGTTCGTCTCGCGCGGCCGCCAGACCTCGGGGTAGGCCAAATACTTGTCGTGAAACAGGACACCCGCGAAATACCAATCCGCAAAGCCGCCGAGCACACCGCCCAAAATCGCCGCCGCGATCGCACCGAGGGTCATCTTTGGCTCCTCTCGTGAGGCGGCCACCCTATCATTCGGGACCGTCCTGTGATTCCAATCTTATCACGATGACCCTCATTCGCGCGCTCTCGTCGTTGGCGCGGCCGGTTCTGCGCGGCCTCGACCCCGAGTTGGCACACACGCTCACGATCACGGCGCTCGCTTTCGCAAACGCGGCGCGCGTGGTCGCGAAGGATGATCCGCGCTTACGCGTGAGTGCACTGGGGTTGGAATTTCCCAACCCGATCGGTCTTGCCGCCGGTTTTGACAAGAACGCCGAAACGACCGAGGCGATGCTGGGCTTCGGCTTCGGTTTCGTCGAAGCCGGAACCGTGACGCCGCACCCGCAGGAGGGGAATCCGAAGCCGCGCATCTTTCGCTTGCCGGAAGACCGCGCGGTCATCAATCGCCTCGGCTTCAACAACCAAGGGCTGGAGGCGGTGCGTGCGCGTCTTCTCGCGCTGCAGAACCGTCCGGGCATTCGCGGCATCAACATCGGCGCCAACAAGGACGCGTCCGATCGCGTCGCCGACTACGTCAAAGGCCTAATGGAACTCGGCCCTCTCGCCTCCTACGTGACCGTCAACATCTCCTCACCCAACACACCCGGCCTGCGCGGCCTTCAAAACAAAGCCGAATTGGAAACGCTCCTCACCGCGCTCGCCGAGACGCGCGCAAAACTCGCGCGCCGTGTACCGCTGCTCGTCAAGATCGCGCCCGATCTCGACCAGCAGGCTTGCGCCGACATCGCCGAGGTCGCGCTCGCAAAGGGCATCGACGGCCTGATCGTCTCCAACACGACGGTCGCGCGTCCGTCGTCGCTCAAAAGCGCGCACGCCAAGGAAGCCGGCGGGCTCTCCGGGACGCCTCTCTTCGTCCCGTCGACCGAAGTCTTGCGCACGATGCGCCGCCTGACCCGAGGCCGCATCACGCTGATCGGCGTCGGCGGTATCGGCTCCGGCGCCGATGCCTACGCAAAAATCCGCGCCGGCGCGTCGTTGGTGCAGCTCTACACGGCCCTCACCTACGACGGCCCAGCTTTGGTCGCACGCATCAAACGCGAGCTGTTGCAATTGCTGGAGCGCGACGGATTGAACGCAATTGCGGCCGCCGTGGGCCGGCCTTAGTCCATCGGTCCATAGGCGGACGGGAAGTCCGTGGCGTCGAGATCTTCCGAGCCTGGCGCTGTCACGAATCTGCTGTCGTGCCCGCCGTCCGCGCGCAATTCGTGCGCGACATAGCCGACCTGCTTCAAGCCGTAGCGCGGCTGTCGCGTATCCGGGAGGATGAACGCGGTCGATGGCGCCCAAACATGCCGAGTGCCGCCGGCATGGGTGCTGCGATACTGATGCACGTGACCTGACGCGACGAGCGCGGGCCTGTGTGCCCCGAGGGCCGCGAGCAACCGCCGGCGCGGTGCAGGGTTGAGGAAGCGCCCGCCGACCACGTCTTCCTCTTCGCTTTGATTGAAGAGGGGCTTATGGACGAAGAGCGCGATCTGTCGCCCGTTCGCGCCCGCCGCCGCTTGCGCAACGAACGCCTCCTGCTGCCGCGCAGCGTCTAGGTCGCTTCCGAAGAGTTGAGCGTTGACGGCGAGGATACGCCACCCCGGCACATCCAAGGTCCACCAATCGTGGCCGAAGTAACGCCGATAGCGTGCGTGCCGCGCCGCGTCGATCGCATGCTCGTGGGAGTTCCCAACATCGGCGTTGTCACCGACATCGTGATTGCCCGGGATGAAGCGTGTCGGCAGATTGAGCGTATCGTGCAGACGCCGAGCTTCCGCCAGATCGCCGTCGTATGTGGCGCCGTCGAGCGAGATGTCGCCGCTGTTGACGACAAGATCGGGCCGCTCGGCAATGAGCGCCCTGACCACACACGCAAAGTTTGCTACGAAGAACGGCTTCTCCGCGCTCAGATGCGTGTCCGATATCTGCGCGATGCGGAACGTCATCGACCCGAAGCCTAGCAACGGCCTGCGACGGTTGCGTGTTCATTTCGCACACATCGGCGAGAACGTTAGCAACTGATGAATCCCGCTAGGCGCGGCGCGCGAAATTGCACAGCCGCCGGCGGTTAATCGGACTGCTACGGACGCGGCCGTATAACCTCCTTCCAAAGGGCGGATCGAAAACCGATGTCTCACTACGATCTCATTGTCGTCGGCAGCGGCCCTGCGGGCCGCCGGGCGGCCATTCAGGCGGCAAAACTCAAGAAATCCGTCCTCGTCGTCGAGAAGGGCCACCGCGTCGGTGGCGTGTGCGTCCACACCGGCACGATCCCGAGCAAGACGCTGCGCGAGACGGTTCTCAATCTCTCCGGCTGGCGTGAACGCGGATTTTACGGCCGCGCCTACCGCGTCAAGCAGGACATCTCGGCGCAAGATTTGGGCACCCGCCTCTCGATCACGCTCGATCACGAAGTCGAAATCCTCGAGCATCAATTCGCGCGCAACAAGGTCGACAAGATCGCGGGCACCGCGCGCTTCGTCGACGCGCATCACATGGCGGTCATGGGCGACAAGGGCGAGATCGCGCGCTTCAGCGCCGACCGTTTCATCCTCGCCGTGGGCACCGAGCCCTATCGCCCGACGGACGTACCCTTCGACGGCGAACTCATCCTCGACCCCGACGACATCTTGAACCTGAAGCGCCTGCCGCGCAGCCTCGCGGTCATCGGCGCGGGCGTCATCGGCATCGAATACGCCACGATCTTCAGCGCGCTCGACGTGAAGGTGACGGTGATCGATCCGGCGCCCGCGCTCCTGCCCTTCGTCGATCAGGAACTCGTCGACGAGTTCGTCCACGACATGCGCGATCGCGGCATGACGCTCCGCCTCAGGAGCAAGATGCGCAAGGTCGAACGCCTGTCGCACGACGCGTGCGTCGTCCACCTGGAGGACGGCCGCCAAGTTTGGTCCGAGATGGTCTTGTTCGCCGCCGGACGCAAAGGCGCGACGGACGCGCTCAACCTCGACGCGGTCGGTCTCGCTTGCGACGCGCGCGGTCGGCTCAGTGCCGACAAGGCGACGTTTCAAACCGCCGTGCCGCACATCTATGCGGTGGGCGACATCATCGGCTTCCCGAGCCTTGCCTCCACGTCGATGGAGCAAGGCCGCATCGCCGCCTGCCACGCCTTCGGCGAAGTGGCGCACGCAGCGCCGGAGTTCTTCCCCTACGGCATCTATTCCGTCCCCGAAATCTCGACCATCGGGATGACGGAAGAGCAGGTGCGCGAGCGCAAGATCCCTTATGAATGCGGTATCGCGCGCTTCCGCGAAACCTCGCGCGGCCACATCATGGGCCTGAGTTCGGGCTTCATGAAAATGATCTTCGCGCTCGAGACGCGCCGCCTGCTCGGCGCGCACATCGTGGGCGAAGGCGCGACCGAACTCATCCACATCGGCCAGGCCGTGCTCAACCTCGGCGGCACGCTCGACTATTTCGTCGAGAACACGTTCAACTATCCGACCCTCGCCGAGGCCTATAAGATCGCAGCCCTCGACGCCTGGAACCGCATGCCGCGTCAGCAAGCGAGCACCCGCGCTGTCGCCGCGCTGACTGAGGCGCTTGAGCCGCGCGCCCGGACTGCAGTCGCCTAGAAAATCTGTGGGGCCTGCCAAGCCGTAGCTCGCGGGAAGCATCGTCCGCCTTCGCGCAAGAGGGCTACGGCGCGACAGCCTTCCCTCGCATTCCGCGAGCGAAGGCTGGAGCGGGTGAAGGGAATCGAACCCTCGTCATAAGCTTGGGAAGCTTCTGCTCTACCATTGAGCTACACCCGCGAGGTGCGCACTTGATAGCATCGCGCCCGGCCACATGTGAAGCGCCAAGCGACCGCTTCAAGCGGCGTGCGGGCGGTTGAGGATTTCGCCCACCGTCACGAACCGGTATCCCTGCGCAGCCAGTTCGCGCACGATCGTGGGCAGCGCCTCGGCCGTGTGTACGCCCCGCCCGTTGATATGCATCACCAGAATCTCGCCGGGCCGCGTCATGGCCGCAATCTCGCGCTCCATGGCCACCGCAGAGATATGCGGATCAGGGTCGCCCACCGGCCAGCGCCAATGAACGACGTGATAGCCGAGGCCCTCGACTGTCGCGAGCGACGCGGCACTCGTGTTGCCCGCGGGAAAGCGAAACAACGTCGTGTGCCGCCCGGTCACGCGCGCGATCTCGTCGCCGCCCCTGAGCACCTCGTCGCGAACGCGGTCGAGGCGCATGCGGTCCATATGATTGTTGTGGCTGAACGAGTGGTTCTCGATCTCGACGAACGGCTGCGCCGCGAGCCAGCGCGCATCGCCTGCGTTGTCGCGCGCGAACTTCCCGCCCATGAACACCGTGAACCGAATGCGCCGGCTCACGAGGTAGTCGGCGATCCCGTGGTCGAGATGCGCCGGCACCCCGGCCTCGCAAGCATCGAAGGTCAGCGCCACCACCCGCTCGCGCGTCGGCAGCACCGTGATCACCGCAGCCGACGCCGGCGGCGTCGCGCTCAGCAACCCGGCGACGGCAAATAGCAGGAGAACGCCGCGCATCCTTGAACCCCACACGATCCCGAAATGGATCAACGCGCCACAGCCTGCGGCCCGGACCTTTCACGCGCCGGGACGAGAGATTGCAAATCCGTAAGATTGCCGGCCACTATGGGCGATGCTTGAGGACGCTCCCGCTCGATCGCGTTCGCAAATGCCGCCAGGAACTCTCAGGCCGCGCGGATCTTCGCTTCTATACAACGAGGCTAAGCGTCGAAGACACCGAGGACGTTCGCGCCGCGCTGAACTACGCCGCATCATCGTCCGGGCGCTTTAGGCTATGTCGCGGGCGAGGATCTTGTTCTCCGCCGGCTTTTTCGCGATTGCGACGCCCACGCCGTGTGCCGCGCGTGCGTCCGCGCGTACAAGCCGCGTTGCCCGATTTGCATGAGCGCTACCGCCGCAAACTGACGTTGCGCGTGGCCGAACTCGTCGAGAGCGAGGCCGTGACAGAGTATTTGCCGAACTGCGAGCCTCGGCGGCGCCAAGGCCGCGACTTGGGCCCTACATCTCGAAGGCGAATTCAGCAAACAAACTCAACGCGAAAATGCAGACGAGTGGTGCGCCTTGCCTTGATCACAAATGCTCAAAGTGTTCGCGGGCTGGGCATGCTGTGCGGTCGATCTCAAATCCGCCGCCTCTGCAACTTGCCAACGCAGACCTTGCTAATTACCCTGTGAGCAGTCGCGCGTCGGGACGGAGAACGGGTCGGAACCAAAGGGAGCACGAATATGAGCGAGCAAGCGATGTCTCGTCGAAGCCTCTTGGCTCAGAGCGGGGGCGTACTGGCCGGCTTGGCGCTCGCTGATATTGCTCGCGCCTATCCGGCGCGCGCGGGCGAGACCTTGGTTCCTTGGATCGATCAGCCGCCGCCAAGTCCGAATCCGGCAGTCGCGAATCTCCGCACCTGGGAGGAACTCGATTCCTGGATCACGCCGGAGGATCGCTTCTTCAACGTCGCCCATTTTGACAGACAACGGATCAAGGGCGAAAGCTGGCGGCTCGCCGTCGGCGGCCTCGTCGACAAGCCGCTGGTTTTGAGTTTGGCTGATCTAAAAGCGCGGCCGCGCCAGGACGTCGTTTTCACTTTAGAGTGCTCCGGCAACCATGGCTTCCCCTGGTTCGCGACGGGAATCGGAACGGCGCGCTGGGCCGGCGCGCCGCTGGCGCCGCTGCTCAAGCAAGCGGGCGTGCACAAACGAGGCATCGAAGTCGTTTTCTACGGCAGCGACTCCGGCGAAGGCGAAGCGCACAGCGTCGACGGCGTCCTTAAAGTCAAGCAGCACTTCGCACGCAGCATGTCCATCGAAGACGCAATGAACCCGCACAACATTCTCTGTTTTGAGATGAATGGCCGTCCCCTGCCTCAAGTTCAGGGTTTCCCGGTCCGCCTGATCGCGCCCGGATGGTACGGCATTGCCAACGTCAAATGGCTGAGCCGCATCGAGGTGCTGGACACGCGCTTCATGGGGAATTTCATGGCCAAGGATTACGTGACGCTTCGCGAGGAGCGGCACGGCGAAGAGACCGTGTGGACGCAAACCTCCGTCGGACGAACACTGCTGAAATCCGCCCCGGCTCGTGTGATGCGCAAAGGCGACGCCTTCAGGATCGTCGGCGCCGCTTGGGGAGCGCCGATCAAGGCGGTGCAGGTTCGAATTGACGACGGCCCTTGGCAAGCCGCGAATATCGATCCAAGCAAGAACGCCGAGTTCGCTTGGAAATTCTGGGATCTCGATTGGAAGGCGGCGGCCGGCGAACACGCGATCACCTCGCGCGCCATCGACATCACAGGAAAGATCCAGCCGGCGCCGGACGATCCGAGGCTGACCGGGAAACGAACCTATTGGGAAAGCAACGGCCAGGTAACGCGACGCGTGCGGGTCTAAGCGACCGGCCGCAAGGCATCCTAATTTGGACGCGGCCTGCGGAGCTCATCCCGCAAGCGGCGTTGCTGCCTCACTGCGCGTTGCTGACGCTTGATGATCGCGTCGGCGCACGCGTCGGTTTGGTTCAACCAACCTGTCCGGGAAGCCCGCCATGACGCTCGAACAAATCTATTTCGTCAGCCAAACCGTCTCGTCCATCGCAGTGTATCGTCAACTATTGTTGCCGGCGTGAGCGCCTGGTCTCTGCGGAAGAAGAAAAACGCAACCGACGATGAAGACCGTGAGAACAAGGGACGCCAGGGGCCGGCTGAGTGCGAGGCCGCCCTGGTCCAGCGGCTTGTCCAGGAAATCGCCTACGGTCGCGCCAAGCGGGCGCGTTAGGATGAAGGCGGCCCAGAACAACGCGACGCGGGACATGCTTGTCCAGAAGTGACGGTGTCGCCGCCGGTCTCGCCCAGCGTTGTTGCGGCGATCTTGATGATCCAGAAGGTGAGCGTTACCGCCGGCACCTTGCTCAGTACGGAACCGTTGCTGACGCTACGCTGCACACACTGTCCTTTCAGAACGTAGAAAGTATCGACGCATACCAAACTGCACGATCGGTTTCGGCGGTGTTTTGCAAACCTGCACCGACGTAACCCAGGAGATGCACATTCTCGTTCAGGTCATAGGTCGCGCCGACGCCGACGATCGTCGAGGCGCTTCCACCTCTCGTGTCGGCCGTTTGATGATAGAGTTCCGCCCCGAGGTTGAGATCTGAGGGGAACCGCCGTGTCAGCGCCCATCCGGCGAGACAGAAATCTTGCGATCCCCCGCCACGGTTGAGCGCACAACCGCCGCCGCCGAAGGTCGACCAATCGTCCCGATCCTTGCCGAGCCAGACCGGAATCAGCAGCGAAGCATGCTGTTCGCCCAGGTTGGAACCGCTCGGAAGGAACAAGCGAGGAAAAACCGCGACATCCCAGCCGAAGCTTTCCTGATGCAGAAAGCGGAATTTCGCGGCCAGCTCGATGTTGCCGACGCCTGACGCGAGATGGCCGCCGTCGGGGCGCTCATAGCTCAGCGGCAACGCTGCCGTGAGTTGGAGGTCGGGCGATGCGCCATAGTTGAAGTCGATGCCGGCGTCGCCGCTCGCGCCCTCGCGCGCGGTCACGCCATTGCCAAAGACATAGATCTCATAGTGTCGATAGTCGGTCGGGACGGGATCATCGGAAAGAAAGGGTGGCCCGCTGAGCGCTGGCGTGGCGCCAGCAAGCACACACGCAATGATCAGACCTGACGGGAGAGGTCCGCGCATGCGCCACGGGGTTTGACTTGGTGTGGTCACTGCTCCGGATCGAGGAACAGCAGTTTGAGCGAGCCGGGCACCAGCGTCGGGCGTTTGCCCGGCACCACAGGTACGTTCGGATCGATGTCTCCCGCGGCGATGTAGATGCGCCCGCTTTCGGGGTCGATGGCGATGGTTCTGCCTGTCACGGCGGTCTTGACCGAGCCCAGTGAGACGAAACGATCGCCATCTTGCTCGCGGATGATCGACAACGTCCCGTCCCGGCCGTTGGAACTGAAGACCAGCTTGCGCTTTGGATCGAATGCGGCGCCGTCGGTTCCCTGCCCGATCGGCAGCGTCGCAACCACGGCGCCGCTGTCGGCGTTCACGACCGTCATCACGCCGTTCGCGCAACTGGAGAACAACCGATGCGTCTTGCGATCGATGGCAAGGCCGTGGGGGCCCGTGCAATCCGGCATCGGCCAGTGCGCATCGACAGTGTTGCTCGCCGTGTCGATCCGCACGATTTCGTTCTTGGCCTCGCCGTTGACGTAGAGTTTTCCGTTCCGGCCGGCGACAGAGATTTCAAGCTTGCCGCCGCCGTCTATGGTGGCGATCACCGAATCCGTCTTGGGATCGATCACTGTCACATGGCCCGGATCGCTGTCGATCACGAAGATGTGCCCGCTCGTCGGATCGAAGGCGATGTCGTCGGCGTCTTCTTCGGCCTTGATGCGGTTGACGGTCTTCAGAGTCGTCAAATCGAACGACACGGCGACGCCCTCTTTGCCGTCGTCGGTATAGCCGCGGCCGGACGTGGACATAGCAACGCCGTGCGTGCCGCCCGTCATGCCCTCAATAGTGCCGACAACGTTTCCCGTATGCCCGTCGACCACGGTAACGCGATCGCCGTGGGCGACGTACACCCGCTTTGTCGCGGGATCGAACGCCATCAAATCCCAACGGTCTGGCGCGCCGAGCGCCACCGCCTTGGCGACATGATAGGCCACCTGGTCTTCGGCGCGCGCGATTGCCGCGTACCATGGAAGCAAGATCGCCGCGGCCACAAGCACAAACGGTACGCGCGCGCTACGCATGGTCGCCCCTTGAGATTCCATTCCGGCTTTGACACTAGCGGACATGCGAGTTAGTGCAAAGTTTGGCTCGGAGTCGCACGTGTCATGATCGGTCGGCGCGCAGATTTGCGCTGGTGCCATCATGGCCCGCCACATGCGAACATGAACCGGACCGCCCGCACCCAGGACCCCCGCCGATGACCACCGCCCTCATTGTCGTCGACATGCAGGTGGGCTCGTTCACGCTCAGGACCGTGCGCCACGATACGCAAGGACTGATAGTGCGCCTCAACCGCCTCGCCGACCAGGTTCGAGCCCGAAAAGGGCTCGTCGTGTTCGTTCAGCATGACGGCCCGCCGGGCGACCCCCATCACCCCGGCGAACAAGGCTGGCGCCTGTTGCCGGAAATCGCGACGCGTGAGTCCGACCGCGTCGTCCGCAAGAAGAACTGCGACGCCTTTCTCGGAACGGACCTCGACCGCGTCTTGCAAAGCGCCGGCGCGCGCGAGCTCGTCGTCACGGGCTGCGCCACGGACTTCTGCGTCGACACGACGGTGCGAAGCGCCTTGGCCCGCGGCTACAGAACCATCGTCCCGAGCGACGGCCACACGACCGCCGACCGCCCTCATCTATCGGCCGCACAAATCATCGCGCATCACAATGCGATCTGGGCCGAGTTCATATCGCCGGCCGGTGCGGCGAGGGTGTGCCCTTGCTCGGCGGTGTTTGACCTGGCCTGACACGGTTCGCGAGAACGCGCGTTCGGGATTGCCGGATTTGTTGAATTGCCGGATGTGTTGAATTGATCGTGAGCGCCTCGTGTGGCAGCGCAGGACGCCCGGAGTCTGTTACTATCAGGGCCAGATGTGAGGTGTCATGAATCAGGCAGTCAAAGCGCCCGCCGCGTTCACGCCGCTCGACCCGGCGAAATTCCACGATCCCGACCTGACCGCGAAGGGCGAGCGTCGTGCGACCGTCGCGCTCACGCGCCTTGAGACGTTGTGGTTCAACACCGGCACGCTGTGCAACATCACGTGCGGCAATTGCTACATCGAATCGTCGCCGACGAATGATCGCCTCGCCTATCTGACGACGAACGAAATGAAAGCGTATCTGGACGAAGCCGAAGCCCTGGGGCAACGCCCGCGAACCGTCGCCTTTACGGGCGGCGAGCCGTTCATGAACCCGGACATGGCGGCGATGGCGGAACTGGCGCTCGAACGCGGCTACGACACGTTGATCTTGACCAACGCCATGAAGCCGATGATGCGCCCGCGCGTGCAAGGAGCGCTTGCGGACTTGACCAAGCGCTTCGGCGCCAAGCTCACGTTGCGCGTCAGCCTCGATCACTGGCGCCCCGATCTGCACGACGAGGAACGCGGCGCCGGCAGCTTCGCGGAAACGCTCGAAGGCATGCGCTGGCTGCGCGATCAGGGCGCAAGCATTGCCGTGGCGGCGCGGCTACGGTGGGGCGACAGCGACGCAGACATGCGCGAAGGCTTCGCCGAACTCTTCGCGCGCGAGCGCATCGCCGTCGATGTTCACGATCGCGCCGCACTGGTGATCTTTCCGGAAATGGACGCACGCATCGATGTGCCCGAGATCACGGTCGATTGCTGGCGCATCCTGAACAAGAACCCCAACGACGTGATGTGCGCGACAAGCCGCATGATCGTGAAACGCAAGGGCGCCGCATCGCCCGCCGTGCTCGCCTGCACGCTTCTGCCTTACGACCCGCAATTCGAACTGGGCGCGCGCCTCGCCGACGCATTGGCGCCCGTCAAACTAAATCATCCCCATTGCGCGAAGTTTTGCGTGCTCGGCGGCGGCAGCTGCAAATCGTAAACGCAGAGCGCAAAATGTGGTGGTGAATGCGACGGAAATCACAAGCGCCGCAGTCGCCTGTTGCACATTGGCCGCGAAGCATCGTTGCCGGCAACACGCAACGCCGTCTCTGCGCGGCCTCCGGTTGAGTCGCGTTACGACTTATTTAGGCGCCAATTCTTGATCGCAGGCCGCGATACTGTCAGCGTTCGGCCAAGCCATGACCCATGGGGCGGAGGGTGATGGTTTTCGAGTGATGGTGGAACATGAAAAGCAACGCCCCGTTGGCCCTGGTCCCCTTTGACCATGCGCAGCCGCATTCCGAAGCGCCGCGACTGTCCGATCCCGCTTGCGAGTGGGAACGGCGCGAGCTCATCGAACTCGGCGAAAACATCATCACGCAGACGCCGTCGCTGTGGCCCCAATTCCAGACATGGATGACCGCCGTCCATCGCCTGTCCGACGGCGCGTGCAGGGCCTTCACGCCCGAAGCCGCGCTGACATCGTTGACGGGCGAACTGCGCAGATTGTGGATGCAGGCGGCGCTCGAAAAAGCCGAGCCGCAAGCGGGCGCGCCGATGGAGCTGCGTCCATCGCAGATCCGCCCCTCCGCCGTGCCCTCCGGCCTCTACGTCGCCGACGGCAGCGATCCCGACACTCGGCCCAACATGCTCGAGGGCCGCTGCCCGGCGATGCCGGCGGCCTCCGAATGGGCCGCCGACCACATCGTCTTCTCGAGCGCGCAAGGCGCACTCGCCAGCGTGCTTTATTGGGCGATCACGCAAGGCTTCTGGGATGCGAACAACGCCCCGCATCTGACCTTCGCCGGCAACAATTTTGAAACGCAGGCGCTGCTCGACAGCTTTGATCGCGCAGGGCTCACCTGGGGCCGGGCCAAGAATGTCGGCCTCTTCCAGAAGACTGCCAAGCAGAAGAGCCGCGTGATCCTGATCGAGCCCGCGTTCTGCGACGAATCCGCCAACGTCATGAACATCGCCGCGTTCCACAAGACGTGGCGCAAGACGCTGGCTGCCGAGCCCACGCTCGTCATCCTCGACACGACGTTGACCGGGCCGCTCTTCCCCATCGGCGAACTGCTTGAGACGCTCGAAGGCGCATCAGCGCCCATCGTCATCAACCTGCGCTCCGGTTCCGAACTCGACCAAGCCGGGCTCGAATTGGCCAGTGTCGGCATCGCCTCGATCTATCGCCACAAATCGGGCAACGCCGAAACGCAAGACTTCGGCGCGCGCCTTCGCAAAGCCCGCACCGCCGTCGGCGTGGGCCTGAGCGCCTTCGACATGGCGACGTTGGAAGCGCCGTGGTTCTTGAACGGCGACTATTTCCGCCGCTACACGCTCGCCGTTTTCGACAACAACGCGCGCGTCGCAGATGACCTCGCTGGCGGCGGGCGCCTGTTCGCGAACGTGCTCCATCCCAAATTCGCCCGCGCGCGTTGCCGCTGGGCGCAGGCGCCCTACACGCTTTTGCGGCTGCAAGAGCCACGCCCTGAAAACTACGAGTTCCTGGAACGCGTGATCGCCTACGAGGCGCGCCGGCGCGGTATCTTCTTCGATCAGGGCAAGGGCTTCGGCAATCGGGGCCATCGCTTCCAAGCCGTCATTCCCGACAAGGAACGCGGCACGCCCTCCCTGCGCGTCGCCATGGGCGCAAGGTCGACGCCCTCGTTGGAACGCGCGATCCGCCTGTTGCGCGAACTCGCCGCGTTCCACGATTTCTCGCAACTCGTGGCGCAATACGAAGGCGCCGTCCCGCGCGCGAACGCGGCGCAGTAGGCGTTCAGACTCTGAAGTGTTTCGACAGCTTCAGGCCCTGCGCCTGATAATGAGAGCCTATGCTTTGGCCGTAAACGCGCTCCGGCGGCTCCGTCAGACGCTCGAACACCAACCGTCCGATGATCTGCCCGTGGCTCAGGATGAACGGCACTTCGTGGCTGCGCACTTCCAACACCGCGCGTGAGCCCGCGCCGCCCGCTTCCGAATAGCCGAAGCCCGGATCGAAGAACCCCGCGTAGTGCACGCGAAACTCGCCGACGAGCGGATTGTACGGCACCATCTCGGCCGCATACTCGGGCGGGATCGAAACCGCCTCGCGCGAGGCCAGGATGTAAAACTCGTTCGGATCAAGCACCATCGTCGCGTCGTTGCGCGCGCGAATGGGCTCCCAAAAATCGAGAACATCATGCGTGCCCGATTTGTCGACGTCGATCAAACCTGCATGCCGCTTCGCCCGATAGCCGACGAGATCCTTCCCATCGACGCCCTTCAGATCGACGGTCAGCGCAATGCCGTCGCTGATGTCCGCCTCGCCTGCGACGATGCCCTGCTCCTGCTGCAGCCGCCGCAACTCGGTGTCCGAGAACGGCGGCGAGCCGCGCCGCAAGCGCAACTGATTCAATCGCGACCCTTCGCGCACCAGGATCGAGAACGAGCGCGGACTCACCTCTGCGTAAAGAGGTCCTTCATAGCCGGGCTCGATGCGATCGAATTCTTTCGCCCGGTCCGTGATCAACCGCGTGAACACGTCGAGCCGCCCCGTCGAACTCTTGGGATTGGCAACGCCCGACACGCGATAGGGCAGCGCGACGCTCTCAAGCAGCGGCACGACGTAGACGCAGCCCGCCTCGAACACCGCGCCCTTCGTCAGATCGATCTGGTGCAGCGCCAATTGCTCGATGCGATGTTTGACGGTCGATTCCGGCCCCGGCAGAAAGCTCGCGCGAATGCGCCACGCGACCGCGCCCAACCGCAAGTCGAGGCTCGCCGGCTGGATCTGCGCCTCTTCGATGTCCTTGATCGCCTGCAGCCGCCCGCGATGGATCATGCCGCGCAAATGGCTCGCCGGGAGAATGCCGGTCGAAAACCCACGCGCGTCCGCCGCTTCGTCGGTTGGATTGAACAGCGTTGAGCCCTGAACCATGACAATGTTTTAGGCCACTGGGCCGGGCGATCAAAGCGGCGCGGCGGAATGTCCCCAGCCCACGAGATTCGATTGACCGGGCCGCCACTCGCATTCTAAGTTGCATTTACGTGGTGATTTGAGCCGGTCAGCTTCGCGGCCACGTTAAACAAACAGCTAAAAGGCCGGGTCGAACGACCTCCGACCCCGGCTTGGGATTTACCCCCTGGTCCGGGGATTTTTATTTGGAGTGCGTGACGATGGGTGAATTGGAAGCGGGCCGCAAATACGGCCTCAAGACGCGCCTAGTGCGCGGCGGCCTGAAACGTTCGGCCAACGGCGAAACGTCGGAAGCCCTCTACCTGACCTCCGGCTACGCCTACGACAGCGCGGAGGCGGCCGAGGCGCGCTTCAAGGGCGAAGCGCCCGGCTTCATGTATTCCCGCTTCGGCAATCCGACCGTCGCCATGTTCGAAGAGCGCATGGCGCTGATCGAGGGTGCGCCCGTCGCGCGCGCGACCGCGACAGGCATGGCCGCCGTGACGACAGCGCTGCTCTGCTGCCTGCGCCAAGGCGACCACGTCATCGCCTCGCGCGCGATGTTCGGCGGCTGCCGCTATGTCATCGAGGACGTTCTGCCCCGCTACGGCATCACCTCGACGCTCGTCGACGGCACGAACCTGGAAGCCTGGCGCAAGGCCGTGACGCCCGCGACCAAAGTGCTGTTCCTCGAAACGCCGGCCAATCCGACGCTCGAAGTCATCGACCTGCGCGCGGTCGCCGAGATCGCGCACAAGGCCGGCGCACGGCTTATCGTCGACAACGTCTTCGCGACGCCCGTGCTGCAGCGCCCGATGGAATACGGCGCCGACATCGTCGTTTATTCGGCGACCAAGCACATCGACGGCCAAGGCCGCTGCCTGGGCGGCGCGATCCTTTGCGACGAGAAATTCCTCGCCGATCACCTTCTCTCGTTCATTCGCAATACGGGCCCTTCGCTCAGCCCTTTCAACGCGTGGGTTCTGATCAAGGCGCTGGAAACACTCGACCTGCGCGTGCGCGCGATGTGCGAGCACGCCGCGACCGTCGCCGACACGCTCGCCCGCGAGCCCAAGGTCAAGCGCGTGATCTATCCGGGCCGTGCCGACCATCCCCAAGCGGCCTTGGCGCGTGCGCAGATGGGCCTGGGCGGCTCGCTGGTCACGTTCGACATCGACGGCGGCAAGGCCGCGGCGTTCCGCTTTGCCAACGCGCTAAAGTTGATCGACATCTCCAATAACCTCGGTGACGCGAAATCGCTGATCACCCACCCGGCGACCACCACGCATTACCGCTTGACACCGCAGGCACGCGCCGAGTTGGGTGTGACCGAAGGCATGATGCGCCTGTCGGTCGGCTTGGAAGACCCCTCCGACCTCGCCGAAGACTTGCGGCAAGCGCTCAAAGCCGTGTGAGGTTTTCATGCACGAATACCGCGCGACCACGACATGGCGCCGCACGTCCGCGGACTTCACCTACGAGACCTACAACCGCGCGCACGAAGTGACGTTCGGCGGCGGCGAGGTGGTGCCGTGGTCGGCGGCGCCCGAGTTCAAAGGTGAGGCAGGGCGCGTCAACCCGGAAGAGGCTTATGTCGCCTCCTTGTCGACGTGCCATATGCTGACATTCCTGGCGATCGCCGCCCGCAAGCGCTTCGTGGTTGACGCCTACGTTGACGAAGCCTCCGGCATCATGGAGAAGACCGCGGGCGGTAAATTCTGGGTCTCCCATGTCACACTGCGCCCGAAAGTGACGTTCGGCGGAACCCGTCAACCATCAACTGAGGAGATTTCGGACCTGCATCACGCCGCGCACGAAAATTGCTTTGTGGCGAATTCGGTGCGGACGGAAATCGCGGTAGAGTACAAATGAAGCGGGATATGGGGAACGAGTCGGAGGCGGTTAACGTTTCGGCTCAAGCGTCGAACGGGGGTGCCATGTTTCAGCGCACGACGCGTCAGATCAAGGTTTCGGTGCAGCCGGCCTTCCTGGCCGACCAGTCCGCGCCCGACAACAATCATTTCTTCTGGGCCTACACCGTGCTGATCGAAAACGGCGGGCTCGAGACGGTGCAGCTGCGCGCGCGCTATTGGCGCATCATCGACGCCAACGGCCGCACCATCGAGGTGAAGGGCGCGGGCGTCGTCGGCCAGCAGCCGATCCTGCGCCCCGGCGAAACCTTCGAGTACAAATCTGGCACACCTTTGGAAACGCCGTCCGGCATGATGCTGGGCGCCTATCAAATGCAGACGGCGGACGGCGAAGCCTTCCAAGTCGACATCCCGGTCTTCGCGCTCGACAGCCCCCACGAAGACCGGCGGATCCACTGACAGCGACACGCTGCTGCCACTGGGTGTCGCCAGTCGCCGCGTCAAGGCCCGGCTCGCGAAGAATTTCGCGCCCGCTTCTATTGAATTCATAGCCCCTGGTGCTTTGATCTGTCCGGCAATTCCGTGCGTAATGCTCATGGGATTGTGAGCAGCGGACGACAAGGTGAGGGCATAAGCTCTCCAGCAAGCGGCCGCGACGGAGCTGGACCAATGGCATCGATGATTCGCAAGCAGTCGGCGAAACCGAAAATCGTCGAACAGTCGCGCCCATCGCGCGAGGAGGCGGAAGCCGCGGTCGAAACGCTGCTGCGCTGGGCCGGCGACGACCCCGCCCGCGAAGGCCTGCGCGAAACCCCGGCGCGCGTCGCGCGCGCGTTCGAGGATTGGTTCTCGGGCTACAACGACGACCCCGAAGAATACATGAAGCGCACCTTCGAAGAGGTCGACGGCTACGACGAGATGATTGTGCTGCGCGACATCCGCTTCGAGTCGCATTGCGAACACCATATGGCGCCGATCATCGGCAGGGCGCATGTCGGCTATCTGCCCACCAACAAGGTCGTCGGCATTTCGAAGCTCGCCCGCGTCGTCGAAACCTACGCCCGCCGCCTGCAGGTGCAGGAAAAAATGAACGCCCAGATCGCGAACTGCATCCAGCGGGTGCTGGAACCGAAAGGTGTCGCGGTCATGATCGAGGCGCAGCACCAGTGCATGACCACGCGCGGCGTCCACAAGCCCGGCGTCACGATGGTCACGAGCACCATGCTCGGCGCCTTCCGCAAGGACCCGCTGACGCGGCGCGAGTTCCTGACCATCATCGGCAACCCGGCTTCGACCCTCGACGGCTGAACGCACCAACGAAGCAAAAAGGCTCGTCATGGCCGGGCTTGACCCGGCCACCCAGTGCGCGCACGTCGGTGCGCGCTGGAAAATTCAGTGAAGTTTGACGAGCCGCACGAGTCTCTCGCCGCGCGGACGCGCGGCCACTGGATGGCCGGGTCAAGCCCGGCCATGACGATCGATAGCGCTGGTCCGGGATGACAGGCGTTTGTTTGTACGGCTATGGTCGCCACACATGACCGCGAAAACCTTCACCCCCCGCGAAATGATCGACCGCCTTGTCGCCTTCGACACGACGAGCCGCGATTCCAATTTGGCGCTGGTCGATTTCGTGGCCGACTATTTGAAGGGCCACGGCCTCAACCCAAGGCTGATCCCGAACGCC
>JBGOVA010000031.1:0-25059 GCA_041477875.1 Micropepsaceae bacterium | reverse complement strand
CGTGCCCGTGTTGGTCGTTGATGTGCTTGAAGCCGTCGAGGTCGATGAGGACGAGGACGCCCTTCTCCTGATACCGCGCGGCGTTGGCGAGAACGCGTCCGGCCGCCGTCTCGAAGCCGCGGCGGTTCAAGAGGCCCGTCAGTTCGTCGGTTTCGAGCAGGCGCTCGAGTTCTGCGATGCGGCCTTTGAGGTCGTTGAGGGCTTGTTCCTTCTCCGCCGCGTAGGCGAGGATTTTCTGTACCGTGTCGGGCGTGATGTTGATGAGTTCGGACGGGCGCGCCGCCGGGAACAGCAAAGTTGCCGCTCCACGTTCGTCCGCAAAAGGTGTCACTGCCGGCAACGCGCCCATGGCTCGATCCAAGGAGTTGTCGAGGGACCTGTGGCAAACGGCATGCCATGCCGAGACCGGCAGGTTTGCGCGGGTCGCGCGCGTTGGGCCGTTGTCAAACGGGGCAAGAATTGCCGGGTAGCGTTACAGCGAACGGCCTTTGCGGATGGCCGTGGAGCCGAATTTCTCGCGCACTTTGTCCATGGCGCGCTCGGCGGCGTCGCGGCGGGCGCCCTTGGCGTCGAAGAGGTCGGCCTCGTCGCAGTGGCCGGCGTCGACGAGATCGGCGATGCCGATGCCGATAAGGCGGTAGCGCTTGCCACGCGCCTCGGGCGCCAGGAGATCGCAGCCGGCTTCGAACATGCGGCGTGCGAGCTGCGTCGGGCGATCGAGTGTGTGGCGGCGGGTGATGATCTTGAAGTCCGTGCCGCGGAGTTTCAGCGCCACGACTTGGCCGCCGAACTCGGCGGCCTTGGCGCGCGCGGAGACTTTTTCGCTCAATGCCCAGAGGATACGCTTGAGTTCTTCGGGGTCGGCGATGTCGTGCTCGAACGTCGTTTCGGCGGAGATGCCTTTTGCCGGCGAGCGAGGCTCGACAGTGCGCGTGTCGTCGGCGTGGGCAAGGCGCCACAACCAGAGTCCGCTCGATCCGAAATGCGCCGAGAGTTCCTTGGGGTTGCGCCGGCGCAAGTCGCCGATCTTGAAGATGCCTTCGCGCGCCAGCGACTGGGCGGAGGCCTTGCCGACGCCGGGAAGCAACGTGACGGGGCGCGACGCCAAAAAGTCCACGGCTTCGGCGCGGCCGATCACGGAAAAGCCGCGCGGCTTGTCGAGGTCGGACGCGACCTTCGCGAGGAATTTGTTGAAACTCAAGCCGACCGAAACCGTGATCTGAAGCTCGTCTTCGATGCGCTTGCTCAGCGCGGCCAGCGTTTGGGCCGGCGTGTGTTTGTGCAGCCGTTCGGTGCCGGTGAGATCGAGGAAGGCTTCATCGAGCGACAGCGGCTCGACGAGCGGCGTGGTCTCGAGCATCAACTGTTTCACTCGCCGGCTGACGCTCGCGTACTTCTGCATGTCGGGGCGGATGACGACGGCGTGCGGGCAGGCTTTCAGCGCCTTGAACATCGGCATGGCCGACTTCACGCCGAAGGTGCGCGCGACGTAGCAGCACGTCGAGACGACGCCGCGCTTGCCGCCGCCGACGATGACGGGCTTGTCCTCGAGGCTTGGGTTGTCGCGCTTTTCGATCGTGGCGTAGAAGGCGTCGCAATCGAGGTGAGCCATCGAAAGCTGACTGATTTCCGTGTGCCGAAGCAGGCGCGGGCTTTTGCAGGCGGGACAGCGGCGGGCCTCCGGCGCCTCGGTCAAGGTCAAGCAATCGCGGCAGAGCGCGCTCACGGCGGGCTCTCCGGCCACAGCCAGGCGGCGCCGCGCACGCCGCTCGAATCGCCCCAACGGTTCTTGACGATGGGGGTCGCGATCGTGTCGGAGAACGCGTGCTGGGCCAGCAACGGCGGAACGTTCGTGTAGAGACGATCGATGTTCGACAAGCCACCGCCCAAGACGATGACGTCCGGATCCAGGATATTGATCAGATGAGCGAAAGATTTCGCGAGGCGGCGTTCGTATGCGGCGAGCAAGGTTTGGGCGTGGGGATCGCCGGCCGCCGCCAAGGCGACGAGTTCATCCGCTCCGACTTTGCGGCCGCTGGTTTGTGAGAACGCTTTGCTTAGGGCCGGGCCGCTCAACCAAGTTTCGACGCAGCCCGTCTTGCCGCAGTAGCAAGTGGGTCCGGGCGTTTCGGAGGCCTCGGCCCAGGGCAACGGGTTGTGGCCCCATTCGCCGGCGACCGCGTTGGGACCGGTGAGGACGCGACCGCCGACGACGATGCCGCCGCCGACGCCCGTGCCCAAGATCACGCCAAAGACCACGTGCCTGCCCTTTCCCGCGCCGTCCGTCGCCTCCGACAGCGCGAAGCAGTTCGCGTCGTTGGCGGTTCTGACTTCCCGGCCGATGGCCTGCGCGACGTCGCGGTCGAGCGGCTTGCCATTGAGCCAGGTCGAGTTGGCGTTCTTCACGAGGCCGGTGGCGGGCGAAATCGTTCCCGGAATGCCGATGCCCACGCTGCAGCGGCGATCGATTTTTGCCTCCGCGGCGGCGACGAGATCGCGGATCGCGTGCACGGTCTTGGCGTAGTCGCCGACGGGCGAGGCATGACGTTCGCGCAGCGCCACCGATCCGTCCGCGTCGAGCGCCGCGATTTCGATCTTCGTACCGCCGAGGTCGATGCCGATACGCATCATCAGCCGCCGTCGATTACGGAGGCGATCCATTGCTTCGCGGACGGCCAGTCGTCGATGCGGCGGTGCGCGTCGCGCGCGGGCGGCAGAAGTTTGGCGAGGCGCGGATCGGCTATGAAATGCAGGCGATGAACGTGCGGAGTTTCGTCCGCGACCGAGGTCAGATGCGGCGGCAGATCGTCGACGAATACGACACGCTGAGCGAAACCGTCGATGATGCGTTTGACGACCAAGCCCTTCGGGCCGCTGCCGGCGATCACCGGATAAGGGATGCCGTGGGCGCTCAGGTTCTCATGCCGGGCCGCGCGCGCATTTTCGGGAAGGTTCGAGAGGATGACGATTTGCGCATTCCGGCTGAGTTCGGACAGGGCTTCGGCGGCGCCGGGCACGACTTCGAGATAGCGTGTTTCACTGACGAAGAAATCAGCGAGCATTTGCGTCACGTCAGCGTTAGCAACGGCTTGACTTGTGTCGCGGCGCTTCACGTTGCCGTGGATCGCGAACGTCGTCAGATCCAGGAAACAGCCTTGCCGTTCGAGGAAACGCTCGAGGCCGGCGACGAATTGCACGAGCACCTCGTCCGCGTCGCAGATGATCAGCGGCCTCGCGGGATCGAGGCGCAGGTCGCTCACCATGCGCTCGATCCGTGCGGGTCGAGGGTCGCGCAGGCGGTGGCGAGTACGCCGGGTTTCAGCCGTTCTTCTTCGCAAAACGCCTTGGCAAGTTCCTCGTCGGCGGCGAGAAAAGAGAGCACGGCGGAGAGAATCGCTTTATCATCGGCCTTGTTCAACAACTCGATCGCGTCAAGCCCGCTCGCCGTTAAGAATCGCTGAAGATCGGGCGGGCGCGTCGTGAGAAACATTAAGGCGCGTTCAGACATTTGCTCGGCTTCATGCTTTTTCATCGGCGAAACGTTCCGTGCGCTAGCGTTATGGCGCTTAATTCTAGGCCTGTTCCGTGCGGCAGCCCGCAAAGCTTATTTAACAATATTCAGGTCAACTATAGCGCGAAAACAAGGCACCATCGCATGCGCATGCGCCAGGGCCGAAACCAAGAGATTTTCGGCCCATGACGAGCCGACGTCCGGAGACAAAAATGGACGCCAGAGCGAAGACCGTTCTGATCGTGGAAGACAACGAGCTCAACATGAAGCTCTTCCACGATCTGTTGGACGCGCACGGCTACAAGACCATCCAGACGCGCGACGGGCTGGAAGCGCTCGATCTTGCGCGCAAGCATTTCCCCGATCTGATCCTGATGGATATTCAGCTGCCGGAAGTCTCCGGGCTTGAAGTCACGAAGTGGCTGAAGGAAGACGACAAGCTGAAAGAGATCCCGGTCATCGCCGTCACCGCGTTCGCGATGAAGGGCGATGAGGAGAAGATCCGCCAGGGCGGCTGCGAGGCCTATATCTCCAAGCCGATCTCGGTGATGCATTTCCTCGAGACGATCCGCCGGTTCTTGGCCTGAGTCGACCATGACCGCGCGCGTTCTCGTTGTCGACGACATTCCCGCCAACGTAAAGCTGCTCGAAGCGAAACTGGGCGCCGAGTATTTCGACGTCGTGACCGCGGGTTCGGGCCCTGAGGCCTTGACCGCGATCGACTGCGAAAAGCCGGACATCGTTCTGCTCGACGTCATGATGCCGGGCATGGACGGGTTCGAGGTTTGCCGCCGCATCAAGGCCAACCCGGCGACGGCGCATCTGCCCGTGATCATGGTGACGGCGCTCGACCAGGTGTCGGACCGCGTGCAGGGGCTCGAGGCGGGTGCCGACGATTTTCTGACCAAACCCGTCAACGACGTTGCGTTGTTCGCGCGCGTGCGCAGCCTGGTGCGTCTGAAGACGATGGTCGACGAGCTTCGCTTGCGCCAGGCGACCGGCGAAAGCATGGGTCTGTCCGACGCGAACGAGAAGGCGCTGATCGATCTTCCCGGCCGCGGGCGCATCCTGATCGTGGACGATCGCGAGCAGAGCGCGCAGCGCGTCGCCGAAACGCTGGGGCGCGATCACGACGTCGAGATCGTACCGCAGACGTCGGAAGCGATCGTGCGCGCGAAGGGCGGGGATTATGACCTTGTCATCGCGAGCCTCTCGCTCGACAAGCAAGACGGATTGCGGTTCTGCGCCACCCTGCGCAGCCTCGATACGACGCGCCAGACGCCGATCCTCACGATCGTCGATGAAGGCGATTTGAAGCGCCTGGTGCGCGCGCTCGATATCGGCGTGAACGATTATCTGATGCGGCCCGTCGAACGCAGCGAGCTTGTCGCGCGCGTGCGTACGCAGCTTCGCCGCAAGCGCTATTCGGACCGGCTGCGCCATTCGCTGCAGCTCTCCCTCGAGATGGCGATCACGGATCAGCTGACGGGCCTCTTCAACCGGCGCTACATGTCGCGCCATTTGAGCACGCTCGTCGCCAATGCGGGCACGACCGGCAAGCCGGTGTCGTTCCTGATCCTCGACATCGATTTCTTCAAGCAGGTCAACGACACGCACGGCCACGACACGGGCGATGAAGTGCTGCGCGAGTTCGCGAACCGCATTTCGGCCAACGTGCGGGGCATCGATCTCGCGTGCCGGTACGGCGGCGAAGAGTTCGTCGTCGTGATGCCGGATACCGATTTGAACTTCGCCTACATGGTTGCCGAGCGTTTGCGCCAGGCCGTGGCCGACGCGCCGTTCAAGATCGCGGTCGCGCCCGGGGACCTGGCCGTGACGATCTCGATCGGCGTGACGTCCAGCGAAGGTACGGGCGACACGGCCGAGGCACTGCTCCGCCGCGCCGACCAGGCGCTCTACCGGGCCAAGCGCGACGGGCGCAACCGCGTGGTTGCCGACGCGGCCTAAGGCCGATTTCGCGTATTCCCAGCCGCATCAAGAATGCTACAACGCGCCGTTCAACAACGGTTGACGGTGCATGGGACTTCGGGTCGGCATTATCGGTGCGAGCGGCTATGGCGGCGGCGAGGCGTTGCGTTTGTGCGCGACGCATCCCGCGTTCGAGCTTGTCTATGTCGGCGGCGAAAGTTCGGCGGGGCAGCGGCTCGGCGAGCGC
This sequence comes from Micropepsaceae bacterium, assembly GCA_041477875.1. Lineage (GTDB taxonomy): Bacteria > Pseudomonadota > Alphaproteobacteria > Micropepsales > Micropepsaceae > SZUA-430. The sequence continues at coordinate 19,372 of JBGOVA010000031.1, read as the reverse complement.
TATCCAGGCTTGGGCAAGCTCGGCGAACTCGTCACCCAGAAGTGGGATCCCGAGCGGCTGCCGCAGCTCGATCTTCTGTTTGCATCGCTGCCGACGGGACAATCGAAGGAACCGCTGGCACGCGTGCCGGCATCGACGCGCATCGTCGATATCGGCGGCGATCACCGCTACGTCGACGGCTGGACGTATGGGCTCGCCGACGTGTGGGGGGACGAGATCAAGGGCAAGACCCGCATCGCCAATCCTGGTTGCTATCCGGCGGCGGCGCTCACCGCGTTGGCGCCGCTTCTCGCCGAACGGCTGATCGAGCCGCATCAGATCATCATCGACGCGAAGACCGGCGTCAGCGGCGCCGGGCGCGGGGGCGGGGAAGCGACGATGGGCTTCGGCGAGGTCAACGAAGACCTATCGCCCTATTCGCTGCTGAAGCATGTGCACATGCCGGAGATCGCGAAAACCATCGACAAACTGTCGGGCACGAAATCGGAGGGCTTGGTGTTCACGCCGCATCTCGTGCCGATGACGCGCGGGATTCTGGCCACGATTTACGCGAGGGGTAAGGTCACCACGGAGCGGTGTCTGGAAGTGGCGCGCGCGTTCTATGCGAAGCGGCCGTTCGTGCGCGTGACCGATAAGCCACCGCACACGAAATGGGCGACAGGGTCGAACCTCGCGTTCGTGTCCTATGCCTGCGATCCGGCGCGCAACCTCGTTGTGGCGATCGGCGCTTGCGACAATCTCGGCAAGGGCGCGGCGGGCCAGGCGGTGCAGAACGCCAACATCATCACGGGGCATCCGGAGACGATGGGGCTTGAGGCGGCGGCGCTTTGGCCGTGAATCAAAAAGGGCGCGGTTGAGCGCCCCTTCGACGTCGGCGTGTGCGCCAAGCCTATTTGATCTTGCCTTCGGTGTATTCGACGTGTTTGCGCACGACGGGGTCGTATTTGCGGACCTTGAATTTGTCGGTCATCGTGCGCGTGTTCTTCTTGGCCACGTAGAAGTGGCCCGTACCGGCGGAGGAGTTCAGCCGGATCTTGACGGTGGTTGGCTTCGCCATTTTTGCCTCTTGGACCGCGCAGCCGTTCAGGCGCGCAGGGGTCGTGATTGGGAGCGCGACAAGGTACTGATCGCGCCCTTGAAGTCAAGGCGCGGGCGGGACCGTCGTGGGGCGTGGAAAGGTCGCGGTTCTGTAGGCCACCACGCCCACGAAAGCCGCAGAAATCAGCCCAATCACCACCGCGAGGCCGTGCGGGTTCCAGAGGTCGATGGCAACGCCGCCCAGGCCCGGACCAAAGAAGGTGCCGATCGCATAGAGGATCGAGAAAGCCGCGTTGGCGGCGGCAAGGTTCGAGCCTTGGAAGTTCGAGCCCAAATGCGCGAGGCCGGTTGAATAAAGGCCCGCGATGAAGCCGCCCCAGACGAAGGCGAGACCCAGCCCCGCCCAACCGGCGCCTTGGGTCACGGGCAAGAGGGCCGCCCCGGCGAGCGCGACGGCGCCGCACAGCAGCAGCACATGACGACGGTCGATCTTGTCGGCGAGCCAGCCGATCGGCGGCTGAAGGACCATGTTGCCGAGTCCCCAGGCGGCGAGGAGCAGGGTCGCCGCTGTTTCCGGCGAGCCGAGGCGCACGGCATAGACCGTCAGAAAGCTTGCGAGGCAGATTTCGATCGCGCCGTAGGCGAGGCCTGCGGCGGCGGCGGAGGGCGAGTGCAGGACGAAGCCGAACATCGCGCGGGCTCCGGCGTGCTCGACCGGCGGCACAATGCGCCGCGCCATGACAAGCGGGATCATGGCCGCGGTAATCATCGCTGCGCCGGCGAGGAAGGGCGCCCATCCCGTCGTGCCGAGGAACTGAATGATGATCGGGCCGATGGCGAAGCCGGCCGACACGAGCGAGCCATAGATCGCGACCAGGCGGCCGCGCACGGCGTCGGTCGCGATCTGGTTGATCCAGACTTCGCTCACGAGGAAGAGACCCTGTAAGGCGCAGTTCAAGCTGAAACGCAGCGCGAACCACAAAACGAGATCGTTCGTGGCGCGAAAGCCGATGAGCGAGACGGCCGCGACGATGTAGCAGGCGATGAGAAAGCGCACCGTGCCCATGCGCGCGGCGAGAGCGGGGATGAGGGGCGTGAAGGCCAGCATGGCGATCGCGCCGAACGCGGCGTTGAGGCCGTTCATCGTGCCGGAGACGCCGTTGCGCTCCAGGATCAGCGACAGTAGCGGCAGCGACAGACCCATGCCGACGCCGTTGGCGAAGATGCAGGCGTAGACGGCGCCGAGGCTCAAGCGGCGGTCGCGCGCGCTGAGCTTGGATGCGTCGAAGGCGTCAGCCATCGGCTGCTTTGGCGAGAGGCTTGTTGCGGCGATAGCGGAAGAAGGGGGCGTCGCGCGGTTGGCCGCGTTCGGCGGCGGCGAGTTCCTTCAGGATGAATTGCGTCACGTCGATTGCGGGCAAGGCGAGGGCGTCGGCGAGGGGATACCAAGCGAGCGCCGACAATTCGCCGTTGCTCCGGATCTCGCCTTGCACGCCGTCGCCGTCGGCCATGAAGAAGCGCGCGTGGAAGCGCACGGGCGCGGAGGCCGGCGTGATGGCGCGGCCCAGGAAGCGCAAACGGTCGTGCGCCGGCGCGAGGCCGAGCGTCGCGAAGTGTTCCCACGCACCGTCGCGACGGCCGGCGTCGCCCGCGCCCGCGAGAATGAGGCCGGTTTCCTCGAACGTCTCGCGGATCGCGGTGGTGGCGAGCGCGCGGGCGAGTGCGGGCGTGCAGCCGCCTCGCGCGCAGAGTTCGGCGAGTGCCTCAGCGCTCATCGGGGCGCTTGGCGTAACGTTCGTGTCGCTCGGGTCTACACGGCCGCCGGGGAAGACGTACGCTTCGGGGAAGACGGCTTTCGCGGGTCTGCGGCCCATGAGAATCTGGATGACACCGTCGCGCCGGCGCGTGAGCACAAGCGACGCGGCGTGGCGCGGGCGGACGGGACGTGGCGACATGCTTTTACCAATTGCGGATTGCAAAGGTTGAAGCACGGGCGCGGGGGCGGAGGCAAATGGCGCCTCCGCGTCGCTACGACGTCGTTGCCGGGATCACGGGCTGCGCGCCCTCGTCGCTCAACAGCACCAGCATCATGTTCGAAACCAGCACCGCGCGCTGCGCCGGGGTCATGTCGGTGATGCCGTCGGCTTGGAAGCGTTCGAGCGCCATCTTGACCATGCCGATCGCGCCGTCGACCATCTTTTCGCGCGCCTGGATCAAGGCTTCGGCCTGTTGGCGGCGCAGCATGATCGAAGCGATCTCGGGCGCGTAGGCCAGGTGCGTGATGCGCATTTCGAGGACCTCGATGCCGGCGACTGCGACGGAACGCTGCAGCGATTCCTTTAGAAGGTCGGAGACGGCGGCAGTGTTGCCGCGCAACGAGACGTGCTCGTCCTTCGTCGCGTCGTAAGGGTGGGTCGAGACGACGTCGCGCAACGCCATCTCGCATTGCGTCTTGATATAGCCCTCGAAGTCGTCGACGTCGAAGGCGGCCTGGGACGTGTCCTTGACCAGCCAGACGACGACGGCGGCGACGTCGATCGGGTTGCCGACCTTGTCGTTCACCTTGAGAGTGGGCGTCGTGAAGTTGCGCACGCGCAGCGACATCTTCTGCTTGGCGTAGAAGGGGTTCACCCAGTGGAAGCCCGCGCGCTTGACCGTGCAGATGTAGCGGCCGAAGAGGGTGAGCACCGCCGCCTCGTTCGGCTTGAGCACGAGGAAGCCGATCAGCAGGAAGACCGAGACCACCATGATCGGCACACCGACGATCGGTATGCGGACCATAAAGAGGCCGAGGAGGAACAGGGCGATGACGACCACGAGCATCAGCCAGCCCGAGACCGTGTCGGCAAGGTGATTTTCCTTGGAAGGAATGGCCAGTTTGGAATCGGACATGCGCATCTCCTTCGCATGACGGTTTGATGACCCGGACTCGGGCCTGAACTTCAGCCACTATATTGGTTGGTTAAGCCCGTTGCGGGAGGGCTTGACGACACGTTATCGCCGTCGTCCGCACGGTCGCCAGACGGCTGTTTCACGGCAACGTGCGTCCGGAATCGGCCGAAGTCCCGCCGATTTGCGGTTGCGGTGCGCGATTTGCTGCGTGTAGCCTTCGCGGATGCAGGGGCGTTCGGTCCGGTCTTTGATGCTAGCGGTGCGCTATATGCGCGGCTACCGCGCCCTCGTGCACGTCGTGCTTGCCGCCTTCATCGTGCAGGGCTTCGTCACGCAAGGCCACATGCACTGGGGTGGGGCGGGGCAGGAATTTGCAGCCGTTGCGTCGCATGCCGGTGCTGCAACAACGGATGCGACGAAGGCCGGTTCCAAACAGACGCCGGCGAATCGCGACCACTCGAACTGTCCGATCTGTCACGCGGCTTCGGTCGCGGGAGCGATGTTCGCCTCTGCGGCGCCCATTCTGCGCGTTCCGTCGCTGAGTACACTTGTCCCTGAGCGTGACGAACGAAGCATCGTCGTCGAGCGCTTCACTGCCGCGTGGCGAAGCCGCGCGCCTCCTTCCGTCTGACACACACCCACGAGTGACGCTCGCGCCTGACGGACCGGCATCGGTCCGAGCGGGGCGTTGAGCGCAGGACCGCACGTGGCCGCCGTTCGCGCGGGCGCGTGCCCTGTCAGACACACACATTTGGAGAGTTCCCATGAGGACATCGCATTCCGTGCTCTGCGCGTTCGCGCTCGGCGTAGCGGCTTCGGCTGCTTCACCGGTGCAAGCGGCGGGCGACGAAGATCTGGCCGCGATCCGGCAAGAGATGAAGGCGCTTCGAGGCGACTACGAAAGCAAAATCCGCGAGTTGGAACGGCGGTTGAAGAAGGCCGAAGCGCGCGCCGACAAATCCGATGCGGCGACCGCGCATGCAGCCCCGCAGCCGGCAATGGCCGACGCCCAGGCGGTGGTTCAACCGGTCGCCGAGGCTGCACCGCCGCCACCACCGGCAGCGCCGCGCGCGCCGGCGAGCGCGAACGCGTTCAACCCAGCGATCTCCGTCATCTTGAACGGCTCGTATGCCGCATCCGAAGACGATCCCGGGCTTGCGCGCGTCCCGGGGTTCGTGCTCGGCGACGAAGCGGGCTTGCCCGACCGCGGTTTTTCGCTTGGCGAATCGGAGCTCGCGATCACGGCGAATGTCGACCCTTATTTTCTCGCCAACCTGATCGTCTCGCTCGGCAACGACGATTCGATCGCGGTTGAAGAGGCCAATATCCAATCGACGAGCCTGCCGTGGGGCTTCACGGCCAAGGTTGGGCGCTTTTTCTCAGGGATAGGCTATCTGAACGAGAAGCACGCCCACGCCTGGGATTTCGTTGATGCGCCTTTGCCCTATCGCGTCATGCTGGGCAATCAATACGGCGACGACGGCATCGAAGTGCGGTGGCTTGCCCCGACCGATTTCTTTCTTGAGTTTGGGGCCGAATGGTATCGCGGCGACAGCTTTCCCGCGGGCAATGCCGACGACAACGGCTCTGGCACGATTGCCGCCTTCGTCCATTCGGGCGGCGACATCGACGACTCGTCGAGTTTCCTGGCCGGCCTGTCGTTCCTTCACACCAAGGCGCTGGACCGCGACACCGGCGGGGATGTGTTCACGGGCAGCGACGGGCTCGGCATCGCAAGCCTCGTCTACAAATGGGCGCCGAACGGAAATGCGACGGTCACCAATCTGGTCGTGAACGGCGAGTATTTCTTCGGGCACGAGGACGGCACGTTCAACGGGGTTCCGGTCGACTACGCCCGCACCGGTTTCTACGTGCAGGGCGTCTACCAATTCATGCCGCGGTGGCGCTTTGGCGTGCGCTATTCCGAAGTGGAGACGGACGCTCCGCCGTTGCTGCTCGTGGGCAGCGCGCTCGACGACATGGGGCATACGCCGCGTTCGTGGTCGGGAATGCTCGAATACGACACCAGCGAGTTCGGACGTTTCCGCGTCGAGTACACGCTCGACGACGCCGACCTTCAAACCAACAACGAAATCATCGCCGCCTATACGGTCTCGATCGGACCGCACGGCGCGCATCGCTTTTGAGGAACACAGTCATGCACAAACTTTTCTTCGCGACTTTCGTGGCGAGCGTTGCTTTCGCGAGCAGCGCCCATGCCGAACTCAGCGTCTTCGCCTGCGAGCCCGAGTGGGGTGCTCTGGCCGGCGAGATCGGCGGCGATAAGGTTTCGGTCTATTCGGCGACGACGGGCGCCCAAGATCCGCACCAGATCCAGGCGCGGCCCAGTCTCATCGCCAAGGCGCGCGGCGCGGACGTCGCGGTCTGCACGGGCGCCGAACTCGAAATCGGCTGGCTGCCGATGATCGCCCAACAATCGGCAAATCCGAAACTGCAGCCGGGGCAGCCCGGACTCTTTGAAGCGTCGAGTTTCGTGCAGCTGCTCGAAGTGCCCACGCGGCTCGACCGCGCCGACGGAGACGTGCATGCGGCCGGCAACCCGCACATCCAGACCGATCCGCGCAACATCCTAATCGTCGCCAAACCGTTGTCCGAGCGGTTTGCGGAACTCGATCCGGCGAACGCCGCGATCTATGCGGCGCGCTATGCCGATTTCGCCAAGCGCTGGACTGCGGCGATGGCGAAATGGACGGCGGAGGCGGCGTCGCTCAAGGGCACGCCGATCGCGGTCCAGCACGCGGGCTGGGTCTACATGTTCAATTGGCTCGGGTTGAAACAGGTCGTCATTCTGGAACCGAAGCCCAGCGTGCCGGCGTCGAGCGGCTATCTGGCGCAGGTGCTCGAAACGCTTGGACGCCAGCCCGCGAAGATGGTGATCCGCGCGGCCTATCAGGACGGCCGCCCGTCCGAATTCATCGCCGAGCGCGCGAAGATTCCCGCCATCGTCCTGCCCTTCACCGTCGGCGGCACGGACGAAGCGAAGGACCTGTTCTCGCTCTACGACGACACGATCAAGCGCTTGAAGGACGCGGTGAAACCGTGAACCTGGGCGAACTTGAATTCAGCATTCTGGGGCCCGCGTTCGTCGCGGGCCTCCTCGTGCTTTCGACCCATGTGCCGCTCGGCCAGCAGGTGCTGTCGCGCGGCATCGTGTTCATCGACCTCGCGATCGCGCAGGTCGCGGGGCTCGGCGTCACGATCGCGGGCGGACTTGGCTTCGAGCCGCAAGGCTGGCGCGTGCAGGCCGCAGCGGTCGGCGCGGCGCTCCTCGGTTCGCTGCTGTTGACGTGGACTGAACGCAAATGGCCCGACGTGCAGGAGGCCTTGATCGGCGTTCTCTTCGTGCTGGCGGCGTGCGTCGAGCTTCTGGTGCTCGCCAATAATCCGCACGGCGGGGAACACTTGAAGGATTTGCTGGTCGGTCAGATCCTTTGGGTGTCGCTGCCGGCGCTTGAGCCGGTGGCGCTGCTCTATGCCGCGGCACTTCTCATCTGGTTCGCGTTCCGCACGCGGCTGGGGCAACTCGGGTTCTATGTCCTGTTCGCGCTGGTCGTGACGCAATCGGTGCAGCTCGTCGGCATCTATCTCGTGTTCGCGAGTCTGATCGTGCCGGCGCTTGCGGCGCGGCTTTTTCCGGAGTCTTGGCGCTTGGGCGTGGGCTATACGGTCGGCGTGGTCGGTTATGCGGGCGGACTCGTCGCGTCGTCCCTCTTCGACTTGCCGACCGGTGCGACGATCGTTGTTGCGCTGGTGAGCGTTTTCGCGCTCACCGCACTGCTGCGGCGGCCCGCGCCGGCTTGAGACTCAGCGTGGTGCCTCTGCCGCCCGGAGCTTTGCGATCGCGGGTTTCGGTGCGGCCGGCGCCTCTTGCGCGGCCTTCGCATCGCCCGAGTGATCGGCGAGCTTCTCGTCTTCGAACGCGTAACCCGAGTAGGAGAAGCCCTCGTCGAACGCGTCGGCGGGGGTGCGGTACTCGTAGGGTCCGAGCGCGGTGATGAAGGGATTGCCCACGGGCGCGGCGTCGGCGTCGTCCGCGCCAGGATCGCTGGCGAAGAACACCGGCGGCGCAAAGCCGCTGTTGTCGGTGACGATGTCGAACGCGTACGCGGCCGGCAAGACGAAGAAGCAAGCCACGCCCAGCGCGGCGGCAATGGTCTTGAAGATCATGACATCACCCCTTGGCATCGCGCATAAGGTTAAGCGCGATGGCGTGCGCGCGCCAGCGTCGCATTGTATCGGCGGACGCACAAAGCGACTGCGTTACCGCGAATTCATCGGCCTGCAAGGTCGGCACGGCGCCTGCAGCCTCTCCTTCAGCGGCGGATTCTGGGTTTCGAATTGGCCCGGATCGGCACAGCGTGAGGGGCGACCATGGTTAAACGTGCGATTGCGATTGTTGCCGGCGTCACCATTGGAGCCGTGATTTGCCTTGCTTTCGGCCTGGCGATCTACGACCGGCCGGTGGAGACGACTGCGGACGCGTGCCTGCACGAACCGCTCGTCGATTGCGTGCGCTACGAGGCGCCTGCACGGCCGCTGGAGGCCGCGCCGGTGGCGACCGCCGTGCCTTGCAAGAGCTGGCTTGGCGCCGGCGGCGCAGGCTCAGTGGCGCTGCTGTCGCAATGTCTGCATGAAACCCGCCAAGGCCCCAAGCGCACCGAAGAGATGCGCCGCAAGCTCGCGATCGCCACGTCGAGCTAAGGCACGGTTCAATAGAGGTTGTTCTTGTAGTCGGCCGCCAGCGCCTTGGCGGTCGTCTCGGGTGTGATCTCGAACTGCGCGGCGGCCTGCGGGCTCAATTTGATGTGCGCGGCGAGGGTTGCGGCGGGGTTGGGACGATCGCTCGCGTCGAGACCACGTGTCGTTTCCTCAGGCTTGCGCACGGGTCAGCGCGTGAAAGCCCAGTTGGGCGAGCGTCGCGCGCGCGCTTGCGTCGCGGGGCGAAACGGTGGCGAAGATTTCGTGCCGAGCGCCATTCGCCATCAGATCGTGGAGCATTCCCACGATCAGCGCACGCAGATTTGCCGGTCTGTCGGCTCCGTTTGCGAGCGCGAAATCGTGGAGCGTCGCGCGATGCCCGTTGGGCGGGGCGTCGGCCGCGGTGTGGGTCGGCGCGCGCGCCGATAGCCAGCCGAGGCCGGCAAGGCCGGCGGGCGTCCGCATCGTGTAGCACCTGTCGCCGGACTCGATCCGGTGCAGCGCTTGGTGCAGGAAGGGCTGGCGGCGCTGCCCCGTCAGGGCCGGGCCCCACCGCATCAGCGCATCGAGATCGTCGCGCGATACGCCGGCGTCGGGCTTGACGACATCGACCCGCGCAAGGTCCAGATGATAGACCTCCTCGCGCGGGGGCACGCGCGCAACGACGTTGACCGCTCTTCCTGCCGCAGCAGCCAGGGCGCGAACCCTGCTCGCGACCAGCTGTTTCGAAAGACCGACGCGGGCGAGGGCGCGCCGGGCGAGTTCCTTGGCGGCCCTGCGCGTCCGCGCGACACCAGCGCGCTGAAGGCTCGCGTGCATGACGAGTTCGAAGATCACTCTGCGGCTTGTCGAGAAGCGCTCTTTCCACGCGTCGTCGCCGGGCGTCAGGTCGAGCACTGATCGGCCCTCATCCGCCAGCGCCAGCGCGGCTTCGTAGATGTGAAGCTTGTTCGGCGAGTGCTCGGCAAGCTCGGGCGCGTGCGCCGAGATTGCCAGATGCGTGTCGTTCCCGCTCGTCACGAGCAACAGCGCCGAGATCATCCGGTCGTTCAGGAACATGCCCGTGGCATGCATCTGCTCGGGCAAGGCCTTGATCCAATCAAGGTGGAAAGCGCGCTTTTGCGGGTCGTCCAAGAACGGGCATACGCCGTTGCGCGCGCCTTGGCGGAAATCGTACATCGCGGCCACGCGATCCATTTGAGACGCCAGCGCCTGCGCGTCCAGCCTGCGAAAGCTGAGTTCGCCCAAGCGCGTCAGGCGGTTGAGCTTGCTCTTGTTGCCTTTTTTCTTGCGCGTTTCGGCGATTTTTCGGCGATCGATCGCGAACTCGTGGGAGACGTGACGAAAGAGTTCTATGCGCGGGTTGGTCTGCTCCAGGCGGATCAAGATATCGCTGGGCAGCGCCGGCGGCAGATAGCGCAAGCGCAGGGCGTGACCGGGCAGCGCTTCGGCGATCGTGGCGAGCGCGCCGGAAAGGAACGCCTCGGCGTCCTGGGCGCTGCTGACCCAGCCGTGGTATTCGGCTTGATGCGCGCCGGCTCCGGTGATGAGGCCGCGCCGCATCGCCAGTGGCATGATACCCGCGACCGTGCCGTCGACGCGCCGCGCGACGATCAGAAGGGGCGACCAGACTTTGGAATAGTGGCGGCACCAGACGTCGAAATAACCGGGGCTCAGGAACGCGGTGCTCCACGGGCAATCTTCGTAGAGCTTGGTCCAGACCGCCTTGCCGACGCCGCGAGCAGCCCAATCGCGCGCCTCGTCAGCTTGAATCAGTTCGAACGCGAACGCGCCCTTCATCGGTTGCGACGATGAGGGCGTCCGCGCTTTCAGTCGAATAGCTCCGGCAGTCTGGGTCGGCATGGCCAGTGACATCGCTATGATTCCGCGGATGAACGCGTGCGCCCACGGCGACGTGCGGCGGACGGTTCAGAACGGATCAACTCGGACCGAGCGGTGGAGGCCGGCGATCCGGCGTGACGCATCGAGCGGCAGCGTTGGTCATGAGCCCTCCCCCAAGGGTACCTTGCCTCAGCGCGGCGGAGGGGACCATACGTCCCGCAACGAGTCCAGCAATGCAGATGGTTTTCACATCAACAATTAATGACAGGGCTGCGCGAGGACTACTTGTGGTGGAGTTAATGGTGCCGCCTCCCCGGATTCGAACCAAGGGCCCCAGGATCCACGATCCCGTGCTCTACCAATTAAGCTAAAGCGGCCTGAAATCGACGTTGCCTGCGGCCGACACGAAAAGGGTCTCAGACCTCGTTCGGTTAGCGTGTTCCGTTAGGATTTTCAATGATCTCCGTCACATAGTAAGACGCAATCACTGCATGCTGTTGCTCCCTTGATTGCGTGCCTTCCGCCACGTTACCTGCGGCCCGAGCGATCGGCCGTTGAGACCACAAATGCAAGATTCGAACACCGATGCACGATGTGCCGCGGCCGGGCCGCCGCGATGGCGCGTGCAGGAGTTTTCGGACGATGGGGAACGTAAGGCGTTTGCGGCATCGGCGCGCCAGCGGCTGCCGATTTTGGAGTTCAATCACGATGTCGAATGGCTGGAGGCAGGGCGCAAGTCCGACGGCCATGACGCGATTGTCACATTGGCCGATCGGACGGGGGACGATCTCGTCGGTCTTCTGCCGGTTCGCGTTTCCGTGGGCGAGATCAAATACACGGCGGGTAGCGCGGTGCTGCTCAAGAAAAAAATTCGCGAATTTCAAGTGTTCCAAGGCCCGATCACCATCAGGGCCGATCGGCGCGACGCGATGGTGCGCGCGATGGAACAGCTTGCCGACAACATGCCGGCCGGCGCCGTCGCGTTCGCGGGTGCGGTTGCATGCGAGGGCGAGTTCCATTCGCTGCTGACCGCAAGCGACAGTCCGCTTCGCAAGCGATTTCATGTCCTGAAATGGGGCGAGGAAAACTGGCACTGCAAGATCGAATGGCAGGGGACGCTGGAAGCCTACCTCGCGTCGCTCGGCCCCGACAGCCGGCGTAACTTGAAGCGCTATTCGAAGAAGCTGTTCGCGAACGACGAGCTGAAGCCGAAGATCGAGAGATTCAGGTCGGCCGACGAGATCTCGCGCTTTCTCGACGACGGGATGAAGATCTCGGACAAGACGTATCAGAAGAAGCTCTTCGGGCTCGGCCTGGCGCGCGGCGGGGCGACCGAAAAGCGATTCCGGTTCGCGGCCGAGCGTCAGGGCTTCCTCGGCCACATCCTGTACTTGCGTGGCGAGCCGGCGGCGTTTCACTACGGCTTCATTTTCGGCGAGACGTTCTTCGTGGTGCAGATGGGTTACGATCCGGCGTTCTCGCAGCATCAGGCGGGCAGCGTTCTGTTTTTCCACGTTCTCGAAGATGTCGAGCGATTGAACATTCGCGTTAAAACCATCGATTGCCTGCCGGGCGTGACGGACTTCAAACTCCGGACAACGAACCGCAAGGAGCGGATCCAGAATTTCTATCTCTTCAAGAAGGACCTCGGCGGCTCCGCGCTCTTTGCCGCGATCACGCTGCTCGATGGAGCGGTCAGAGGCCTGAAGACGTTGGCTGACCGCACGAATTTGAGCGAGCGGTTGCGGCGCCGCTTTTCGAGCAGGAGCGGCTGAACGTGACGGGTTGGCGGCCCGAGGCCTTCGCGGACGAGGCTGCGTTTCGGGTTTTCGCGAACGCGGCGCGCGCAACGCTGCCCGCGCTCGACATGAATCACGACGTCGAATGGATCGCGGCCGCGCACGGCTGGCCGCACAACGCGTTGCTCGTACTTGCGGATTGGGACGAAGGGAAAGTCGCCGGCCTCGCGTCGTTCATCGTTTCGAATGCGCCGCTGATCTACGCGCTGGGCGGTTTCGAGTTTTTCAAGCGCAAGGTCCGGCAGTTCAAGCTCTACCAAGGCGTCACCTCCGTGCACGGCGACGGCGAGCGGTCGATCGGGGCATGTTTCACGCAGCTCGCAGCGGCGATGCCGAACAGCGGCGTCGTGTTTGCCGGCGCTGTTCCGATCGAGTCCGAGCTTCACAGACAGCTCGTCGATCCATCGAGCGCCCTGCGCCGCCATTTCCACGTCTTGGCGTGGGGCAAGGAGAGCCAGCATTGCCGCATTCGCTGGGAAGGCAGCGTCGACAAATATCTCGCTTCGATCGGCAAGAAGAGCGGCAAGGAGCTTCAGCGCAATTCGAAGCTTCTGCTTTCCGATCCGGCGCTCAAATGCGAGATCACATGCTTTCGGACGCCCGGCGAGGTCGAGGTTTTCCTCCGCGACAGCATCCGTATTTCGGACAAAACCTATCAGAAGAAGGACTTGGGCCTCGGCATATCGCTGGGCGGGGCGGTCGAGCGCACGATCCGCTTTGCGGTCGCGCGCGGCGGGTTCTTGGGCTACATCCTCTACATCAACGGCGAGCCGGCGGCGTTTCGCTACGGTTTCGTTTGCGGCCGGACCGCGACGATGAAGCAAACCGGATATGACCCGGTGTGGGCGGAGCGCCAGATCGGCAGCGTGCTGTTCTTTCAGGTGCTACGCGATTTCGAGCGGATGAAGCTTGCGGTCGATTGCCTCGATTTCATGCCGGACATCAATTTGTTCAAGCTGCGGACGACGAACGATCGGCGGCAGATCCGCCACTACTATCTCTTCAAACGAACCTTCATCGGCACCGTTCAATACGCAACGCTGACGGCGACCGACTTTCTGTCGCGCTCGTTGGGTGCCCTGGCCAAGCGCGTGCGGCCGAGCGCGCCGAGCGAACTCGAGAAATACATCAATCGTTTGGCGGCAGACGCGCCCGCAAAATGACGATAGGCTTGTTCCCGAAGGCAAGCGTGTAGGCCAGGGTGAATTTGAAGCTGCGGCCGGGTTCGCCGACGCCCTCAAACGAGCGCTCGTAGTCTTCGTCGGTGACGTTGTCGATTCTTGCGTCGAGGCGCAGGCCCGTCAGCGCGCCGCTCAGGACGTCATCGCCGGGTTCCCAGGTCGCAAACAGATCCAGCGTCGCATAGCCGTCGCACACTCGGTCGAAGGATCGCTGGTTGCGGGGTTGTAGGCTTTGCGGAAATCATCGGCGAACTCCGCGCCTGCGCCGATGCGGCCGTCGATCTCAGGCAGCTTCAAGGTGAATGACGCGTTGACGCGATCGGGCGGTAGAGAGGTCAGATCGAACGGCGCATCGCGCTCGCGGCCCTCGACCGTGCCGTAGCCCAGCTGAACGCGGACGCGGCTCGCATCATAGCGCGCCTCGATTTCGGTGCCTTCGAGTACGGCGTCGACATTGTCCGCGGTCGCCGTGCCTGCGTTGCAGGGCGCGCGCGGACCGAAGAAGCACGACGGCGGGAAGGTCACGGCGACCACGAGGTTGATGAAATCGTCGACGTCTTGGTGCCAATAGGAACCCTTGAAGCGCAGCGTGTCACCGGTCGCGACCACGTCGTTGAATGAAAGGCCGGCGCCCGCTTCCCAGTATTTCGACGTTTCGGGTTCGAGGTTCGGGTTCGGCACGAACTTCCGGCGCTGATGTGGTGGGCGTCGCGGACGGCACGAACAGCCGGCGCGAGCGGACACGCGTGCATCGCTGCTGCGCGCCGCCGAATAGTCCCGGAGATCAGATGCACACGCTCGCGAGTGGTGGCATGCCGTTGAAGGCAATGCTGGAGTAGGTCGTCGTGTAGGCGCCGGTCGAGAGGATCACGACCTTGTCGCCCGCTTTGAGGGCGAGCGGCAGGCGGTAGTCCGTCTTCTCGTAGAGGATGTCGGCGCTGTCGCAGGTCGGGCCGGCGAGAACGACCGGCGCGCTTTCGGCGCCGTCATGCGGCGTCAGCAGGCGATACTTGATCGCCTCGTCCATGGTTTCGGCGAGGCCATGGAATTTGCCCACGTCGAGATAGACCCATCGGCGTGCGTCTTCGCCGCCTTTGTGGGCGACGAGCACGACTTCGCTTTGGATCACGCCGGCATCGCCGACGATGCAGCGGCCGGGCTCGACGATCACTTCGGGTGCGTTTTTCGGGAAACGGCGCGCGATCGAAGCGCGGATCGCGTCGCCATAGGCTTGCATCGGAGGGACTTCGCGGTTGTAGCGCGAGGGGAAGCCGCCGCCGATGTTGATCATGCGCAAGGTGACACCGCGCGCGGCGACGTCGGCGAAGAGGGCCGCGCCTTGGGCGATGGCTTTGTCGAACTGCGCGAGGTCGGTCTGCTGCGAGCCGACGTGGAAGGAGATGCCGCAGGGGTCGAGGCCCAAGGCCTTGGCGCGCACCAGCAGGTCGGCGGCCATGTGCGTCTCGCAGCCGAACTTGCGCGAAAGCGGCCATTCGGCGCCGCCGCAGTCGACGAGGATGCGGCAGAACACCTTCGCGCCCGGTGCGCTCTCGGCGAGTTTTTGCAGTTCCGCTTCGCTGTCGAAGGCGAACATGCTGACGCCGTGCGCGAAGGCGGCCGCGATGTCTTTCTGCTTCTTGATCGTGTTGCCGAAGGAGATGCGCTCGGGCGCCACGCCGTGGGCGAGGCAGAGGTCGATCTCGCCGAGGCTTGCCGTGTCGAAGTTGGAGCCGAGGCCCGCGAGGCGCGAGACAATTTCGTAGGCCGGGTTCGCCTTCACGGCGTAGAAGACGCGCGCGGCCGGCAGGGTGTCGGCGAGCTCAAGATAGAAGTGCGCTACCATCTCGACGTCGACGACGAGGCAGGGCGAGGGCAGGTTCGCCGTCTCCAGATAGCGCGCGATGCGCGGCGGCAGGCCGCCGCGTTCTGCCGGCAAGTCGGTCGTGCGCGCGACGGCGGCGAGCTTCTTCAGCGCCACGCTGTGCGCGGCGTCGCGGGTCTTACGGGAATCGAATTGACGGGAGCGGGCAGCCGCGCCCCGGTTCGTGGCAAACATCGTCAACACCCTTAATGACCCGGCTCTAAACCGGCTTGATCAAAAAGGACGCTTCCGTCGTTGCATAAACCTGCAGGGCGAGACGGCCCAGGGCCAGCGGCACGTGCGTTACGCGTCGTTAGAATCGTAGCAAGTAATGGTTGCCGAACCGTAGTGCAAGAATTTCTTTACCCACGGCTGTGGAGTTAGCGGCGTCGATCGCGCCGCCTGAAGTCCTTCTTCGGTCCGCGCGTACCGCGCGACGGCGAACCGGGTTTGCCGCCTTCGACGAGTTCGAAGCGGAGGCCGCCGGTGAGCGGCGTTGCTTCCTCCAGGCGCACCCGCACTCTGTCGCCGAGGCGGAAGGTGAGGCCGGAGCGCTCGCCGACGAGGGCGTGAGAGCGCTCATCGTGGTTGAAGAATTCGCGGCCGAGCGAGCGCACGGGGATCAAGCCGTCGGCGCCGGTTTCAGCGAGGCGCACGAAGAGGCCGAAGCGGGTGACGCCCGAGATCTTGCCGGCGAATTCGGCGCCCACGCGGTCGGACATGAAGGCTGCGATGTAGCGGTCGGTCGAATCGCGCTCGGCCGCCATCGCGCGGCGTTCGAAGGCGGAGATGTCTTCGGACGTGCGCGTCAGGTGGTCGATTTCCGTGTCGGTCAAGCCGCCTTGGCCCAGCTTGAACGTGCGGATCAGGGCGCGGTGGACGACCAAGTCGGCGTAACGCCTGATCGGTGAGGTGAAGTGGGCGTAACGATGCAGCGCCAGGCCGAAATGGCCGATGTTGTCGGGGCTGTACTCGGCTTGGGACTGCGAGCGCAGCATCACGACGTTCACGAGATCGGCGTTCGGCGTGTTCTTGGCCTGCGCCAGCACCCGGTCGAGCATCGCGGTCGTGACCGTCTGACCCTTCGGCAGGGTGATGTTCAGCGTGCTCAGGAAGTCGCTAAGGGCGTGGAGCTTCTCGGCCGAAGGTGGGGCGTGGATGCGGAAGACGAGGGGCGAGCGCTTGGCCTCGAGCGCTTCGGCGGCCGCGACGTTCGCCTGGATCATGAATTCTTCGATCAGCTTGTGTGCGTCGTAGCGCTCGCGCAGTGCGATCGACTTCACGCGGCCGTCCGCGCCAAGTTCGATCTTGCGCTCAGGCAGGTCGAGGTCGAGCGGGCTGCGCTTCGTGCGCGCCTTCACAAGTGCGCGGTAGCAAGCTTCGAGAGGTTTCAGGATCGGTTGAATGAGCGGCCCGGTTTTGTCGTTCGGGTTGCCGTCGAGCGCGTCTTGCACCTCGTTGTAGGAAAGGCGCGCGGCGGAGCGCATAAGGGCGCGTTCGAAGCGGTGGCTCTTCTGTTTGCCGTTGGCGTCGAACGTCATGTGGCAGGCGATGATGGCGCGGTCGACCTTCTCCTTCAGCGAACACAGGTCGGCCGACAGGCGCTCGGGCAGCATCGGCACGACGCGGTCGGGGAAGTAGACCGAGTTGCCGCGCTTCGCCGCTTCGCGGTCGAGCGCCGCGTTGGGACGCACATAGAAGGCGACGTCGGCGATGGCGACGACGGCTTTGAAGCCGCCCTTGTTCTGCGGGTCGTCGTCGGGGGCGGCCCACACGGCGTCGTCGTGATCGCGCGCGTCGGGCGGGTCGATGGTGACCAGCGGCACTTTGCGCAGATCGACGCGGCCGCCTTCGAGGGTTGCGGCTTTCGCGCGCTCGGCTTCGTCGACGACGGTGTCCGGAAAATGATCGGGGATGCCGTGCGCGTGGACGGCGATCAGGCTGATCGTCTTGGGTTCCGACATGCGGCCGAGGCGCTCTTTGATGCGCGCGCGGGGCTGGCCCATCTCGCGCCCGGCCAATGGTTCGGCGACGACGAGTTCGCCGTCGATCGCGCCGCCGGTGTCGCCTTCGACCACTATGAAGTCGTGGCGCGCTTTGCGGTCGACGGGTTCGATGCGGCCGTGGCGGCCGAGTTTGCGGAAGACACCGAGCGCCTTATGGGCGCTCATGCCGAGGCGTTTGATGATGCGCGCTTCGTAGCCTTCGGCCGTGCGCTTCAATCTTGCGAGGAAGCGTTCGCCGATGCCGAGCGCGCCGCCTTCGACGCCGGCGTCGGCGCCGGGTGCCAGCATGATGCGCGGCGGCGGGGCGTCTGTGTCCCAGTGCGTCGGGCGACAGAGCATCTCGCCGTCGGCGTCGCGTTCGACGATCTCGACGACGGTGACTTCGGGCAGATCGCCGGTGCGCAGCAGCTTGCGGCCGCGGCCGCGCTTGACGTCGCCCTCATCCATGAGTTCGCGCAAGCTGCGCTTGAGCGCGACTTTGTCGTTGCCTTTGATGTCGAAATGGCGCGCCACGTCTCGTTTGGTGGCGGCGGGATGTTCGCTGAGATAGGCTAGCAAATCTTCGCGCGTTGGTGTCGATCCGCGGTTTTTTGGCTCTCGCGGTTCGCGCTGTTTTTTATTCACGTCTCTTCAAGTTCTTTCTTTTTGGCGGGTACCTTCTTGGGCACCGGCGCCGGTTTGGGTTTGTCTTTGGTCTCGGTTTTCGGCGCTTTCGCTTCCGGTTTCGCTGGTTTGGTTTCTGCCTTGGCCGCGCCGTTCGCTTTGGGCGCCTTCGCGGCTTTGGCGGGCTTCTTCTTCGCTTTCTTGCCGCCGCCCATTTCGGCGCGCACGCGCAAGAGTTCGACGGCCGCGTCGAGCGTCGTCGTCGCCGGATCGGTGCCTTTCGGCAGTGTGGCGTTCGTCTCGCCGTCGGTGACGTAGGGGCCATAGCGGCCGCTCATCACCTTGACCATCGCCTTCGATTCCGGATGCGCGCCCAGTTCCTTGAGCGCCTTCGGTTCGTTGAAGCGCCGGCGAGGGTTTGCCTTCTTTTCGGCGAGCACGGTCACGGCGTGGTTGAGGCCGATGGTGAAGACGTCTTCGTCGCTTTCGAGATTGGCGTAGACGCCATCGTGCCTGATGTAGGGTCCGAAGCGACCGAAGTTCGCCTCGATCGGGTGACCGCTTTCGGGATGGATGCCGACCTCGCGCGGGAGCGAGAGCAGCCGCAACGCCTGTTCCAGCGTCAGCGCGGCGCGGTCGATGCCTTTCGGGATGCTGGCGCGTTTCGGCTTTTCGGCGTCCTTTTCCTTGCTCGTTTCGCCAAGCTGGAGGTAAGGGCCGAAGCGGCCGGCGCGGATCGTTACGCTCAATCCGGTTTCCGGATCGATGCCCAGCGCGCGCGTTTCCATGGCGCCGTTGCCGTCGCCGTTGCCGGCGAGCGGGCGCGTGTAGCTGCACTTCTCGTCGCCTTCGCCCTTGTAGTTCGAGCAGCCGATGAAGGCGCCGAACTTGCCGAGCCTCAGGCCCAGTTGGCCCGTTGCGCAGGACGGGCATTTGCGCGGGTCGCTGCCGTCGGCGGTGGGCGGGAAGATGTGCGGGCCCAAAACTTCGTTCAGCGTGTCGAGAACTTGCGTGATGCGCAAGTCGCCGATGTCCTTGATCGCGGCGTGGAAGTCCTTCCAGAAATTGCGCAGGAGTTCCTTCCACTTCAGTTTGCCGTCCGAGACGAGATCGAGCTGGTCCTCGAGATCGGCCGTGAAGTCGTATTCGACGTAGTGGCGGAAGAAATTCGTCAGGAACGCGGTGACGAGGCGGCCCTTGTCCTCCGGCATGAAGCGCGATTTGTCCATGCGCACATAGGCGCGGTCGCGCAGCACCTGCAGGATCGAGGCGTAGGTCGACGGGCGGCCGATGCCGAGTTCTTCGAGCTTCTTGACGAGGGATGCTTCCGAGAAGCGCGGCGGCGGTTCGGTGAAATGCTGCTCGTCGACCAGACTATTGAGCGCAAGCAGGTCGCCCTCTTCGACAAGCGGAAGCTTGTGGGTCTGCTCT